>JBNJGS010000059.1:0-18200 GCA_051747965.1 Bacteroidota bacterium
CCCCTGATGAAAAGCAGAAATACACCACCTGACAAGGCCAGGGGCAGATTCAGAAAAACGAGCAAAGCATAACGCATCCTGCCAAAGTTAAGATACAATAATCCGATAATCAGAAACAATACCAACGGGACCACAATCATCAGGTGCTGCATTGCCCTTTGCTGGTTTTCAAAACTTCCGCCGTAATTCACAAAATATCCGGCCGGAACATTGACATCCGATTTGATGACAGTCTTCAACTTATCCACATAGGAACCCATATCAATGTCCCGTATATTAATTCCCACGATCATACGTCTCCAGCCGTTTTCCCGCTGAATCTCCCGTGGTCCTTCCTGTGCTGTGATTTTGGCCACACGCTCCAGCGGGACAAAACCTCCATTTGGCAATTGAACAGGTATTTCCCTGATGCGGGTAAAATCATCCCGCAGATCTTTGGGATATCTCACCTGTATATCAAAGCGCCGTTGACCTTTAAACATATTGCTTACTGTGATGCCTCCTATCCCACCTTCAATGACATTCTGAACATCTCCCACATTCAGTCCGAATGCAGCAATGGCCTCACGGTCTGCCTCTATGGTCAGGTAGGGTTGCCCTACAGGCTGATCAACATAAAAATTATCAGTACCTTCTATATCACCCAATTGAGCAGCAATTCTGTCTCCAACAGCTTTAAGTGTATCAAGGTCTTCTCCGTAAATCACTACTGCCAGGTCAGATTTCACACCGCTGGTCAGCTCATCCACACGCATTGCAATAGGCTGGGTAAAATTGTAGGACAAACCGGGTTCACCGGCAAGATAAGGTTCAATCCGGGCAATAATGTCTTCTTTTTCAATGCCATCACGCCATTTTTTTTCAGGCTCCAGTATCACCCATATGTCGGTCTGATGGACGCCCATCCAATCATTGGCCAGGTCGCTACGGCCGGTTTTTGGCACGATAGTCTTTATTTCGGGAATATTTTCCATGAGCCTGGCGGATAACTCATTGGCCTTTTCAACACTTTCCTCAAGTGTTACACTGGGCATTCTCACTTCTTCAATCAGGATTGCACCTTCGTCAAGTTCCGGTAAAAATTCGGTACCCAGCCTTGTCATCAAAAACATACTTACGGCAAAAACCAGGAGAGCCACCCCAATGGTGCGCCATTTATATTTGAGAGTAATATTCAAAAAATTGCGATACCGTGGTTTAAGCCATGCAATGATTCTGTTTTCTCTTTTGGGCTTTTTGCCTTTCCCTGGCTTTCTGTATGTCAGGCTCATCATGGCCGGAACAAAAATCAATGCAAGCAACAAAGAACCAAACACTGCCATGCTCACTGTAAGCGCCATAGGGCGATACAGAATTCCCTCCATTCCGCTGAAAGTCATCACGGGAATATAAACCACCATGATGATGAGGACACCAAAAAATATTGGTCTGGCTACTTGTTTGGCAGCCTTAATTATCATCTGATCACGGGAAAGGCTTTTGTTGTTCCGCGATCGGTGAATAATATTTTCCACCATCACAACGGAACCATCCACTACCATACCAAAGTCAATAGCTCCGAGACTCATCAGGTTGGCAGCCAGTCCGAGTTCCCGCATACCAATAAAGGCAAAGAGCATTGACAATGGGATCACAAGGGCGACAATCAGTGCTCCCCGCAAATCACCGAGCAGGGCAAGCAGGATTACGATAACAAGCAAACCTCCTTCAATCAGGTTTTTGCTTAGTGTATTTGTTGTTCTGGAAATCAAATCGCTCTGGTCATAGAACTTTTCAATTTTTACACCGGCAGGCAGTGATTCGTTCACATCTTCAATTCTATCCTCAATATCACTGATTACTTCACGACCGTTTCCACCACGCAGCATCATCACAATACCGGTAACAACTTCCCCTTTTCCATCGCGGGTCACAGCTCCCTGGCGGATTTTCCTTCCCTGCTCAACGGTGGCGATATCATCAATATACACAGGCTTGCCTTCCACATTTTTCACAATAATACGGCGGATGTCTTCCATGCTTTCAATCTGCCCTACGCCACGGATGATGTATTGCTCCCTGTTGTGCTCAAGAAAATTCCCACCGGCAACAGAATTGTTGTTCTCCACTGCCTGAAAAACCGTGCTGAGACCTATGTTGAATTGTCGCAGTTTCCCGGGTTGAATAATGATATCATACTGTTTTACATAGCCGCCGAAAGAATTAATTTCGGTAACACCGCGCACAGTTTTTAGCTGGGGAATAATCAGCCAGTCGTGTATGGTCCGAAGTTCTGTCAGACTATGGCCGGAGCCTTTGACTTCGTACTGATAAATCTCTCCCATGGCGGTGGATACGGGTCCCAATTGCGGCGCAGAAACTCCCTGCGGCAATTCATCTGCCACTGACTGCACACGCTGGCTCACCAGTTGTCTGGCGAAATAAATGTCTGTATTCTCATCGAATTCGATGGTTACAGCAGAAAGCCCGAACTGTGAGATGGAGCGTACTTCCTTTACATCGGGCAGGCCATTCATGGCATTTTCAATGGGATAAGACACAAGTTTTTCCACATCAAAAGGCGAATACCTACCTGCCTTAGTGATAACCAGAACCTGAACGGGAGTAACATCCGGTTGTGAATTGATGGGAATACTTCTGAGCGCAAAATAGCCACCAACAGCCATCAGCACAACCAGGGACAATGCTATAAATTTTTGTCTAACGGAAAATTCTATAAGTTTATTTAGCATAACTGTATTATTCTGCAAATTGATTAAAGCGGAGCATTGATTTGAGTGTAAAAACCTCACTTACAGCGACCTTCTCTCCTATATCAAGTCCCTGCCGCACAAAACTGTTATCTGAATCTGCGTGACTCACTTCTATTTCTCTGACTTGAAACTGATTATCTCCTGCCCTGACAAAAATAACTTCTTTATTTCCCAGATAAGTAATGGCATCAGAAGGAACGGCAATTAAGCCATTGGGCATGTCTGAAGATAGTTCTACCCTTACATTTTCCCCGGGAACAGGCCAGTTATTTACAGTTTTCACGTAAATATTTGCAATCACTGATTGATTGTCCTGGTCAAGTGCCGGGTTAATGCTGGCAATGATTGAATTAATACTTTCTACCCCCGGACTTGTTCTTCTGGAAATGCTGACAGAATCCCCGGGCGAGATATAATTCAGGTCTTCCGGTGAAAGCCAGGCCTTCACCAGCACTTTTTCAGTATTCACCACAGTTGCTAATTCATCATATGCCTGCACCGGCATGCCGAGTTCAACTTGATGCTGATCGATAACGCCGGATATTTTCGAACGGATAAACAGGTGTGGTTCGATGTTGTCAGCATCTTTCATTTGGTGTATTTCTGCTTCCGAAACGCCGAGTGCCATCAGGCGGGCTTTCACGGCCTGTTGATTGGCTCTGGCCCTGTCAGATTCAGCTTTCACCGCCTCAAGTTCCGACTCGGGAGCAACGCCTCTTTCTGTAAGCTGCTTTGTTCGTTCAAGCCTGCCATTCTGATAACTCAATTCAGAGACTGCTTTCATGAAATCCGACAAGAGATTTCCGTATTCAATGCTTTCTATTTCCATTATCACCTGCCCCTTGCGCACTCTTTCACCTTCGTTGAGATGAAGTTTACTTACGATACCGCTTAAGGGAGCTGCCACCACCGAAACATAATTGGGAGCACCCATAGCCACTCCGGGGACAGCTCTGCTTAGTCTGATATTGTGATTTCCGGTGGTAAATAATTCGATATCATCCATCTGTAGTTTACCTGTATCCAGGGCAACGATACTGGAGGCCGTACCTTCGCTTTGTTCTGCCTGCTCTGCCGTATTGCTTTCCTCCTGACATGACATTGCAGCGAGCATAAGCAAAAAGATTCCTGAAAATATTGCTGATTTTCTCATAAGTTTAATAAACAAGTTGTTGGTTCAAAAATTTCTCTAATTGTATCAAATAAATATAGTAGTCCCGCAAAGCAGCAAGATATATTTCCTGATTATCAAGGTAAAGCTGCTGGGCATCTATCAGTCTGATTAAATCAATCTGGCCGAGACGGTATGCTTCCTGGGTCAGATTCAGAAGTTCTTCTGTTTCATCCTGCTGGTTGTCCTGATATCTTCGGATGATTTCGCGGGTTTCTTCATATGCATGCCACGCTTGTTCTACCTGCCTTTTCATTTCCAGCATTTTCCCTTCGGCCTGCCAGTTGGTTTGATCAAGGATTGCTGAACGGGTTTTTACATCGCCTCTGATATCAAAAGCTCCCCATAATGGTATGCCAATGCCCACTTCAAAGCCCTGATAGTTGAAGCCATTGCTAAAATCCTGCTGATAATAAGCCAGGCTGACAGATGGGAGCCAACCGGCTTTGGCAGCTTTTAACTTATGTTCATTGGCCCGGATGTCAAACAGGTATTGCTGATAATCCGGGTACTCTTCCAGTGATGCCAACACATCTTCCTGCGATATTTTTGGCTCATGTGTGCGAAGGCTGTCCGCAAACATAATTTCATAATGCTGATTTTCGGGTTGCAGGCCGATGATTTCAAATAAGCGGTATCTTTCTCTGTGCAATTCTGCCTCTGATGCATTTTTTTGATTTTTGGCTTTATCAAGGCGCACACCGGCATTTAGCAAGTCAATTTTATCGGCAGAACCAGCCTCATATGTAAACTGCACTGCTGATTTAAGATTTTCTATAAGCTCGATACGCTGAGCCATGAGGCTATCCGTATAACGTGCATAAAGAACCCTGACATACTGGCTTTTTACATCTTCAACAAGCTGCCGGTAGAAGGCTTCTTTTCTTTGAGTATGTGCCTTTAGCCGGTATTCAGCTGCTTTGGATTCCTGCAATAGACCCAGGGGTTGCTCCAGAGTCTGGGAAAGGGCAATCCGCTGCTCAAAAAATTCTTCACTGTTTCCCAGGCCTTCACGGGTGTAGGATAATTCCGGTTGCACCAGTCCTGATTCGGATTTCCAGCTGTGCTTAATCTCATCTTCCTGACTTTGCAATGCCCTGTAGGCAGGATTGTTTTCTCCGGCCATCTCAATGGCTTCTTCAAGCCGCAGCAGTTCAGCTTCCTGGGCAGATACCAGTGGCGACAACAATAAAGTAATCCCGGACATCAGGATAAAATATTTAACTTTCTTCATACAAATAAACAACAGATTGTAATACAATTAATACAGTAATAACACAGCAAAACCTGCAATGTTCAGGATTTAGATGCCGGAAAACCCCAATGGTTTAAGCAGACACAAAATTATAATCCCCCTTTATCCCCGCTTATTATATAAATGCCGGAAAACATACAAAACTTTCAGATAATCACTTTGTTATTTGGTAAAGCTTTCCCATATTTGGAAAGCCTGAAAAGAAGGTTGATATTATGAACACATTGATTATATACGCACATTACAAAGAACCGAGCTTCAATTCAGCCATTAGAGATGTATTGGCAGAAAGCTTTCATGATAAAGGAAATGAGGTCATAATGCGCGACCTGTACAACATCAAATTCAATCCGGTACTGAGCAGGAAAGATCTGGAAAGCATTGATGAAGAACGCTATCCCACAGAAATCACAGAAGAACAAAAGTTCATCAAACGGGCAGAGCTCATTGTATTTGTCTATCCTATCTGGTGGTCTGGTATGCCTGCGATGCTTAAGGGTTATATTGAACGCGTATTTCTTGAAGGATTTGCCTTTAAAACGAAAAACGGAAAAGCCAGGCCTTTATTGACAGACAAAAAAGTAATGCTATTCAATACCACAGGTTCTACAGAGTTTTTCAATACACAGAAACAAAGAGATGCACTGAATGAAATTACAGAGAAATGCATTTTTGAATTCTGTGGCATGGAGATAATCAATCACACCTATTTTCATGCCGTACAGGATGTAGATGAGGATACGCGGAAAGCCATGCTGGCGAAGGTAAGAGAAATAACAGAATCCCTGGCCTGAAAATTGTTCTCCCGGTGTGCAGGCATAGTGGAATACAATAATACCTCTGGCAATCAGGCTACATTCAACAATTTCCGCTCGTAAACCATCATAACAAACACTTATGGCACTTAATCCGTTTGCTGGGGATTCTGGCAGGGGCAACAATCCGGAAAAATATGAAATCCATCACGCAAGTACAGTATCGGTGTTTTCCCTGTGTTGGATGATTGCAGACCTTCAATATAGCCGGCTGACCTGTCATCATGTTAATTATTTTTTAAAATCATTTAATTTATCCTTAAAGAAATGAAATTTCAAATATTTTAAAGTATATTTGATAACGGACTAAATTATGACCGGCAGATAATTACTATATAACCAATGAAAAAAGGACTTGTCACCATACTGATATACTTCATGGCTCTTGTCATAGTGGGTTTGGTGGGTCTTCAGTATTTTTTTATCAGGGTATCCTACGAAGAGAAACATGAAGTTTACAGGCAACACATCTACTCAGCCTTACTAAAAACAGCACAACGACTGAACAACAGGCAATCGGTGATGATGGTTTATGAGGAGCTTAACCGCGAAGATTCTGACAGCATTAAACCTGTGGATCCCACCATGTTTTCATTTACTTATCCCGATGGAACGAGTGTCAATATTGAGTTTGACAGGCATCTTGGTCCGGGTAGTTTTATGAAAGACGAACTTGGACCCGAGCATTACAACCCGAACAATGTCAATGATGTCATCAGGATGGAGCAATATTTTTCTTCGATGTTGCAATCCAACCGAGGCAAATTATACAGTCTGCTGGAAAAAATTGAATCGGAAATATCCATAAAGAATATACCTTTATCAAAACGGTACTCAAACTCTGCGCTGCAAAGCATTCTTACTCAGGAGCTTAAAAATCAGGGCATCCAGGGGAATTTCACATATGCCATTCTACAGGGAGAAAGGATACATCCGCACCTGAAGTCATCAGATTTCAAAGAAGCAGACATTACAGATGCCTATACAACCCGATTACAGCCCAATGCTTTTTTCGCTGAACCGGAGTATCTTGCTGTCAACATTCCTGACCAGAGGAAACTGATTCTTGACAGTATTTCCATGCAGATCACCCTATCGGTGATTTTTGTACTCATGATACTGATTACATTTTTCATCAGCACATATGTTATACTGCGACAAAAGCGCTTAAGTGAAATGAAAAATGATTTCATCAGCAATATGACTCATGAACTGAAAACCCCCATTGCCACCATCCGGCTGGCTGCAGATTCATTGCTGAATCCAAAGATATTAAACAATGAAAAGACCCGCGACCAGTTCACTGATATAATTTCGCAGGAAACCCGCAGACTTAATTCTCAGGTGGAAAAGGTGCTTGAAGTATCATCCCTGGACCGCGGGGACATTAAGATGAATCTTCAGATGCACGATATACATGATATCATTGCCGATGCTGCCAGAAATATGGAACTAACACTCAAACAATCCGGGGGAAGCCTTACCCTTGACTTGCGAGCTGAAAACCATACATATCTTGTTGACAAGGAGCATATGACCAATGTTGTGGTGAACCTGATTGATAACGGCATTAAATATTCAGGGGAAGAACCTCCTGAACTGCATATTGAAACCTACAACAAAAACAAATGGCTGTATATTGCGGTCAAAGACCAGGGCATTGGCATGGACAGTACAACGGTATCCCGCATATTCGATAAGTTTTACCGGGCCAGCAGCGGCAACGTCCACAATGTCAAAGGTTTCGGATTGGGATTGCATTATGTAAAGGAAATCATTAACGCCCATAAAGGACTCATAGATGTAAAATCAACTCCTGGTAAGGGTAGCACATTTATCATAAAACTAATAAAATCTTAAACCTATGAAGCAATCAATTTTTTTAGTAGAAGATGACCTGAATTTCGGCATTGTTTTAAAATCCTATCTTGAAATGAACGGATTTGATGTCACACATGTTGATGACGGGAAAGATGCCATCCCTGCCTTTAAACAAGGGAAGTTTGATTTATGCGTTCTTGATGTTATGCTGCCCAATGTTGACGGCTTTACAATAGGAAAAGAAATCCGGGAACTCAGTCCGGGCATCCCGCTGATATTTCTCACAGCCAAATCACTTAAGGAAGATGTACTCAAAGGATTTGATGTTGGTGCCGATGATTACGTAACCAAACCTTTTGACTCTGATGTACTGCTGGTAAAAATTAAAGCAATTCTTAAGCGTACAGACAATCAGCTTGATAAGCATGTCAATGATGTAGTAAATATTGGTAATCTGAAGTTTTTCACAAAGCTCAGACAGCTAATATACAATAATGAAAGCCAGAAACTATCCCCAAGAGAAGGTGAATTGCTTAAACTCCTGTATCTCAACAAAAATGAAGTTCTTGACAGAAACTATGCACTGAAAACCATCTGGGGCGATGATAACTATTTCAATGCCAGGAGCATGGATGTTTACATTACAAAATTACGCAAGTATCTTAAAAAAGATCCCAGGATTAAAATAAACAATGTGCACAGCAGTGGGTTTATTTTAAGCGTGCCTGAAGAATAAATTGAAAAAAAATTGTTTTTTTGTAAAATATTTGAAACATTTAACAAACCATTAACGTATTTGTATAATGATGTATTAGATGAAGCTAATAAAAAATGGAATAACTTATTTTCTGGTGATGTTGATTAAAATTTACAAACATGTCATCTCACCGTGGACACCAAATGCCTGCAGGCATGTGCCCACCTGTTCTTCCTATGCAATAACGGCGGTACAAATGCACGGGCCACTCAAGGGCGGATTATTGTCATTGCGTCGTTTGTCCAAATGTCACCCGTGGGGTACACATGGCTATGACCCGGTCCCTAAAGAGTATAATAAAATTAAAATAAAAAAAATCACATTGTAATCGAACAAACAATATAAAACAACACATTATTCATTAAATCACTAATTATGGAACACCAGAGCGACAACTCTTCTTTCTGGAACGAAAAGTGGAAACGCATCGTTTTTGATGGTATCGATGAATCAGAAAAGTACGATATCTCAAATTTTGGCCGCATCCGTCGTTTCAACAAAACCAGTGAAGAGTGGAAGGTTTTAAAATCTTCTTACATTAAAGGTTACAAGGTTTTTGCATTCAGATCGGGAACACCCGAGAAGAAAACCATCACAAAAACTGTTCACAAACTGGTTGCCGAGGCATTTTGCGAAAGACCCTCAGAGCAGCACAAATTTGTTATCCACCTGGATTTTGTCAAGGACAACAATCACCATCAAAACCTGAAATGGGTAACGCATCAGGAAATGTATGCACATCACCGTGACAATCCGAATTATAAAAAAGGTGTTGTCAGAAATTCAAAACTCACCGAAACGGAAGTCATACGACTGAAGAAAAAGGTAAACCGGGGTAAAAACAAATTGTATAAAATTGCCCGTGAGTTTGGAATCACGCATACTCAGCTAAACCGGATCAGGTCAGGGGAAAACTGGAGTCACATTAAAGTAGAGGATGAGCAAGACTAGTCTATCCGCTGCTTTTCTGTAATTTCAAGTTCAGTTTTTTCATTTCATATCTGATCATGAACGCCGTAACTATACCTGCCAGGAAATCTGCAGCAGGGAAGGCATACCATATCCCTTCCAGGCCGTAATGCTCAGGTAAAATCAGCAGGAAAGGTATCAAAAACAATACCTGTCTGGATAAGCCCAGAAACAGGGAGGGCATAATTTTACCCATAGCCTGATAAAAACCTGACCCGATAATCTGAAATCCCACAATCGGCATGCTGATGACAATGATACGCAGTGCATGGGTACCGCCGGCTACCAGCCCCTGGTCTTCACTAAAAACTGATATCAGCTGGTTACTAAAGCTAAAGAAAAGCACAAATGAAACAAGAGAAAAAGCTGTTGTTGCCCGGATTCCGGCTCTGACTGCATGCTTTACTCTCGCGTAATTTTCCGCACCATAGTTATACCCGGCAATAGGCATGAACCCCTGATTAATTCCAAACAAAGGCATAAAATTAAACATCAACAGGCGAAAAATAATACCGAAGGTAGCCACTGCTACAGCTCCGCCATACTTCAACAAAGAATGATTGATCAGGATAACAATGAGTGTAGAAGCTGCCTGCCGCGCAAATGAAGCTGATCCTATACCAAAACTTTCCCTGAGAACATCAAGCTGTGGCCGTTTCAGAATATCCTGCATGGTAAGCTGCAAAACCCCGCGCCCTGAAAAGTAATAAAACATGGCCATCACAGCACCGGTTAACTGCGAAAGCACAGTAGCAAAAGCAGCCCCCTGAATGCCCCATCCGAAAACAAAAATAAATATGGGATCTACAATCAGATTCAACACAGCACCAATAATCATAACCTGCATGGCAAATTTTGCATTGCCCTCTGCCCGCACTGCATTCATCGTGATATTGATAAAATTCATAAAGAAACTCCCGATCAATGCAATTTCGGTGTATTGTACGGCAAGTTCAAGGTATTCATCACTGGCACCGAAGAGCATCAAAACAGGTTCGATAAAAATAAAGGCTGCTACAATGGTAAGAATGTTAATGATGCTGATGGCATGAACCAGATTGTTCAGGGTCAGAGCTGCTCTGGCATTATCCCCTGCGCCGAGTGCCCTGGAAATAATGGACGCCCCACCCATACCAATGGCCTGACCAAAAATGGTAATGGTCATTAAAAACGGCATAGAAACACTCACTGCAGCAATACCCAGGGTTCCCACACCACGACCGACAAATATCGTGTCAGCCACGTGATACAGGGTCACAGCGAGCATCCCCATAATAGACGGCAGTGACAAATTCAGCAACAAGCGTGGTATGGCTTGCTTTCCCAGTTTTTCAGATTTATCCATAACTAGCAGGTAAATGCAGGTAAGCAGATATTGTTCAGATTACTACCGGTTAATTTTCACAATTTTAAATTCAGTGCGGCGGTTTTTGGCCCGTCCTTTTTCTGTATCATTATCTGCAACAGGTTTTTCAAAGCCATATCCCTTATAATCGAGTCTGTCTTCGGAAATACCTTTATCCACGAGGTATGAGTATACAGCTTTTGCACGATTTTCTGACAACTCCTTATTATACGCTGCTGAACCACGATTGTCCGTATGTCCGCCAATCTCAATGCTTACTTCAGGATTTCTCCTGAGAAATTCCAGTAGTTTGGACAATTCTGCAAAGCTTTCATCTTTCAGGGCAAACTCATCATAATCAAAAAATATGTTGTTCAGTACCACAGACTTCCCTTCTCTGATAGGTTGCAGGGGAATATCCATGATATAAGACTCCTGTGGGTCTTCAAGGTCTTTGAGAGAAAAATTCTCAGAATAAAACATATACCCGGATTTATCCACATTGAAAGCATATTCCTCACCAACTGGCAGCACAACCAGATAAGAACCATCAACACGATTGCTTGTTTGTCTGGCTGCAAGACTTCCGTCTTCAAAGTTTAGCAGACGGCATTCCGCTTCAAGTGGCTTTTCCGTTTCTGCATCGTACACGATGCCCTTGACATATGTTACACGTGAAGGCTGGATTTTTTTTGGCAAATCGAATTTATAGATATCCAGACCACCATAACCACCCTCACGTTCAGATGAAATCATAGCCAGATCACCTTCAGCATTGACAATAAGGCTGCGTTCTTCTCCATTTGTATTGATTGGATATCCCAGATTTTCCGGTTCTGTCCAGCTTCCATCATCCAATAAGCGTGTAACGAACAGATCAAAGTCTCCCAGCCCTGGATGGCCATTGGATGCAAAATATAAGGTACGGCCGTCCGGATGAATAAATGGGGAACCATCGGCTCCGGGAGAATTCACTGTACCCCCCAGGTTTTCCGGCTGCCCGAATTCAAGGCCGGGTTTTATCTCCACCCGCCAGATATCATTTTTTCCGTATCCGCTTGTATCGCTGCTGGAATAATACAACCATTTGCCATCAGCAGAAAGGCTGGGATTGCTCTCCCAGAACCCGGTATTCACGGGGCGTCCGAGGTTATCCGGTCTGCCCCAGCTGTCACCTTCTTTATAGCTGACATACAAATCGCAGCTTCCATACCCGTCTCTCCGGTTACAGGCAGTGAAGATACACATATTGCCATCCACGGAAATGCACTGGGCACCTTCATTTTTTGAAGAATTGATTGTTCTGCCCATATTTCTGATGGGATACCATTCACCCTGGTCATCCTTAATGGTTTCATACAAATCCTCCTGAAACTGATCAGCATAATAATTATTTGCGCTGCCGGAGGGTACAAGTACAGTGGTAACCAGTCGTTGTTCATCCGCGGTAAGAGATGGCCAGTAATCATCATATTTGGTGTTGACATTGGAGCCAAGGTTCACCGGATCATAATCCACCGGATTTTTCATTGCTTCAACAGCAAATTCCAGCTTATCTTTTACATGGCGGTACATATTGTTTTTGTCTAGAGGCCGGTTTGAATATTCTTCAAACTCATCAAGATCATCCAGCCCTTGCTGATACTTTCCGTTTTGATATGAAAGCTCAGCCAGCCGGAGAAAGTACCCGGGGTCAAATCCGGGATCAATACCAACAACTTTTCTAAGGGCGTTTTCAAAGGATTCCATCTGACCATCGTAATAGTATAGCTCAGATAGCAACACCCATGCTTCCAGGAACTCCTCATCTTCAATGGTTGCCTCTTTAGCAGCATTGATAGCCAATTCAACCCTGCGGGTGGAAACAAACTCCCTGGCATCTTCAAAGTAACGTATGGCTTTACGGCTGTCAGTATGATACTCAATATCCTGTGCGCTGAGGCTGCCAAAGAAAAAGCCCAAAACAAGACTACATAATACAATTTTTCTCATGGTATGCGTAAAAATTTATGCGTTTGTACTGATACCCGCCAATGCTGGTTTTTCTTAACATAATCAACCACCCAGCGGCCGGTATCCTGAAAGCGGCTCCATTCGGGTTGCAACATCAGTTGACAATCCTTGCTGACTTTTGCCGCTGTTTCTTCAGCCCAGTCAAAATCTTCGGGCTTAAATATAATAACCTTCAATTCGCTTGCCAAACTGTAAAATTCAGGTAACGGATGCTTTTGCGGCTTGGGGGAAAGACATATCCAATCCCATACACCGGAAAATTTATGCGCACCGCAGGTTTCCAGGAACAATTGCAGGCCTTTTTCCCTGCATTTCCGGGTAAACAGGCTAAAATCATAAATCAGAGGTTCTCCTCCAGTTACCACAACAGACTTTGCTCCTGAATTCAGTATTTCATCAATCAGATCATCCACAGCGGTCCATTCATCCGGAACCCAATCCCAGGTTTCTTTTGAATCACAAAATCTGCAACCCATATCACAACCGCCAATTCGAACAAAAAAAGCAGCTCTACCTGTATTTATCCCCTCCCCCTGTATGGAATAAAATGTTTCCAGTACAGGAAGTTTTTCAGGATCGTATCTTTCTTCAATAGTCATTATTTCTTGATGATTTTATCCAGCACTTCTCTTGCTGCATCTTTGTGTAACATTATATTCATCATTTTTAATCTGATATAATCCTCGTGGTAAAAGCGGTAGCCTTTATTTTTTCCGTCGAAGCCACCTGCCCCGCTGTCTTTGATTAAAAACCAAAAATCATCATCCACTTTTTGATATCCCACAATCTGAATACAATGATCGTCAGTGGTTGCTTTGTTTACAAGACGAAGTTCGCGGCTGCTTTTGCTGATGTATTGGGAAGGAATGTCAAATTCAGGAATGATACCCACCTCCTGCCGGCTGTCATGTCCGGGTTCACTCACATCACCGCAGATACAAACCGAATAGCCTTGTTGTATGGCTGTTTCGCAGAGCCCGTAAAAATCTTCCACACTCACATTGTAATATTCTTCACTGTGCCACCAGTTGTCAGGTTCAACAAGTTCATTTTTTTCATTATATGGCACCGACATGGTAGACATGAAACTCACCATATCTCCGGCTTTAAAAGGCATGGCTTCATAAAAGCTCATGGATGTATAGGATTCTCCATTATACAAGAACTCTTCCGGCATTTTTCCCATATAACTGTCCAAAATTGCTCTGACACCATCCCGAACTACAGATATATTCCACTGATTTTTCTCCGCCACGGATGAAAGATAATTATCCAGTGCCTGAAACATATCCGCATGTGTATGATATTCTCCCGATTCGGCTTTGCCCGGATACGCAGATTCAGGCATACAACCATACACGGGCATAATTCTTTTCAGCGCATTGGCTTCGCTTCCCTGGGCGATATAAGTTTCACCTCTGGTTTTCACAAAGTGTTCTGCCCTGTCAACATAATCCCAATACACAAAAAACATTTCAGACAAATCAACTTCCTTATCACTCAGGCGGAATATTTCGGATTCAAAGAAGGAAGTTGCTGCAAAACTCCAGCAGGTACCGGCATTTCCCTGAGATTTGGGCATCAGATGCCAGACACTTTCATAATTGCTGATATCTGTCGGATACTCGTCATCAAATTCACAGGTCAGCACCTGTGGCAAGGATTTATCTGCTTCTCCAGAATCGTCGAGTATTACCTGCTCATAAAAACCCTCCTCTTTCTCAACATATTTTGCCTCATCAGGTGGATTCAGCCATTGAGCTCCTGCAGATAACACAACAAGCACAAAAATACTGGTGAGGCTGATACTTTTTTGATTCATGAGCTGCCTTTTTTTTACAAAATAACAAAAATTAAGTGATATTGTCATGTCCGGCAGAGTTCCATATTAAATAATCGGGATTTCTGGCAGAAATTATATCCCCTGAACTCCTGAATTATGACATTCAGATCAGATTTTCTTAGAAAATAATTGCATCTTATATACCCACTAACACATAGATATATCACGTGTAAGCATATTCTATATTTTTACCATCCTGAGCCAACCTTTTGCTGTGAAAACGTATCTTTAATGGTGTTGATATTATTGAATCCGAAAAGGGATGCATGAAAGAAAATTTAACCAAAAAGATAAATAGCATGAAAAAAATTAAACTACTCTTTTTTATGAGTATGTGGGGTAGTCTGGTCTTTGCACAAGCACCACATTATTGTGACAGCGTACAGGCCGACTTCACATCATCAGCACCTGCATGTACAGGTGAACAGGTGGAATTTGTTAACAGTGGTTACGCCAGCGCCGATTGCACCTATGAGTGGGATTTCGGGGCAGATGCAACACCGGCCACCGCAACAGGCGAAACCCCCGGGCCGGTCACCTATTCACTGGCAGGTTTAAAACAGGTTTCCCTGACAGTGACCGATGTGGTTACCGGCTGTGTTTCGTACAAAAACAAAGGGATTCAGATTTATGAAAACCCGACGGCATCAATCACTGCCAGCAGCATGAACATATGCGTTGATGAAAGTGTGGATTTCACCAACACAGGCAGCACAGGCAGCCAATGGACCTACACCTGGGATTTTGGTACCGATGCCGTACCTTCAACTTCCAATGCTGAAAATCCTCAGGGTGTGCACTACACCAGCAGCGGTACAAAAACCGTATCCCTGGTAGTGAGCAACGGAAATTGCAATGAATCTACGACTATGAACATCACAGTGGGTGAAACCCCAACGGTTGATTTTACCAGCAGTGCACCCGAATGTACAGGCCTTGGAGTTGATTTCACCAACCTGGGTTCATCAACTGACTGCACTTTTTCATGGGATTTTGGTTCGGGAGCAAGCCCAGCAAGCTCAACCACTGAAAACCCTACAGGCGTAACCTACGCTACGCATGGATCCAAACAAATCAGCCTGACCATAAGCAATACAACATCAGGTTGTTCTGCATCCATGACAGAGGATATCCTGATCCGGGAAACACCTGCGGTAACGTTTACTGATTCAGGTGACGACTGCCTGGACGGAACATTTGACTTTACCAATACCGGCAGTACAGGAACAAACTGGAGTTATGCATGGGATTTCGGAGCGGCTGCAGATCCGCAGACATCCACTGCAGAAAACCCGGATGGCATTACATACAGCACTCCGGGCACGAAAGATATCAGCCTGACAATCAGCGATGCTTATTGCAGCAACTCTCTCACTCAGAGCGTTGATGTATATGATACCCCCACCGCTGATTTTACCAGTACAGCACCAGAATGTACCGGGCTCGGCGTGGATTTCACAAATACAGGATCATCTACAGGCATGAGTTTTGACTGGGATTTTGGTACAGATGCCACACCGGCAACCGCTACTGCGGAAAACCCGGCAGATGTTGTGTACAGTTCTGCAGGAACAAAAACAATCACCCTGATTGTTACCAACACAGCCACAGGTTGTACCGATGAAATTCAGAAAACCATAACCATCAATCAAACCCCGGCTGTTAGTTTCAACACATCCGGCGATGCCTGCCTTAGTGAAGCTTTTGATTTCACCAACACAGGAAGCACCGGTGGCGACTGGACGTTTACCTGGGACTTTGGCGAAGGTGCCATGCCCGAAGGTGCCAGTGCTGAAAATCCCGAAGGTATACATTACAGCAGCAGCGGGATCAAAGCAGTACAACTGACCATCAGCGATGCAAACTGTTCTAATGCTGCCAGCCAGACCGTAGAGGTTTTTGAAACGCCAACGGCGGATTTCACAAGCACAGCACCAGAATGCACCGGCCTGACAGTTGACTTCACCAACACAGGCACTGAGACAGACGTTTCCTGGGCATGGAATTTTGGTGCTGATGCCACACCTGCAACCGGCACAGCAGAAAACCCTGCAGACATCGTTTACAGCTCTGCCGGAACAAAAGAAATTGAACTGGTTACCACAAACAACACAACCGGCTGCACGGACACCATCGTAAAAAGCATCACCATTCACCAGACACCAACAGTCAGTTTCACAAACAGTGACAACCTCTGTATGAGCGAAAGCTTTGATTTTACCAATACAGGCAGCACCGGTGAAGACTGGAATTATGCATGGGATTTTGGTAATGATGCAAATCCATCCACAGCAAATGCAGAAAATCCCACAGGCATTGCTTACACTAGCAGTGGAACCAAAGAAATCAGTTTTACCATCAGCAATGGCAATTGTTCCAACACAGCAACCGGCAGCCTTCAGGTACTGGAGACTCCTGTAGCAGATTTTACAAGCACTGCACCAGAATGTACCGGCCTGCCTGTTGATTTTACCAACAGAGGTGATTCAGTAGGTGTATCCTTTGATTGGACATTTGGTGAAAATGCCACCCCGGCTGCTTCCACCGATGAAGATCCCGAAGGCATTGTTTATGATCTGGAAGGAACGAAAGAAATACAGCTTGTGACAACCAACACAAGCACAGGTTGCACTGACACTTCCATACACACCATCACCATCAATCAGACACCCGATGTCAGTTTTACCAGCAATGCTCCGGTATGTGGTGACGAAGGTGTCAACTTTCAGAACACCGGAAGTACCGGAAGCAAATGGAACTTTAGCTGGGATTTTGGCGAAAATGCCAATCCTGACAATTCAACAGCAGAGAATCCTACCGGTATAATGTATTCTGCCGGCGGAACAAAATCCATCACCTTAAGCATTACAGATGGAACATGCTCAAACAGCTACACAGACAATATTGATATCCACGATTATCCCGAAGTAAACGCAGGACTGGACACAACCATATGTGCCGATGCCAGCGTTCAGATCGGGACTCCCGAAATCAGCGGATATACCTATCAATGGTACCCCACGGCAACCCTCGACCAGGCAAACATTGCCCGGCCGGTTGCAAGTCCTGAAGCACAAATCACCAACTACAAACTGCTGGTTACCGATGGCACCACAGGATGCACCGCCATGGACACCATCAGTGTGACCATGTTGCCCCCGGCCATCGCAGATGCCGGACAGGATGTTGAAATCTGCTACGGCGATGAAATTCAAATCGGTACAGCATTGATTGAAGGTCAGTCCTATTTCTGGACACCTGTTGACGGAATGACAGAAAGCGAACGTCCGAATCCATTTGTCACTCCTGAAGAAACGGTAACATACACCGTGCACACATTTTATGACGGCTGCGATACCATAAATGATGATGTCCGGGTTATTGTACATCCCCTGCCGGATATTCAGGCCAGCGGTGAAAACAGCGAAGATACAGTAGAAATCGCTCAGGGCGAATCT
>JBNJGS010000060.1:0-2130 GCA_051747965.1 Bacteroidota bacterium
GAACAGGTGATTGGGTGGAGTTTGCCTGGCAGCAGCGATGATGCGCGGTTTTAAGCCGGAACGCGACGGAAGCACGGAAAATCGGGCATTGCCCGATGTGTTTGATGCAATACAATCAGCTTTTGGCGGCATTTTTGACCAAAAATGGTGCGAAAAGCGGGGTTAAACGCGTTGTTCCAGGCAGTCGCTACTCTGTATCTGATGATTATAGCAGAGACGCAGGGCCGTGCGGGGCAAAGCTTGGTAGCTCCAGTATCTCTTGTTCTTTTGTGCCCTGTGCTTGATTCCCATAATCTGCGGGTCATTTTTGGCTATGTGTCCGAAAGAATTTTTTTCATCCGCTTGTTGCTTTGTATCAAGTCCTGGTTACGCACAATCTGTTCCCTGGCTGTTTTTTCCCGAAAACCGATTTTCTTTGCCAGAAGAATCACGTCATCCATAAGGGGATTTCCCTTGCCCAGCACCGTGGTTGAATGATGGCCGTTAAAACCATAACCTGGTGTTAAATCATATGCCGGTGCCAGTTTCCAGGCACCTTCCCTGTATATAAATGAGAAATTTTTGGCATGATCATCCCTGTTTTTGATGAGCAGATTAAAAACCATCCGATTAAACATTCTTTCCACTTCCTGAAAATCTCCGGTAATCAAATGCGTCAGTTTCAACACATCTTCATAGTCCAGCGATGGCAAACGATGATCAGCATACAACAAACCTGATACGCTGTGAACATGAAACCGCTCATGCTCAATCCTGTCAAACAACTTAGAACCAAAATATTTACCCTGAAACAATCTAATATCAGGCGTTTCTATGCCACATTGCCGAGCCATTACAGAACACTCATATTCAATTTCTCCTATCTCTGGCGGATCATGCAGGGCAGGAAATTTCACCAACCATGCATCATCCTGATAGTCAATGATTACTTTTGGCCTGACGCCGGCAGATGATCCGTTTTTCGCAATCAACACCTCCAGATCGTCAGCCTTTTCAGAATGTAAGATTTTACTCACCTCTGAGGCAAAATAGTCAAGATCACCATTGTCCCTGTCCTTTCCTGGCTGATTCTCCGGGAAATATGACAATGCTCCCATTCCATTTTTCCCCACCATGCTCAGGCGATCCAATACACTGACTGACCAGGGATATTTACCTTTATTCCGCAGGTACCTGTCAATGAGAAGTCGACCCCAGCCATCAGGTAAACTGTCGTTAAAAACACCAAACAAACCGTCAAAGGGCTCCGACCGGGCAACAAAGGTGCGGGATTCTAAAGGCAAATATATGGGTGATATGGAAAATCCGTTTTCCAGCCATTGCTTATCGTACTCAAACAAGGCCACATGACGCTTGTTCAAGGCCAGTTTTCCGACCGGACGTTTGCCAAACTTAACCTGCACTATATCAACAGAACTATTCATGAGACCTCGCCCGTTTACGTTGGTTTCCCTTTTTGACTTTCATGACATCTTCAATGCTTTCATCATTTTCCTCCTCCCTGATGCGATGAAAATAATCCGCAAATCCCAGCGCCACCGCCAGCTTTAACAGATTTTTCAGTGATATTTCAGCATCCAGCTCAAATCGCTTCAAAGAACCCAGACTTACACCGGATTTACGTGAAAGTTCTGCCTGGGTGATGTTGTCCTGCAAACGCTTGCGCCTGAAGACGGATGACATGGTTTCAGCCAAATATCGAGGGTTGTTAAGGTTTAATATGTTATCCATTGTATTGTATTTTACTCGCTAAGATACAATATTTTATCTGTAATCACAAGTTGTTTTTATGGATTTTTCCGGGAGCAACGATGATGCCCGATTTCAAGGCGGACCAAGGCGAAAGCACGGAACATCGGGCTTTGCCCGATGTATAGGATGCAATACAATCAGCTTTTGGCGGCATTTTTGACCAAAAATGTCAGCCAGTGGGCGGACAAGGTGTGAAAAGCGGGGTTAAACGCGTTGTTCCCGGCAGTCGCCACATTGTATCTGATGATTTATAGCTGAGACGCAGGGTTGCAGCACTACCATCAGAAATCCGGGAATTCGCAACAAAATATTTTGAATCGGTCACACCAAATGTGATATTTTTGTTATAATTACCGAAGAGAATATTTTACCATGAAA
>JBNJGS010000060.1:2230-18162 GCA_051747965.1 Bacteroidota bacterium
CATCAGAAATCCGGGAATTCGCAACAAAATATTTTGAATCGGTCACACCAAATGTGATATTTTTGTTATAATTACCGAAGAGAATATTTTACCATGAAAAAAGGAAGAGAAAATAAAGTTCATATCGGCATCTACGGGAGACGAAATAACGGCAAAAGTTCACTTATCAACAGTCTGGCAGGGCAGAATATTTCCATTGTCAGTGATGTTGCCGGGACTACAACTGATCCTGTGAAGAAATCTCTGGAAATTACCGGTTTTGGACCGGTTATTTTAATTGATACTGCCGGCATTGATGACATCGGTGAGCTGGGCAGCCTGCGGATACGAAAAAGCTATGAATCACTCAGGCTTATTGACCTGGCGATACTCCTTCTCAGCAAAAACCAGTTTGGCAGTCCGGAAGAAAAACTGATTGAGGAGTTTGAAAAACTCGATATTCCCTACCTGATTGTTCACAATAAATCTGACATTGAAAAAGCTTCTTCCAGGCTTCAAAAAGAAATCAAAAACCGGTACGGAAAAGATATTCTGGATTACAGTACAGTTCAGGATGATGATAAGCGCGCCTTACTTATTGACCGCATCAGGGAAAGGATTCCGGAATCCGCAATGAGTCGTCCTGCTTTGATTGGAGATGTGATCAGCTATGGTGATATTGTGATGCTCATAACACCCATCGATATAGAGGCACCGGAGGGAAGGATGATTTTGCCCCAGGTGCAGGCCATACGTGATATTCTGGATAACGATGCCATTGCTGTGGTGTTGAAAGAGCGTGAGGTAGATGTTTTTCTCAAACAAACCGGTATCAGGCCGGCCCTGGCCATTACTGACAGCCAGATTTTTCTGAAAGCAGATGCAATGGTACCCCGGGATATCCCCCTGACAGGTTTTTCGGTAATGCTGGCTCGTTACAAAGGCAATTTTGCAGCCTATCTTGACGGAACGCCAAAAATATCAGAACTCAGAAACGGGGACAGAATTTTGCTGCTGGAATCATGCACACATCATGTGTCATGCGATGATATTGGCCGGGTGAAAATACCGCGCTGGCTGTCGGATTTTACCGGTAAAAAACTTGAGTTTGATGTGGTTTCCGGACTGGATAATCTGCCCCGTGATATCACTGATTATGCCATGGTGATACAATGTGGTGGTTGTGTAATTACCCGTCGCCAGCTTATCAACAGAATACAACCCGCCATTGATGCCGGGGTGCCTGTAACCAATTACGGCATGGCAATAGCCTGGGTACAGGGGATTTACCAGCGCGCCATCGAGGTTTTTGTAGAAAAAGACCATCAGGAAGATTATCTGTAGTCATCAGGAATTCAGTTTTCAAGCAAATACAGGCTTCCGTCTCTGCAGCCAAGCAAAAAGCCCTGTGCTATTGCACTTACACAGGAGAGATGCTTATCATTGATAAACTGATGGGTTTTCCATTTTTCACCATCAGCATTTCCGATGGCAATTACTCCCTCATCTCCAATGGCAATCCCTGCTGAAGAGCTGAAGGCCAAATCGCGGTACCGACCCTGCAGACCGGCTTTTTCTTCCCAGCCGTTTTCTGTTAGCTTGTAGATATTACCCTCTTCTGACAACATCATCATATCTCCGTCGGGGGTTTGGGCAAGGCTGATATAATTCTTTTGGTACATCTTCATATCCCGGAAATTCTGTGCTGTATCTTCACTGTGTAAAACCATGGCATAACCGGCAATGGTAACTTCGTGATGATTGACAATCATGTCATTGAGCTGATTTGGCCAGTACAATTGTACCCAATAGCTGTCCCCTGTAGTGGAGCGACTTGTAATGCCCCGCTGGAAATATTCACCCCCAACAGCAAAGACAAGATTTTTCTTCCATACGTGCAGGGCATGGTACGGATTCCTGCAGTTGCTCCAGTAGCAGGGAGCCCGTGGATTCTCCCTCCAGTTTATGCCGTCTTCGCTTCTCCATAGCCTGATGCTGTCTCCGCCCGCCAGATATTTTGCCTCCGGACTGTAAAACAAAGCGTTTACTGAATGGTTTCTTGTTTCAAGAAGGACTTCCCAGCTTTGACCCTGATTCTCCGATAAGAAAATGAAACCTTTGTTACTTTTATCTCCACCGCAGATATACCAGCTACTGTCATTGATTATCAGCATATCCCTGATTTCTCCTTCCATCTGCAAATTAAGCTTTGTTGTGATAAAATCTGTAGGCATGTCAGGTTTTTCATCCCTGCATGAAGCAAAGAAAAGCAGAAGTATTATTATGCTGAAAGAAAAAATGGCTTTATTCATAATCATATCACAATTAGAGAAATGGCCATCACACCCATTCCTGCAACCAGACCGTATATTGAAAGATGATGCTCACCGTACTCTTCGGCAGCGGGTAAAAGTTCATCAATGGAAATAAAAACCATAATACCTGCCACAGATGCGAATACTACGCCCATGATCAGGTCATTAAGAAATGGCATCAGAATAAGGAACGCGAGTATGGCTCCCACAGGCTCTGATAAACCGGACAAAAAGGATAGATTGAATGCTTTGCGCCGGCTTCCGGTGGCATAATAAATGGGAACAGCCACAGCAATACCTTCTGGAATATTATGTATGGCGATGGCAATGGCAATGGGAAGTCCCAGTTCCGGCTCCTGATAGCTGGACATGAAAGTGGCAATTCCTTCAGGAAAGTTATGTACGGCAATGGCAATGGCAGACATGATACCCAGGCGTTTCATGCGGGCTTGTTTGTCCGGTGTTATGTCCATGGCATCAGTACCGGGCATTTCGTGGGGGTTTTCATAACTTGGCACCAGTTTGTCAATGATGGCAATGATCAACATACCACCAAAAAATGCTGCCAGGGTCACCCATTCGCTGGTGATTGAATTGAAATGTAAATGCATGGTATGGCTGGCATGGGGAAGTATTTCAACAAAAGAAATATAGATCATCACTCCGGCAGAAAACCCCAGTGCCATTGACAGAAACCGTTGACTTTTATTTTTTGTAAAAGCTGCAATAAAACTGCCAATGCCGGTGGATAATCCGGCAAAAAGAGTGAGTCCGAGGGCATACAGAACGTTACTGTCCATAATTTGCTATTGTTTTAGATTGAAAACGTAACATCAGCACCGGGGTCATTGTTTTATTGTAATTTCCAGAATTCCGGATCAAATTCTGCTTCTGTTTCTTTTTCAATTTTACGCGGCAGCCTGTGAAAGAAATTGATGCCTGTCAATATTTCCAGACTGTCAATACTCACGGCAAATTCCATATGATCTCTGCCTGTTTGCTTTTCATTGGGTATGACAAAAGCAATGGCGGAGGTGCAGGTATCGGTATGTACCAGCAGTGCTTTAAAAAATTTCCGGGGTACACTGATATTGTTTTCCTTGCCGATGCTATCCAGCCCGGCTTCCAGAATCGGCCCGCTTACTATCATCACAGAATCCCAGACCACAGCCCATTTTCTTACTTTGGCTTCCAGGGTACGCCATATGCCACGATTAAAGCCCCTGTCCTGTGGTGTGATGTTGCTCATATAGTTCACCTCTGCCTGGGCAATGGAATCAAAAGCCATGTCGCGGGCTGGTACCAGATGTCCACGGTCATATCCGCTGCGGTTGTAGTCATCGGAGTCGGCAGTTTTGGTTTCAACCAGCGGGTCAGGCCTGTATGAATAGGAACGGTCCACTACCGGGAAAGTCTTTTCCCTGCTGAGAGTATAAGCTGTCCACTCCGGCAGTTCGTGTTCTTCACTATAGGTAAGGGCATAATAGGTATGTGTTACAAAATCATCAGACCACGAAACCCGCGGTAATGCAAGATGGCGCTCCCTCAAAGGAACACAGGCTGAAGTAACAAGCAGCAATAATGCTATACTGAAAATCCTCCGTACACTCATTTCATTCTTCTTTTCTGAGAAAGCAAGATACAGGAAAATGATCAGAAAATCCAATTTCATGCACTTTATGCTCGAAGGATTGTAATGATTTGCTGTGTAAAATGTGGTCAATGCGCATACGAAGATACTTTCGCTTATAGCTGTATGCTAGTCCCTGACCTGATTCCGTAAAACTATCATCCATATTTTTCCCTATCTGATGATAGGCATAGCTGATGGGAGAATCATTAAAATCGCCACAAATAATGACCGGGTAGGGAGAGTTTTCAATATGTTGTCCGACCTCAGAAGCCTGGCTTGCCCGTCGCTTAAAAGCATAGGCCAGTTTTTTGCGTATGCTGTTATACCGGGATAGTTTTTTTCTGTCAATCTCAGATAAAATAAGCTTGTCCACATCTTCATAATCATCATTATTGAAGTGTATGGACTGCAGATGAATGTTGTATAAACGGGTGGTATCACCATGCCAGAGGAAATCAGTATATATGCATAAATTGTTTGAAGAGTCAAATTGAATTTCCCCCCTGTCTATAATGGGATAATTAAGAAAACTTGCCATTCCAAACTTTTGCTTGTTAACGGCTTCAATGGCTACCCCCTGATGCAGATTGCCGGCAGTCAGGTTCTCTCTGAGCAGCCTGGTGGTTTCAAAATTGCTGTTTTCTGAAAAAAAGTATTCCTGTAAACATAAAATGTCCGGCTGCTCATCCGCAAGGAAACTGACAATGGAATCGCGGATATTTGTATTTTCTTTCCAGTTATACAGCCCGAAAAGCTGAACATTATAGGACATTACTTTTATCTGGCCGGCATCGGCTTTGTCAGGAATCGATGTACCCTTGAGCTGCCATGTGCGACCTATATGTGTAAAACCAAGTAAGATGATAATAAGACTGAAAAATAAACGCTTCCACCGCACAAACAGCCACCAGACAATGAAAATAATATTAATCATCAAAAGCAAAGGATAAATTAATCCCAGAAAAGCCGGCAGGGTACTTGTTTGCGGACTAATATATAAAGCCAGGTAAGAGATGAACAGCAGGAATCCTGACACCCAGTTAAGTATCCATATGATCAGATTTATGATTTTCACCGCTTATCACTGTTTTTGAAAAGTAATTCTTTTTCCCGTTTTGTCAGACTGTCATATCCGGAGTTAGATACTTTATCCAGAATACGGTTGATTTCATCCTGCTCCTTCTTTTTTCTGGCATTGTACTCCATATCTGTTTCCGGCCGTCTGCTACGCTTTGTGTTTGTGTTTTTGTAGGTCACCCGCATGTGACTCTGGCTTTTGAACAGGCCGGCCAGCCATGCAAGCAGTCGGTTAAACCATGCCCCGATATCTTCACCTTTTTTGTGTTGCTGTGCATATACCGCACCAAACAATGCACCACCAAGATGAGCAATATGCCCGCCCATGTTGTTTCCTACCGGTAAGCTCAGCAGGTCAATGCCGATAAAAGCCAGAACCAGCCAACGCAGCTCTATGCTTGAAATGAAAGGAATATACACCTTTTGGCGGGGTGAAATCACAGCGATTACTACCATGATGGCGTAAACCGCCGCGCTGGCACCCAGCACACTTGCCTTTGTGCTGTCCAGTCCGTCAATAAGGTTGTAGGAAAACACATAGGCAGCAGCTCCTGTGAGTCCCCCCAGGACATAAACAGCGAGTAATCTTTTTTCGTTCAGATAGCTGATGAATAAGCGGCCAAAAAAATACAGCGCAATCAGATTGAAGAGAATATGGAAAAAGTGATAATGTAAAAACATGTATGTGATGGCTGTCCAGGGGCGGGTAATAAGTCCGGGGTAGTCTGCAGGCAATGCCAGCCAGTCGAGAATGATATCGGGCCGGCCGCCGCCCATCACGATGAATGCCATAATCAGCCTGACAAGAAGAAATAGTCCCAGGTTGATGTATATCAGGCGGGTAATGACTGACCCCTGCGTGAAGTTGTCAATTATTTTATCCCGGAAGTTCATCAGTTCCAGCGGTTTTTGTTGATTTCATGTTTTTTCCAGAGCTGAATCAAAATCAACCCGAACAGCATGCCTCCAATGTGAGCAAAGTGTGCCACATTACTTCCGGGCTGAGAAATACCCAGGAAAAGTTCCAGTGCACCGTAGCCAATGACAAAATATTTGGCCCTGATGGGGATGGGAGGGAACAACAGCATAAGCTGAACATTGGGAAAGAGCATGCCAAAACCCAGCAGCAGGCCAAATACGGCACCGGAAGCCCCGACAGTCGGAATATTCAGGGTGGTATTGAGTTTGGCAAGATCAGGATTTGTGTAGTTTTTACCCTCCATGATGGCTTCCAGTCCCTCGGTTCTTACCATTTCCAGGGTTTCAGCAGGTATTTCTGCCAGCATGTTCTGTATCTGCAGATAACCCACAAGCAAATGCAAGCCTGCAGCACCAAGGCCTGTGACCAGGTAATATAACAAAAAACGCTTGCCTCCCCATACCTGTTCGAGTACACGTCCAAACATGAAAAGGGCAAACATATTGAAAAAAAGATGTGCCAGACCACCGTGCATGAACATGTGTGTAATTACCTGATATGGCCGGAACGCATCAGACATTGGCTGATACAGCCCCAAAACCCGGTTCAGGTCAACCTGATATATTGCCTGAGCCAGTACCAGCAGCAAGAACATGGCAATATTGATGAGCAACAGGTTTTTGACAACAGGTGGCAGGCTTCCGAATGGTGATGTGCGAAACTGATTCATAAAATTTTTCTTCTATTTAAATCGCTTTTCCAGCTCTTCAAGTGATACAATATTAATAATTGGCTTTCCCGAGGGGGTATAATTGTGTGCCTGTGATGACATCAGACGATAGAAAAGTTCCTTCATTTCAACAGGATTGAGAGTGCGTATAAAACCACGTGCAGATGTTTTTGCCATGGCATAGGCTATGCGTTCATCCAGTGCCAGCTTAATATCCCCGGAATGATTCTTATAATTTTCAATCATTTCTTCAAGCACCTGCTTGGGATCAGACAAGCTGATATCAGCAGGCATGCCGTTGATAACAAAACTGTTGTCCCCAAACACAGATAATTCAAACCCCAGTGCCGTGAGCTTTTCCATTAGCTCCATAATAAGTGCAGTTTCTTCCGGGCTGAGGGTAATGGTTTTGGGATATAATTCTTTCTGGGTGATGCCTTTGCGCGTTTGTAGAATCTGCATGAAATCCTCGTAAAGAATGCGTTCATGAGCCCGTACCTGATCAATCAGCATCAAGCCCGATTTAACAGCTGTGATAATGTAGCGTTGCTTGAGCTGAAAAAAACTGGTTTCAATTCTTTGCGAACTGTCCCTGTCTTCATTCTCATTTTGTTCTGGCCCGCCTGCATCCATATTTCCCGGTGAAGGAACATTGTATAGTTTTTCCCAGTTTCTCGTGTTAGAACGGGTTCGTGCATCCTGTTGGGGACTGTAGCCTTGGCCTGATTTTTTTTGCTCCTCAAAGGGATTGTAATCCGGATTGATAGCAATCTCAGGAGGCTTGAAACTGGTATTTTTATCCAGATGCATGTCAATGGTTTCGTCTTTGTCAAAATCCAGAGAGGGTACTAGATTGAATTTCCCCAGAGCTTCCTTTACTGCAGCATGCAACATCTGATAAACCGGCCGTTCTTCGGTAAACTTGATTTCGGTTTTGGTAGGATGTATATTGACATCTATGTCGTTGGGATTGATATCGAAATAAATAAAAAACTGGGGATAGCTTCCTTCCGGAAGCAGGCGTCCGTAGGCATCAATCACAGCCCGGTAAAACCATCCGTGCCTCATGTACCGGCGGTTCACGAAAAAGAACTGCTCTCCTGATGATTTTTTTGCTTTCTCGGGTTTCCCGATATAGCCCCTGATCTTTACCAGATCGGTATTGACTTTGATGCTGATAAGATTACTGTCAGCATTGCGTCCAAATATCCCGACAATGCGTTGTTTTACATTTCCTTTACCAAGATTGAAAATATCATTGTCATTATGTGTCAGGACAAAATGGATCTCGGGATGTGTAAGGGCTATGCGCTGAACTTCTGTAATAATATGTTTGAGTTCCGTTTGCTCGCGCTTCAGAAACTTGCGACGGGCAGGAACATTGAAAAACAGATTTTTAACGGAAAAATTGCTGCCTTCAGGGCAGGCAACAGGCTCCTGACTTTCAACTTTGGATGCCGAAATACGTATTTTCGTGCCCAGCTTTTCATCTGACTGCCTCGTTTTGAGCTCTACAGATGCAATCGCCGCAATAGAGGCCAGTGCCTCACCTCTGAAACCCTTGGTCCGGATTTCAAACAAATCATCTGCCGTGTTGATTTTTGAAGTGGCATGCCGCTCAAAAGCCATCCGGGCATCGGTTTCACTCATGCCTTTGCCATTGTCAATAATCTGTATCAGGGTCTTGCCAGCATCACGGACAATGATTTGTATTTTATCTGCACCCGCATCTACAGCATTTTCCACAAGCTCTTTGACAACAGAAGCCGGACGTTGTATTACCTCTCCTGCTGCAATCTGGTTTGCTACTGCATCGGGCAACAAATGAATCTTATCTGCCATAAATCATATCACCATTATAATGTACACCAGCATCAAAAGTACTGCCAATATACCAAACAGCCGTAAATTTGACCTGCGACGTGCCTTTTTGACAGGTGGAATGACATAACCCATCCTGCCCCGAATGCGGTCTTCAGTGCTCGATTCCTGTTCGTAATCTATACTCTTACCTCTTTCTATTCTCAACTGCTTCCTGCGCTTTTCACGTCTCTCTTTCTCAGGATCGTAATAGCGAGGCTGATAGTCGAAAACAGAATATGGTGGCAATCTGAAAAAACTTCCTACACCCATATGCTTATTTTGTTGACAAATCTATGAAATTTAATAACACAGTATTCATTCTAACGTGTATGCTTATTTATTGTTGTATATCATGAATCTAACAATCAGCGGCTTGCTTTGTTTCTTTTTTTTTCAGAGAATTTTTGTATCTTCCATGACAAATAATTTGAAAAATATCCGATATGAAAAAGATATTGCTATTATCCTTACTGACCATCTCCGGACTATCTGCTTTGTTTGCTCAGAATGGTGACAGCAAAGTCATGAGCCAAGAAATCTTTGCCGCTTATCTGGAAGAAATGCAGATGATTAAAACACCTGCCGGAAGGTTTGATATGGCCATGAAAATTGCAGAAAAAGAACATTTCTATACCGGACAGATTCAGGAAATGGCCTTTATGCTCGACAATGACAAGCTCAGGTTTCAATTTGCCCTGAAAGCTTTCGAAAATGCCGTCAACCCTGAACATTACTATACCGTTCTGGATGCTTTTGATCAGACTTCTACAGCCTTTCGCTTTGCAGACCTGGTGAAACACACCCATAAACCCTCACTGAAGCCCGGCACCATGCATGAAAAACCTGAACAAACAGAAATTCCTCAGGTGGCTCAGAAAATCAAGTACCCGGATGCAGAGGATTATGACGGGGTGACACCACCAGACTGCGAAGAATATTTGGACGAAAAAGCTTTTTCATTGCTGTATAATGATGTCCGGCAGGTAAAAAGCCCGCAGTCAAAACTCAAACTTGCCAAAAATTCCCTGGAAGAAGAATGTCTTAGTTGTGCACAAATTATGAAAATCGCCGGACTCTTACAGGATGAGAAACTTAGATGCAGCTTGTTTGAAGCAGCATATGACAAAATCTATGACCGAAAGAATTTCCTTGCAGTTCTGCAGATGACAGAGGATGAATCATGTCAGAAAAAACTGACTGACTTAACTCAGCCCGTTCTGAAACCGGATGAGATTGAAAAAAAACCCATCAAGGAAAACTGTAAAGTGCCGGCCCGGGAAATGGACGAAATCATCGCGGTGCTCAGGGACGAAGGTTTTGAAAGCGGACGGATTGAAGAGGCCAAAAGCATCATCAAAACCAAGAAATGTTTCAGGACAGAGCAGGTTATACGAATATTGAAAACCCTGAGCTACGAAAATACACGTCTTGAACTGGCCAAATTTGCTTTTCCCTATACCATTGATAAAGCCAATTATTATAAGGTGAATGAAATTTTTGAATTCAGTTCAAGCAAGGAGCAACTGCGGGAATTTATGGAAAATCAGTAACAACCAATTTACCCGGCTTGCCGGATCCAGTCTCCCCGCATCCATGCAGAAATATTTTCAAACACAATATCCACGCGTTTTGCCATGGCTTCCTTTGTGGCATAGCCGATGTGTGGTGTGAGCAGACAATTCGGCGCAGACAATAGCGGGTGGTCTTTGTCCAGTGGCGGCTCCTTTTCATACACGTCCACTGCAGCTCCGGCAATTCTCTTGTCATGCAATGCCCTGCTCAGACTGGTATAGTCAATAACAGGCCCACGTGCAGCATTGATGATAATGGCTGTTTTTTTCATCATGGCAATTTCCTTGTCGGCGATAAGATGCCTGCTGTCCTTATCTAGTGGAACATGCAAACTGATGATATCGGAATTTTTTAAACATGTTTCCAGACTGACATTTTCCCAGTGAGCGGATGTTTTTCCGGATCTGTTAACCCCCAGAACACGGCAACCCAAAGCCCGGAATATCTCTGCACTTCTACTTCCAATACGACCTGTGCCGATGATGCCAATGGTTTTCCCCTTGATCTCAAAACCTGTCATGCCTCCGCGACCTGCCGGTTTGCGGGCCTGTACATCGGCTTGAGGAATACTGCGATACAGGGAGATGGCAAGACCCAGGCTGAGCTCAGCCACAGATTCATTACTGTAGCCTGCAGCATTGGACACTTTTATACCACGGGCTTTGCACGCCTCCATATCAATATGATCCGTTCCCGTAAAGGCCACCACCAGATATTTCATCCGTGTACACTGCCGGATAACAGATTCGCTAAGCGGAATATTGCTGACAACACCGATCTCGGCATCTCTCAGGCGATGCACCAATGACTCCGGTCGTTCATCCCTGTCCGGAAAAATAATAAGTTCATGCCCTTTTGATATCCACTCGGAGGCCAGCTTGCGCGCCGTGTCGGGTTTGATGCTGATGGGTTCTGCAAATACAATTTTCATTGGCTCAGATGTTTTATTTGTTTGTCAATTTCAGGAAATATTTCACCTGCCCGCCCTTCCAGAAAAAGATCCGTGGTGTTGCCGGTAAATCCTGAAATATCCGTGTTGATTTCTATGATGTATGCACCCTTCTTTTTGGCTTCACGTGGTATCCAGGAGGCCGGAATAACTTCGCCGGTGGAACCCACAATGATGAACAGGTCTGATTTTGCCGCTTCAGCAAAAGCCATGCTGCCGGCAGGTTCGGGAATTTGCTCCCCAAAAAAAATAAAATTGGGCTTTAGCAGACTGCCGCATTTGTCACATACCGGCGCTTTGCCACTCAGACTGATATCCGAAGTGGGAATAATCCGGCCACAGCCCATACAGACAAAAGAGCCTGAAGTGCCGTGAAATTCAATCACATTCCTGCTGCCTGCTTCACTGTGAAGATTATCAATGTTTTGTGTGATGACAGAATGGATGTGACCACGCTTTTCCCAGTCAGCCAGAATCCGGTGTGCAGAATTGGGTTTTGCCTTACCAAAATAGTCATAAAAAATTTGCTTTATAACTGCCCAGGAATCCTGCGTGTTTTCTTTAAAGTAAGTCAAATCCAGCACTTCCGGATCATATTTGTTCCATAAACCCTTATCACCACGAAATGGAGGAATGCCACTCTCAACAGATACGCCGGCTCCGGTATAAACAACGGTATGCCGGGCATCCAGAATTTTGCGGGCAGCTTTTTCAATGTAATTCGTCATGCTTTTCTTTTACACAAAGTTAAAAAAATCAATGAAAAAGCAGTATTTCTTACCGGATCTCTTGTGCTTACTCCTTGCTTTATACTTGATTGTGAACTCTCTGGCATTCTTTTTGTTTATATTATATCAGCACAACTGAAACAAAAAGGAAATCAAGTATGAATACAAGAATATACAGCACCGATAAAGGACAGATTGTACGCAACGTACCGGAAAATAATATCATCATGGAATTTGGCAACTTGTCATGGAAACTGTCAGTTTTGCAGTTTAGAATGCTCAGGCAGTTCATCACAAAAATTGATGGCCCCCATTTTGAGAAAATGAATGCAAACAGTTTCTACAGGAGAAAAATCCGCATCCCTATCAAGGGAACCAACCTTTCCATTCTCTTAAGTACTGATGAACTGAAGGATCTGAAGAAACTGGTAAATGGCATTCCTGAAGATGCACTTAATCAGGATGATATTTTCAGTGAGCTTTACAAACTTACGGATAATCAATATGACAGACATGATGCTGATTTGAAAAATGCCCGCATGGTCAATCCTGTGCAAAAATTCTTTTTGAATTGATGAGTATTGCTTCTTATTACTGTGATCTGGAACATCCTTACCATAATGGGTGACCTAAGAATGCCCCGGTCATGAGAGTTGTCATTTGATTTCCCCCGGTATGGCTTTGTCTTTCAATTTGCAGGACGCTAAGTTTTAACCCACCCGCAAAATTTTTTCAATCAGGCAATACGCCAGCTTTTCTTTGGATTCTGCTGTCCATCCCGCAACATGCGGACTGAACAAAACATCATCACGGGCCGCCAGTTGTTTAAAGGTGGCTATATCTGTGAGTTTTTGGGTTTTTTCAAAACTGCTTTCTTCATATTCCAGCACATCCAGTCCGGCAGCTACCACCTTGCCTGCTTCCATCGCGCCAAGCAGAGCATCGGTTTTCACTACGGGCCCGCGGGCCGTGTTGATCAGTACAATGGGTTTGTCAAATGCATTAAACCAGGCTTCATTACACAAATGCTTGTTCTTTTTATGCAGGGGAATGTGTAAACTGACCACATCAGCCTCACTGAAAATTTCTTCCATGCTGCTTTCTGAAATACCGGCGGGTGCATAACGCGTTTTGTATTTATCGTATGCCAGCACACGGCAGGAAAATCCCTGCAGACGTTCTGCAAATGCCGAGCCCATATTGCCAAAGCCGATGATGCCAACAGTTTTGCCTTTGAGCTCAGTGCCGCGGTTGACTTCCCGCTGCCAGTCTCCCTGACGCACCTGTTTATCTGCCCTGCAAAGGTGGTTTTTCAGGCCCAGCAGCATGCCCATAGCGTGTTCAGCCACTGCATCACGGTTTCCTTCGGGTGAATTTAAACAGAAAATGCCCTTACTTTCAGCATACTTAACTTCAATGGATTCCATACCGGCGCCCACACGTGCTATAAACCGCAAATCGGGAGCTGCATCTATCAGTTCGCGGTCAAATGTCAGACGGCTGCGGATTATCAGACCGTATGCATCAGTGATTTTTTTCGCAATGCCTTTGTGATTGCTCGTGAAATCATCCACAATCTCAAATTTGTTCCCAAGCTTTTCATAAAACACGGGATGCACCTTATCCAGTATGTATATTTTCTTTTTCATGTGTTCTGTGATGCATTATTTCTTCTTTTTTCTGTCGAAGAAGATATTTTTTCCACTAACACTCAGGGGTATACCGCACACCACTTTTACATCGGCGTCAAAATATTCCAGGCAAAGGGCTGCCTGTCCCACGGTATACATGATGCGGTTGTCCACGCGGGCATTGGCAGCAACAGAAATGGCAGAGCCCAGAGCAATACCCAGGTCCATTGGATTGAAAACGCAGGGAACTTCCGGATGCTTCTGTTTCGCCTCGCAATCAATAAATCCACACATACCACAGGGATTCAGATTATTTACCCTGATTTCATTTCCCAGCAACAACACACATGAAGCCTGCATCAAATTTTCTGCATCGCGGCCAAAAAACGCCATATCATATTTTTCGGCAATTCGTTTCATGTCTTTTGCCAGCGCCTCTTTTTCCTGGCCATCAACAATGGCAGTATGTATGACATCCTTGCCACGTGTTTTGGGAGCTGTGCGGGCAGCAATGGCCATTTCCTCAGCCACCTGCTTTACCTTGTCATGATTTGTTTCATTTCTGTATTCTATTGCCATAATCAGCCTCCGTCTTTTGTGAAAAAACTCAGCCCAAAGATAACACAAAGCAAGCCCAAAGCCATATCAAAATGGATAAGAATTTTTGTGGGATGGTGTTTTATGAGGGCACATCCGCCGGAAAATGGCGGTCGGCATACACCTGCAAGCTGCACCCAACAGTGCCGGCTGTGGATGGCAGGAAAACGAGCTTCCGGCTCCACCCTGGCAGAGAAAATCTGCCACGGTTCCGCCATACCCGGTCGCTGTTTCTCTGCCGCCACAGCAACGGCACTGTTGGGCACAGGCTTTCCGTCTCCTGCCTTGTGCGTCTCTCCATTAAAATTGTTGCCACAGGCTCCCGAATTACAGCATCAGCCGGGTTTACATTTCCCGGACCTTCAGCGTCGTCCCGATCAATCCTGACTACCCGTGTCAACCCTGTACAGGGAAGAAAAGGAATGATTCTGAAGGTCGTTTATTCAAAATCACCGGTCAAAAATCAAAGGCATGGCCGCATCTTTTTCCACAATGGTTTCCCCGTCGTAAACAATTTTACCGTTTACCATGGTTTTGTCAATGCGGTGACGGAATATTTCTCCCTCAAAAGGTGACCAGCCGCATTTGTACAGCAGATTGTCCTTGCTTACCTCTGTGCTTTTCATGGGATCAACCAGCACGAGATCGGCATAATAACCCTCCCGTATGAAGCCACGTTCTTTGATTTTGAAACGTTTGGCAGGGTTGTGTGCCATTTTCTCCACAATTTCAGGAAAACCGATCAGTCCCTTTGTGCCAAGTTCCAGCATGGCAAGCAAACTGTGCTGTACCAATGGCCCGCCGGAGGGCGCTTTCGTGTACGGCTGGATTTTTTCCTTCATCAGATGTGGGGCATGGTCCGTAGCAATAATATCCAGTTTCTTACTGATGAGGCCTCCACGTAATGCAGTACGGTCAGCTTCGGATTTGATGGCCGGATTCCACTTGATGCGGGTGCCCATTTTTGCATAATCGGCATCACTGAACCACAGATGGTGGATACATGCTTCAGCCGTGATTTTTTTATCATCCACAGGACCTGCCTGAAATAATTCCAGCTCCTGCATGGTGCTGAGATGAAGTACATGCAGGTCAGCATTGTGCTTTGTTGCCAGTTCAACGGCCAGAGAGGTGGAAGCATAACAGGCTTCAGCGCTTCGTATTGCCGGGTGGTATTTTATGGGAATGTCTTCGCCGTATTTTTCCTTGTATATTTTCATGTTTGTGTTGATGATGGTATCATCCTCACAATGGGTAGCAATCAGTACCGGGGATGCCTGAAAAATCCGTTCCAGATCTTCGCGTTTACTGACCAGCAGATTGCCGGTTGATGAGCCCATAAAAACCTTTACTCCGGCTGCTGCCCTGCTATCAAGCGTTTCAATATCTTTTGTGTTGTCCGGGGTGGCACCCAGGTAAAATGCATAATTTACCAGAGAGTCCTTAGCAGCAATGTTCTGCTTTTCTTTCAGCCGTTCCATGCTTGTTGTTGCCGGATTGGTGTTGGGCATTTCCATAAACGAAGTGATTCCGCCGGCTGCGGCTGCACGGCTTTCGCTGCGAATATCCGCCTTGTGTTCCATGCCGGGCTGACGAAAATGTACCTGATCATCAATGATGCCGGGCATAAGAAATTTGTCCGTGGCATCAATTACTTTATCAGCAGGTGGCAGTTGATCTCCTGTAATGATACTGTGTATTTTTCCTTCCGATACAAACACGGAAGCCTGGGTGAGATTACCCTCATTGATCAGGGTGGCATTTTTGAAAAGTATTGTCATAGGACATCGAATTTTTGTGTTGTGAAAATACGCAAAATCGAGGACAAGCCCAAAAGAGGCTTTAAACGCACGGTTCCAGGCAGTCGTCACTTTGTTTCTGATGATTTATAGCAGAGGCGCAGGGCCGTGCGAGGCAAAGGTTGGAAGCTCCAGGATCT
>JBNJGS010000061.1:0-17992 GCA_051747965.1 Bacteroidota bacterium
TGGTTTACGGACGCCGAAAAAACCGCAAGGGGGAGACTTTCCTTAAGCGAATGACCGCCAAAATGTTTTATCGTTTTTTATCACGCATGACCAATGTTAATATTCCTGTTGACACCGGTGATTTCCGTATGATGGACAGGAAAGTGGTTGATGTACTGAATCACATGCCTGAGCGGGACAGGTTCATCCGGGGGCAGGTAGCATGGATTGGGTTCAGGCAAACAGAAATAGTTTATATGCGCAGTGGCCGGCGCAAAGGCAAAACAGGCTATTCTTACAAAAAAATGTTCCGTTTTGCTCTGGACGGCATGACATCCTTTTCGGATTTTCCTCTGCGTTTCGCAACATGGCTGGGTTTTGTATTCAGCATCATCAGCTTTGGCCTGATCATTTGGGCACTGTATCAACGATTAATCGCGGGCTCTTATGTACAGGGATGGACCTCCCTGATCATTTCCGTTCTCTTTTTTGGCGGAATTCAATTGATAGCCCTGGGCATCATCGGAGAATATATCAGCCGTATTGGCAGCAATGTGCGGCAAAGACCAATGTATGTTATCAATGAAAAAAACACAGATAAAAAGAAGGTTGACGAAACTGAAAAAGAAGTGGATGAAAAAGCATAAGCAACACAGATTTTTTTCTCTGGTAAGCCTGTTGGGTTTATGCATCGCTTTGGCTTTGCTTATTTTTTGGTTTCTTTCCGGTCAAACTCCTGCCGTGTCTTGATCACAGCAAATCTCCTTTTAAGTTTCAGTATTGGTTTTTCAAACAATTCATAGCTAATGGCTGGAATAATCAGGGATAAACTTACAAGCAGCAGAATGTATATGTACATATTATCAATTTCCCATTTCATCATCATCTTTTTCATCACAATCAAAAGCAAAATGTTCCCGTACATATATATACCATAGGAGATTTTTCCAAAGTAATGAAAGATACTGTTGTGTTTTAATATGTGTCTGAATTTAGGATTGAAGTTATAATCCAGCAAAAGTACAGCGATAATCCCAGTGTAGAAGAATTTTTTAAATCCTGCCAGAAACACCGAATCCCATCTTACCACCGGCTCAAGTGCCAGGGCTGCAATAAGGATTATCACCAGTGCATATCGGTAGAACCGGCTCAGGTTGATGGAAAAAGGATGCCGGGCATAAAACAAGGCACCGGCAGAACCAATGATCAAGACATCCATACGGCTGAGTGTATGCAGATAAATTGCAAACCAGGGATGCTCCATATTTATGCTGGCATACATCCTGAAAGCAATACTTACCATTATCAATGCCACAAAAAGTTTCAATAAATACCTTCGTGGCACAAATGCTATGATGAAAGGCCAGACCAGATAAAAATGTTCCTCTATGCAAATGCTCCAGAAATGGGCAAAAGGATAAGTCCACTTTCCGGTTTGAATGGCATGAAAATTATTTACAAACAATGCATTGGCCAGATAATTCGGTTCAGCCACATTCAGCCATGATACAAGGAAAGGAGCAATCGCTATCAGCAAAAAATACAAAGGCCAGATGCGCAGAGTACGGCGAATAATAAAATTCTTAATATTTATTTTGCCATGCTTTTCCTTTTCCTTTAACAATATGTATGTAATCAGAAAACCGCTGAGCAGGAAGAAAATATCCACACCAAGCTCCAGATTGCCAAGAAAACGGTCAACCAGCTTTCCAAACCCGGTGAGTTCTGTGTATGTGCCTGCTGATAGAAATCCCACCTCGCCAAACCAGCCACGCCATGCTTCATAGCCATGATATACAATAATCATGAATGCTGCCACAAAACGTATGACATCAAGGTAAGGAAAATAAATCCTGTCAGATGATTTTTTTGCTGACATAAAATTACAACTTTATGATGGGGTGAAATTACAAAATAAGCTACAGTTTCAAACAATTTCCTGATGCTTTTCATTTGCCGGATAAGGATTATTCCAGGTTAATGATTTTTTACTACATTTGGGAATACCTAATGTTGAGATCAGCAACTATGTTTGAGCCCGAAAATCATACCATACTTATTGTAGATGACGAGCAGGATATCCTCGAGTTTCTATCTTATAACCTTCAAAATGTTGGATATAAAGTTCATACAACTGATAACGGGCTGGATGCCCTGAAGCTTGCACGGGAAATCATACCGGATTTAATTGTACTTGACATCATGATGCCGGGACTGGATGGAATTGAAACCTGCGAGAGAATCCGCAATACTGCAGGCCTTGAACACACACTGATTATGTTTCTCACAGCCAGGGCGGAGGATTATTCACAAATTGCCGGATTTGATGCCGGTGGCGATGACTATGTGACCAAGCCTATCAAGCCCAAAATAATTCAGAAACGCATCAGGGCATTGCTAAAAAGGCTCAGGAAAGAGGAAAAAAATCTGCAAAAACAAGGTGTGCTGGAATTTAAGGATTTTTCAATTGATTCAGAGCGCTACCTGGTCATCAAAAACGGGGAAAAAATTGTGTTGCCAAGAAAAGAATTTAAAATGCTGTACTTAATGGCTTCCAGGCCCTCCAGGGTATTTAAGCGTGAAGAAATTTATGATCAGGTCTGGGGGAGTGATGTGATCGTCGGAGACAGGACCATTGATGTGCATATCCGGAAACTGCGGGAAAAAATCGGCCCTGAAAAAATTACAACTGTAAAAGGTGTGGGGTACAAATTTGAGGCTGATGAAATTTAGTATTTTCTTAATCTCAAATTTGCAGGATGTCAGCACAAATATCCGCATTTTTGCAAAAGGAAAGCACCAAAAAATAAAATTATGCAGAATTATTCAGCAAACAGCCTTGCACTAAGGGTTACCCTGATACTCAGCGGCATGCTGGTGGTTCTGGTAATCGTTCTTAAATTTACCATCGGGGTAGCCATCCCCTGGCTGTTTGTCTTCATTGTCATCCCCGTATTCGCTGTATTGTCTTTTCTATTATTGCGCAATATTCTCTTTCACTTCATCTACAACAGAATTCGACTGATTTACAAAACCATTCACTCTGTTAAGGAGGGAGAAAAAGCCAAAAATGAAAAATTCAATATACGCACAGATCTGCTTAAACAAGTGGACGAAGATGTAACACAATGGGCAGAAAAAAGCCGTCGTGAATTGCAGGAATGGAAGCACATGGCTCAGTACCGCAAAGAATTTGTGGGCAATGTTTCCCATGAGTTGAAAACACCGATTTTTAATATTCAGGGTTACACCCTCACATTGCTTGAAGGCGGTCTGGAAGACGCTAACATCAACAAAAAATACCTGAGTAAAATCGAAAAAAACATCAACCGTATGATTTCCATTGTTGAAGACCTGGAGGCCATATCCAAGCTTGAGCACGGCAGGCTGAATCTGAGGTGGGAATCTGTCAGCCCGGTGGCACTGGCCGAGGAGGTAATGGAAAACCTGGAAGATAAAGCTGCTGCCAAAGGTATCAGAATGAGCCTGCACAAGTATTACGAAAAAAACCGTAAAGTTACCGTTGACCCCGAATTCATGCGGCAGGTTTTTTCCAACCTCATCAACAATGCCATCAATTACGGCAGGAAAAACGGCTTTGTAAAGGTTGAGTTTTTCGATATGGATGAAAATATGCTGGTTGAAGTTACGGACAATGGTATCGGAATTGCCGAAGAAGATATCCCGAGGATATTTGAACGCTTTTACCGGGTTGACAAATCGAGATCTACAAAATCAGGTGGCACCGGACTTGGTCTGGCCATTGTCAAGCACATCACAGAAGCCCACAACCAGACCCTGAACGTTCGCTCAACACCAAATGTGGGCACAACCATTGCCTTCACCATGAAAAAAAGTAAATAAATCAGGAACATTTTACTGAATTTACCGTAACTACTTTGGAGCTAACATATATTATCAGCAATGGCGCGGTTTTTAAAACATCGGAAAAAAAGTACAGGAACAGTTCCCGGTTCTCTGGTATTTCTTGGCGAACAAAAAGAAAGCAGGGTACAGATTACATCCGTGGTATATAATCAGGAAGCCTTGCTGCAGGATGACACTCAGGAAAAAGCCGCTGATTTACCGGATATTCCGGACACAAATGATATCCTCTGGCTGAATGTTGTTGGTTTACATGACACCGATATCATCCGTGAAATCGGAAACAAATACGAGCTGCATTCCCTGCTGCTTGAGGACATCCTCAACACTGACCAGCGACCCAAACATGAAGACTTTGACGATGCCCTCCTTATCATCATGAAAAATATGATGCTTAGCAGAGAAGAAACAAACATCATAGAATCCGAACAAATCAGTCTGGTGCTGAAAAATAATGTTCTGATTAGTTTTCAGGAGCAAAGCAGTGACTTCTTTCTTGCTGTAAAAAACCGCATCAGAAACAATAAGGGGAGAATCAGACGATCCGGCACAGACTACCTGGCATATGCGCTGATGGATACTGTAGCAGACAATTACCTGAATGTGCTCAGTGATATTGGAGATAAGATAGAGGAGCTTGAAGAAAAGGCGATTCAGGCAAAAGACAAAAACCTGCCTACTCAGATTTACATGTGGAAAAGGGAGCTTAAAGTTATGCATAGGGCTATTGCTCCATTTCGGGATATGTTACTGAAAATGCTGAAAAGTGATTTTGAGTATTTTCAAAAAGAAACCGGGCAGTTTTTCAGAGATCTGCTTGACCTCAGCCAGCAAGCTTTGGAAAGCACCGAAACTTACCGTGATATGTTGTCTGACTATTACAACATATACAATACCGGTGTCAACAATCACATGAATGATGTAATGAAGGTACTGACTGTTTTTGCGTCTATATTTATCCCGCTCACTTTTATTGCCGGGGTGTATGGCACCAACTTTGATCACATCCCCGAACTCAGCTATCGCTATGCCTACTTTATTATGTGGGCTGTGTTTCTTACCATCATTGTCATCATGGTAATATATTTCAAGCGCAAGGGCTGGTTCTGATTGTTTTAGTCCATCTTTAAAACAGCCATAAATGCAGATTGCGGAACCTCTACAGAACCCACCTGACGCATACGTTTTTTGCCTTTTTTCTGTTTTTCCAGAAGTTTTCGTTTACGCGTGATGTCACCGCCATAACATTTTGATGTTACATCTTTTCTTACGGCTTTTACTGTTTCACGGGCAATGATTTTCCGGCCGATGGCTGCCTGTATGGCCACATCAAATTGCTGTCTGGGAATCAACTCCTTTAGTTTTTCACACATCCTTCTGCCCAGCGGATAGGCATTATCTACATGGGTAAGTGTTGAAAGAGCATCAACAATTTCACCATTCAGCAGTATCTCAAGCCTGATCAATTCTGATTGTTTAAATCCGGATTGGTAATAATCGAAAGAAGCATATCCCCGGGAAATACTTTTCAACTTGTCATAAAAATCAATGACAATTTCCCCGAGAGGCATAACAAAACTCAACTCAATACGGTCGCTGGTGAGATAGAGCTGATCTTTCAGTTCACCCCGCCTGTCAATTACCAGTTTAATAATGGGGCCGATACTTTCAGAGCGCGTTATGATGCTGCCCTTAATATAGGGTTCTTCCACATAATCCAGCTCGTTGGGTCCGGGCAAACCGCTGGGATTATGTACTTCAACAATTTCACCATTGTTCAGATGAGCAATATAGGATACGTTGGGAACCGTTGTGATTACATCCATATCAAATTCCCTGTCCAGGCGTTCCTGCACGATCTCCATATGCAATAATCCCAGAAATCCACAACGAAATCCAAAGCCCAGAGCAGCAGAAGATTCAGGCTCAAAAGTCAGGGACGCATCATTTAGCTGCAGTTTTTCAATGGAGTTTCTGAGTTCCTCATAATCATCCGTATCTACAGGATAAATACCCGCAAAAAGCATGGGTTTTACATCTTCAAATCCGCTAATGGCCTTATCGCAGGGGTTTTCCAAATGGGTAAGTGTGTCACCTACTTTCACCTCCTTGGCCGCTTTGATACCGGATATGATATAACCAACATTCCCGGAAGCGAGCTTCTTTCTGGGATCCATTTTAAGTTTCAATACCCCGATCTCATCCGCTTCGTATTCCTTGCCGGTGTTGACAAATTTTACTTTGTCACCCTTTTCTATGGTACCGTTAAAAATGCGAAAATAGGCAATAATGCCCCTGTATGAATTGAATACGGAATCAAAAACCAGGGCTTGTAAGGGTGCATCCGAATCGCCTGTGGGAGCAGGCACCCTCTTGATAATGCTTTCCAGTATCTCATCCACACCCTCACCGGTTTTTCCGCTGGCACGGATGATTTCCTCTCTCTCACAACCAATCAGGTCAATGATTTGATCTTCCACCTCATCGGGCATGGCATTGTCAAGATCCATTTTATTCATCACCGGAATAATTTCCAGATCATTGTCTATGGCCTGATATAAAGTAGATATTGTCTGAGCCTGCACTCCCTGCGTGGCATCCACAATAAGCAAAGCTCCTTCGCAGGCGGCAATGGACCGGGAAACCTCATATGAAAAATCCACATGACCCGGAGTGTCTATCAGATTAAGTACGTACTCTGTTTTATCCTTGATATGCAACATCTGTATCGCATGACTCTTGATGGTGATTCCACGCTCCCTTTCAAGATCCATATCATCCAAAAGCTGATCCTTAAAATCGCGATCGGTTACAGACTTGGTAGTCTGTAGTAACCGGTCCGATAAAGTAGACTTACCGTGATCAATATGCGCGATGATGCAAAAATTTCGTATGTTTTTCATAGTTGAACTCATCAATCTGCAAAGATAGGAAAACTTCACCTTCTTTCTACCTTATTTTTACCATTCCGGGATTTTTCACCAATACCTCAAAACCTTAATCCATACAGGCATGACCTGTCAAAACAAGAGGACTTATGTACTCAGAATATGACGATTATACATGAAGTAAGAGTCTCTGTTAATTTCTTCTCAGTTTTTCCCATGACAATTTACCTGTCTTTGGAAACACACAAAGTCACATTACAAGCGACATTGCTGAAACTGACTTCCATTATCCGGCATGTCAGAATCAAATCGCATTCAATTTCTGACTGATTAAACAGATAAATCTTGTATTTTTCTTATTTTTGACCAAAACAGATAAATTATGCAAATGAACTTCAAAAAACATGTTTTACCACATCTTGTGGCAGTCCTGGGATTTCTTCTCATTTCTATGATTTATTTTTCACCGGCACTCAACAATCAACGGGTCCAGCAACACGACTGGAAGACATATCAGGGCATGTCCCGGGAATATAAAGAAGTAAAAGACAGCACAGGCGAACCGATCCTCTGGACAAATACCATGTTTAGTGGCATGCCTACTTATCTGATATCAACACCAAAATCTGAAATTATTTTCTCCAAGGTGGGATATTACATGAATTTTGGAAACTGGCGACCCATAGCTCATCTTTTTTATTATTTGCTGGGCTTTTACATATTGCTACTTGTTTTCAAAGTGAACCCCTGGCTTAGCATGGGAGGTGCTGTGGCATTCGGGTTTTCGTCCTACCTGTTTATCATCATCGCTGCGGGCCACATAACAAAGGCCATTGCTATCGGATACATGGCTCCTGTCATTGCCGGCATTTTCCTGGCATACGACAGGAAACCATTTTGGGGCATGCTGCTGATGACATTTTTCCTCATCCTGCAGATACTCACAAATCACTTACAAATTGTCTACTATACCGGTTTAACAGCTTTGATCCTGGTTATTTTTTATCTGGTAAGTGCCATTCTCAACAAAAAAATTCCGGATTTTCTCAAAACCAGTGCCCTGCTGCTGGCGGGCCTTGTAATGTCCGTGGCCATAAGTGCCACACCCATACTCACAACTTATGAATACAGTGATTATTCAATTCGCGGAGCCAGTGATCTCAGCACAAACAAAGAAAACCGGACCACCGGTCTGGATAAGGACTACATTACCCAGTGGAGCTATGGCAAAGGTGAAACAATGACCTTGTTGGTTCCCAATTTCAAAGGTGGAGCATCCCAGGAGGAACTATCCACCGACAGTGAAACATACAAGGTAATGAACAAATACCTGGGGCCGGATTATGCCAAATCACTGATTCAGCAAATGCCAACCTACTTTGGAAAACAACCGTTCACTTCCGGACCTGTTTACATTGGAGCTTTTGTATTCTTTCTGTTTATCTTCGGATTGTTCATTGTCAGGGGAAAAGTTAAATGGTGGCTGCTGGCTGCTACCCTGCTTTCGATACTACTTGCATGGGGAAAAAATATGATGTGGTTTACAGATCTTTTCCTTGATTTCTTCCCGGGTTATAACAAATTCCGAACGGTTTCAATGATACTGGTGATTGCTGAATTTACCATGCCTTTGCTGGGTTTCCTGGCACTCAGAGAACTGTTCAGAAACAAAGTGAAGTCTGAGCAGGTAATGAAGGCATTAAAAATCTCCGGCGGTATGGTGGCAGGCTTTTTACTGATTATCATTGTTGCTCCGGGAATTACAAATCCCAAAACCCCAAGGGATGGCCAACTGGTAGAGCAGATATTTCAGAGTGCCGAAAACAATCAGCAGTACCAGCAAATGAAGCAGCAAATGCTGAAGGAATACATCCCTGCATTGCGCAACGACAGAAAATCGCTGGTAAGAATGGATGCCTTCAGGTCTCTCTTGTTTGTCCTGCTGGGCATTGCCCTTGTGTATCTGATACATAAACGCAAAATCAAACCAGAGATGGGATATGCCCTGGTTTTCCTCATTGTTATCGTTGACCTGTGGCCGGTTAACCGAAGGTACCTGGATGAAGATAATTTTGCACCAAGGCGACAAGTTGAAACTCCATATCAAAAAAGCAAAGCCGATAAAAAAATTCTGAAAGATGACGACATCCATTACCGGGTTGCCAATCTGCAGGTCAGTTTGTTTAACGATGCAAGCGCCTCATATTTTCACAAATCCATTGGTGGATATCATGGTGCCAAAATGCGGCGATACCAGGAACTCTATGATTCTGTCATGTCTCAGGAGGTTCAGCAGGCAAGAGTGCTGGCAAACAGTGCCTTACAAAACCAACTGGATCCAAATACAATGGAAGCAATGATCAATGAAAACCTCAATGCTGTATCCATGGATATGCTGAACACAAAATATCTGATTGTACATCCGGAAATGGAACCTGTCCGTAATTACACAGCCTGTGGGCATGCCTGGTTTGTACCTTCATTCGAAATGGTTGAATCTGCGGATGAAGAAATTGTTGCCGTCAGGGATATTGATCCCCGGATCACTGCTGTTATAGACGAGGATTTCAGTGACCTCCTGCAGGGGTTTACACCAGATTATGACAGTACGGGTGTCATAGACCTGATAAGTTACCATCCGGAAATCATGACTTATCAATCATCCGCTAATAGTGAACAACTCGCTGTGTTCCCTGAAATATATTATCCCGAGGGATGGCATGTGTATATTGACGGAGAAAAAGCAGAGCATTTCAGGGCCAATTATGCCCTTCGCGCGATGCGGGTACCTGCCGGCGAACATGAAATAGAGTTCCGCTTTGAACCGGCAACATACAGAATCGGCAACACAATCAGCCACACTGCAACAGGAATTTTCTTCCTGCTGCTGATTGCAGGCTTGTTTGTTGAATTCCGAAGACAAAAGAAAAATGTAAGAGAAAAAGAGTAAATCCAATACAAACCGCCTTGCAAAACTGTAAGGCGGTTTTTTGTTAAAACAATCCCACAATTACAAACAGATAGTGAGCAAAAACACCTGCCACAAGGCCTCCGATGGTATGAGACAATAGTGCCTTTGAGGTGAGCCTGCGGTATCCCAGGGTATCAAGCATGGCTGTATGCGTACTCAGATAACCGCTCCAGCACATACCCATTGCCGTAAAGACAGCAATTTCGTTGCCCCCGACAATGCCCTCGGCCAAAAATGCTTTTACAAGCGACAAGGCCGCTCCGACAGCACCCAGTGACGTAATCGGGAATGCCACCAGCTCGGGACTTTCAAATCCAAACAAAAAAGAAAACACCCCGGACAAGTATCCGGCAAGCTTCGGAAGCACAGGTACCCCTTCGTAAGCCAATCCGGCATAACCTGCTGAAGCATCTGCAGGCCCGAAAGTTACCATCATAACTATGGTTGAAATGATCAGAACCCCGGGAATAATAGCAAGTCCGAGTTGCACGCCCTGTTTTCCGCCATCGAGTACGGCATTGAGCACACGCTCGAATACGGGACCTTCACTTCTGAAAGAAATCTGAGATTCATCACCCTGGTAATCATCATCAGGACGCCTGGGCACTTTGCCTTTGATCATGCGCTGCATAAGGCGGGTAGAAACCACACTGCCAACCACAGCTCCGGCCAGTCCAATGATGGCGGGCCAGAAAAATCCCAGACCAGTCATAAAGGTTATAACAATCAATCCCATCCCGAAAGCCGTACCAAAATTCGTCAGTGAGATGAGCTCATAATTCCGGAAATAGCGGGCAAAATTCTTATCGTTGGACAAGCTGATGATGGCAGGGTTGTCTGAAAAAAATGTCATCAGCGCAGCCAGTGATGCTACTCCGGGCAGATGATACAGAGGCTTCATCAGTGGTTTCAAAACAAATTCCAGCAATCGAACCACACCAAACTCTATCATAAGTTTTCCCAGGGCACCTGACAAAACGGTAATACCCATGATAAAAAATACCGTGTTCATCAGTAAATCCCAGGCTGTATTCATCAGTGTATTAAGCATGTTGGTGATGCCCATCTTATACCCCAGCCCACCAAAAAACAAGCCGAATATGATCAGAAAAATAAAAGCTTCGTATGTTCTGTTACGGATAAACCGTGTGTTCTTAGTCTGTTGAATAAGGTTCATATCAATGTACAATTTTGCCGGCAAATTAAATTCAATTCCATGGCAAGAAACCAGATTTTTGTCAGTTTTATTCCATGATTATTATCATATGAATCACTACGGAACCAGAACAAGCTGAAAACACCTGTAAGTCAGCAATAATAAGATGTACAGTCATAATATCTGTTGTGCAACATTCCCTGGCTAGTGCAGGGATTTATCAGGACTTTAGATTGCAACAGAACGGCAAATCATTGAATGCGCAATGCCTCCAGACTGGCGATATCATAGCGAAACACATTCAAATCCACATCACCGGCAACACCGGGGAGGATACCAGTCTGGGTGAACTGCCAAAATGCCCAGTCAACCCCTGGTGCTACAAGTTTTTCCTGCTGACCATATCGTGCAAGCCAAAAAACATATTTTTCAAAGCGCTCATCCTCTGCAAGATGACCAAGATAAAATTTGTAATACGTGTAGATAATTGGCTGCACACCATAATGCGCTTCCACAATTTCAAGCCAGCGCAACAAACCGGTTTTCAGACGATGAAGGGATTGAATTTCTGAATAATCCTCAATATCAAGCACAGGAGGCAAGTCGCCCGAGCTTAGTTCAACTTGTCTGATAAAATTATTGGCCTGCTCAATACTGTTTTCATCGGGACGATAATAATGATAAGCACCACGAATCATTCCGACACGACCGGTTTCACGCCAGTTGTAGGAATAATACCTGTCTCTCTTGTCTTTACCGGCACTGGCCCTGATGAAGACAAAATCCAAATCTTCCTGATGATCCAGTTTTTTCCAGACAATGACATCCTGATATTCCGACACATCCAGGCCAAAAACAGAGTATTCACTCAGTCGGGATTTACTTTCCTTAAAGGTAATTCGTTCTTCCCCGGAATGAAAAAATAATTGCTTTACCTGGGGAATGAAGTCCGGACGTGTTATCAATATGATAAAGGCAGAGACAAGCAATAAGATTATCACCCGTTTAATCCGGCGTTTTCTTCTCTTTTTTAATGACCGCTTTGCCATCAAAGTAGCTTATGATCTATCAGATACTTTGCAATTTGCACACTGTTGGTAGCTGCACCCTTACGCAGATTGTCAGCCACAATCCAAAGGTTGATACTGTTGGGCGCTGACTCGTCAATTCGGATCCGTCCTACGAAGGTTTCATCTTTATCTTCAGCCGTAACCGGCATGGGATAAAGATTCTTTTCAGGATTATCCTGCACTTTAATGCCTGGTGTTTCTGATAAAATACGACGGATTTCTGCCACATCGGGTTTATTCTTAAAACTTATGTTAACCGATTCGGAATGCCCGCCTTTTACAGGAACCCGAACCACAGTGCCGGTAATTTTCAGATCGGCAATACCCAGAATTTTGCGGCTTTCATTCACCAGTTTCATTTCTTCTGAAGTGTAGCCGTTTTCATCAAAATCCCCGCCATGCGGCAAACAATTGAGATCAATGGGATGTGGATATGCCGGATCCTGAGCAGAAGCTCCTGCCCTTTCTACATCAAGCTGAGCAATCCCTTTCAGGCCGCTGCCCGTAACAGACTGATAGGTAGAAACCACCACACGTTCAAGGCCGTAAACCTCGTGCAGAGGACCAAGCACATGAACAAGCTGAATGGTAGAACAATTGGGATTGGCGATGAGTTTGTCACGCTCTGTCAGTGTATTCCCATTCACCTCAGGCACAATCAGTTTTACTGCACTTTTCATTCTCCATGCCGAAGAATTATCAATGACAGTGCAACCTGCATCAGTAAAAGATTTTGCCCATTCCCGTGAGCTTGCCCCGCCGGCAGAAAACAAGGCAATATCAGGTTTTTCCTCCAATGCCTCTTTTACGCTGCGCACAGTCAGAATATTATCCCGCCATTTGATATCTCTGCCACGGGAACGTTCTGATGCTGCCGGGATCAGTTCATCCGGTATGATATTTTGCTCTTCAAGCACCTGGAGCATTTTACTTCCCACCACGCCGGTGGCGCCAATCACTGCAATTTTCATACGATCAAAATTTAAGCTAAAAATAAGAAAATCTGAGAAACAGCAACCATATGATGAAACACCATGATAACCAGAGGAATCTAGCAAAAAGCCTACGAACTTATCATATGCGCAGCAACAAAAAAAAGTATCTATACCCTGGAAAAAGTGATATTATGCATGTCTGCAAAAAACTTTTACGGAACTTTTCCCGATAATATCATGCTTTTTTGTAATTTTCGACAAATTATCTTGATTATGAAACAGGTATTTATTACTCTGATATTGATTTGCGTTGGCTACCTTGCAACAGCCCAATTCAGCGACGATTTTTCCGACGGGGATTTTACCTCAAACCCCGAATGGACAGGCGAAACAAGTAAGTTTCAGGTCAGTGCAGCCAACGAACTTCAATTGTATGATGACACAGAAAGCGGCAGCGCTTACCTGAGCACAGCATCCCAGGCCATCAACAACGCAAGCTGGGAGTTTCTGGTGAGATTTGATTTTAATCCGTCATCTGCCAATTATGCCAATGTGTATCTCACATCAGATCAAAACAGTCTGGACGGCAACCTCAACGGCTATTTTGTGAAAATCGGGAATACATCAGACGAAATCAGCCTCTACCGCCAGGATGGCGACAACCAGACGGAAATCATTGACGGTACCGATGACAGAGTAAACAACGACCCGGTAAATGTTCGTGTAAAAGTAACCCGCGATGATACCGGCAACTGGACCCTGCAATCCGATACCCTGGGCGGCACTAACTACTACACCGAAGGCAGTATATTTGACGATACACATCTTTTGAGCCAATACAGCGGTGTGCATTGTACCTTTTCATCTACCCGCTGGGATAAAATCTTCTTTGATGATTTTGTTGTTCAAGAAGACACCATTGCACCAGAAATTATTTCTGCAGATTTCATAAACAACCATCAAATTGAAGTATTCTTCTCTGAGGTGTGCAGTCCATCAACAATGATCGATAACAATAACTACAATTTAAATTCAATTGGAAACCCTGAGGAAGTATTACCCGACAATCAAGATCATACGAGAGTTGTTCTGAATTATCCCTCAACTTCTTTCTCAAACATAGTTTATAACCTGGAAATTGATAGTGTTACCGACTATGTTGGTAATTTGATGAATGACACGGTAATTACCTTACAGGAAAATTCCCCTCCTGAAATTGATAGTGTCCAGCTTATTGATAACACACACCTCCTGATAATATTTTCCGAACCCATGGATTCAGCAAGCACACTGAACACAGCCAATTATACCGTTAATAACGGCATCGGTGCTCCTGCCAATGCTGAATTTGAAGCCGGGAATTCTGCCACTGTGCTTCTGACCTTCAGCAATGCTTTTGCTGATAACACGGAATACTATCTGCAGTATCAAAATTGCGAAGACCTTTTTGGGAACAGCATAGAAACCGGAAACATCAGCTTTGCCAATGTTGTAATTGAGGAATATGATATTGTATTTAACGAAATCATGGCTGACCCCACACCTGCTGTTGGTCTGCCTGAACACGAATACCTGGAAATATACAACACCCGTAATCTTCCGGTAAACCTGAGCGGATGGACCCTTGTGGTCGGCAGTACCGAGTACAGTTTTCCGGCGGTGAGCATTGAAGCCGACGATCAGTTGATTCTTTGTAAAGACGATGCGGTTCCGGAATTTGAGGCCCTGGGCAAAACTGCCGGCATGGGATTCAGTACCTACACCTTAACCAACGGCGGCACCACACTTAAACTCTTCAATGCCGATTCCGTACTGATTGATGAAGTGGCTTACACCGACGACTGGTATCAGGACCCCGATAAAGATGACGGGGGCTGGTCCATTGAACGCATGGATCCGTGGAATACCTGCTCGGGCATGTTCAACTGGAAGGCAAGCATAAACCAAAACGGCGGAACACCGGGTGCCACCAACAGCATCTTCGGGCAAAATCAGGATAACTACCCACCCGAAATTCTGTCCTGGGAGCTCTCATCTGCCAATGAGATCACCCTGACATTTTCCGAAACACCGGACACCCTCACCAGCCTGGATCCGGCAAATTACAATCTTGAACCCGGTTTCGGACAGCCATTCTTTGTATCCTCACCAGAAGACAACCCACGCAAAATCCGTCTGCAGTTTACCTCAGCATTTCTGGAAAATACATTTTATACACTCACGGTTTCCAACATAGCGGACAATTGCGGCAACACCCTTGAAGAAACGGAAATTACCTTTATCAAATACATCGCAGGCACCTTTGATGTATTGATAACTGAAATAATGGCAGACCCTGCCCCTCCGGTATACTTGCCTGAAGCCGAATACATTGAGCTTCACAACCTGGCCGAATATCCCATCAACCTGGCCGGCTGGACACTGAAATCCGGTAGCAGTGAATACGCTTTACCCGCTGCTGAAATACCGGTTGACGGCTACATATGCATTGCAGAAGAAGGATATGAATCGGATTTTTCCAACATCCCAAACATGGCCTTTGCCGAAAACCTGCCCCTCTTTCCCAATACTTCCGGTGAGCTGCAAATCATCAGCAAAGAAGGGAATTTAATTGACTTCCTCAATTATTCATCCACCTGGTACGACAACGATGAAAAAGCAAAGGGCGGATGGTCGCTTGAAATGATTGACCCTGCCAATCCCTGCGGCACGGACAACAACTGGACAGCTTCAGTCGACCCCGTTGGCGGCACTCCCGGCGAAGAAAATTCCGTAATGGATTCCAACCCCGACATGTATATTCCAGAAGTTATGCGTGCCATCATCAACAAACCGGACAGCCTGCTTGTGTTGTTTGATGAAGCCCTGCATCCGGATTTTGTTCCCGATTCATCCAAATTCACCGTGGACAATGGCATAGGCAATCCTGTGTTTATTCAAAACCTGACAGATCAACCTGATGCTTTGAATATGGCTTTTAGCCAGCCCTTTGAAGCAGGCATAGTGTACACCCTTGAAATCAGCGATACCATCACCGATTGTGCCGGTAACCAGCTCAGCGAAACAGTCAGGATTGAATTTGCACTGTCCGACAGTGTGGAAAATGGTGATGTGGTGATCAACGAAATACTCTTTAACCCCCGCGACGGAGGCTCGGATTACGTGGAACTGTACAACCGCTCCGATAAATTCATCGATCTGCGTGACCTGCGCATGGCCACCCGCGACGACTCGCTTCGCATCGAAAACCTGGAAATCATTACCGATAAGGGTTTTCTTCTCTTCCCCGGTGATTATGTAGTACTGAGCGAAAATACCGGTGCTGTAAATCAACAATACTATTGCAAATATCCTGAACAATTGCTGCAGGTTGATGATCTGCCTGCCTACGCCAACGCTGAAGGCGATGTGGTCCTCTGCCTGCCAAATATGGATGTAATTGATGAGGTGGTATACAATGAAGATATGCACTTCAAACTACTCCGTTCTGTTGACGGTGTTTCACTGGAACGCATCAATTATGACCGGCCTGCAAGTGATGAAGACAACTGGCACTCGGCCGCTGAAAACGTTGGATTTGGTACGCCCACATATGAAAACTCCCAGTATCAGAGCAGCCCAACCACCGAAAGCATGTTTGAAATCACGCCCGAAACGTTTTCACCCGACAACGACGGATATCAGGATGTGCTGAACATCAGCTACAAAATGGACAATCCCGGTTATGTGCTGAGCATAAGCGTTTACGACGCCAAAGGTCATCCCGTCCGCAAGCTGGTTGAAAACGAGCTGCTGGGCATGGAAGGCCTCATCACCTGGGACGGCCTCAACGAAAACGGACAACATCCCGGGCGAGGCATTTACATTTTGCTTTTTGATTATTTCGATGTGGAAGGCAATCGCCATCAGGAAAAGAAAACCGTGGTAATCGCAGTGAAACAATAAAAGAGGCGAAGCCCGGATCTGTCCCCGACGGACAACGAAAAAACAAAAAAACAAGGAAAATTCGGTATGACAATCAAATACCTCATCGTACGATTCAGCAGCATAGGTGACATTGTGCTTACCACACCGGCCATCCGTGGCCTGAAAGAACAGGTGAAAAGCGCCGAGGTTCATTACCTCACCAAACCACAGTACGCGCACATGCTGGAAAACAACCCGCATGTTGACAAGGTGCATGTGCTCAGACCGTCTTTCAGGGAAACCATCAGGGAACTGCGTGCCGAAAATTTTGACTACCTGATTGACCTGCATCGCAACCTGCGCACAAATCGCATCAAACGCCGGCTGAAAGTGCTGGACTTTTCCTTCAACAAACTGAACAGGGAAAAATGGCTGATGGTGAATTTCAAACGCAACAAACTGCCAGACAAACACATTGTTGACCGCTATATGGAAACCCTGTCGGTATTTGATGTTGAATACGATGGCAAAGGGCTGGATTATTTCATTCCGGAAGATTCGCATGTGGACATTCACACGGCTTTACCGGAATCGCACCGGCAAGGCTACCTGGGGTTTGTCATCGGTGGACAGCATGCCACCAAAATGTTGCCGGCTGAATCCATCGCAAAAATATGCATGCTTACGGAGCTGCCGATGGTATTGCTTGGCGGTCCGGAAGATGCAGACAGAGCAGAAAAAATCAGCACCGCCTGTCCGAAAGCCATTAATGCCTGCGGAAAATTCAACCTCAACCAGTCGGCATCACTGGTAAAACAAGCCAAACTGATTATTACCCACGACACGGGACTGATGCACATTGCCGCAGCTTTCCACAAACCGGTTTTATCGGTATGGGGAAACACCATCCCGGAATTTGGCATGTCACCTTTTGAGGCTGACCCGGATTCAGAAATCTTCGAAGTGAAAAATCTGCCGTGCCGTCCCTGCAGCAAAATCGGCTACAACAAATGCCCGAAAAAACATTTTGACTGCATGATGAAACAGAATTTGCCCGGCATCGCAGAGAGCGCCAAACGCATTTTTCAGTAGAATAAACCTGTGTAGTTTTGCAAATTGGAAGTCAGTCTTCCAAATTGCAAAAACATGTAATCTTCATGCATTAATTGTGTCTGTCATAGATTTCAGAAATGTGCTGAATC
>JBNJGS010000062.1:0-17041 GCA_051747965.1 Bacteroidota bacterium
TTGAATATGCCGGAATGATTGTCGCGATGATCATATTTGCAGTATTTTTGACAATCGGAATTAAGAAACGTCTGTATACACTGTATGGTAAGTAATACAGAAATTCACAGGGCAGGCACGTTCTTTTGTTCTGAGTAAGTTCCGGTGAAGATGCCTGTCATGCCTGATTTTTATGATCCAAACTTTTTGCTCTTATGGGTTTTGCAAAATGCAGGGTGAAAAAATCCTCACAGAATACTGCAAACTGTTTGATTATCCCTCATTCTTATAAAAACTCAAATCCCGGTGAAAAGCAGGGGTGAAGCCTGGCAGAGAATGATCCGGATTGCGGGAGTCTTGTGCTTTTACTCTGTTAGAAACCGGCTGGCTTTACCCGTGTGTGTTAAATATAGTTCATGCATTGCCCTGGTGCAGGCAACATAAAGCATTTGTTTATCGGCTTCGGTTTTGTAGTTTTTGTCTGTGCAAAACGGCACGATCACCTGGTCAAATTCCAGTCCTTTGGCAAGATGTGCCGTGGTAATTACGATGCCGCTGCCAAAAGCCACACTAATGGCATTCAGCAGATTCACAGAAAATCCGATTTTGAGATTCTCATGGAGCATGTCGGCTTGTTTTTGTGTTTTGCAGATAATTCCCAGGGAGTTGAAATGGCCTGAATTGAAGTTTTCTATCAGGGATTTTATTTGAGAAAGCTCTGCATCAGAATTTTTACATGCGAGGATTTGCGGCTCTTTCCCATGCCGTTCTATGGCTTTGATATTTGCATTCTGACTGATGCGTTTGGTGAATTCAGTGATTTGAAAAGTTGAGCGATAACTCTTCAGCATGGTCATACTTGTAGATGCGCTGAAAACATTTTCAATCTCACGGATGCCTGAGGAGCTAAACGGGTTCACTGATTGGTTGATATCACCTAGAACGGTTTTTTTACAGGGGAAAAGCATGCTTAATACTTCGTATTGCACCGGCGAATAATCCTGCATCTCATCAATGACCAGGTGTTTTACCGTAGAATTTGGCTCTGTGCCTTCCAGTTTCATTTTTACGTAAAGAAAAGCAAACACATCACTCCACTCATAGGTATTTCCTTTTTTCAGTTTGAGCAATTCAGGTTTTCCCAGCCATTCATAAAATCCTTTGTATAGCATGCGTGGGTTGTATGATGGAAACATTTTCCGGATGGTATTGTGCAATTCCGTTCGGTCTTTGTACTGAACTTCAATTTCATAAAACCGGTAAACATTTTCAACGATTTCTCTCACCACTTCATTGAATCTTTTCAGAATCGGCATTCGGCTGTATTTGTGGAAAGCTTCTTTGATAAACCAGGCAGGAACCGGCTTTTTCTTTACAAAAATATCATGCACCTTGAATCCTTCATTTTCAAGGGAAACAAGATATTCATCAATTTTTGAGAGCAGGTTTTTTGATGATTTGAACTGAATGCGCTCAATCAGCTTTGCATCATTTTTCTCAAGCAATTCTGCTACCTGTTCATGGAATGACTGAAATTTGATTTGATGCTCAAACAGCTCATCGGCGATTTCTTCCATGCTGGTTTCTGCTACACTTTCTTCTCCCAGCTCCGGCAGTACATTGGAAATATAACTGGCAAATACCTTGTTGGGTGAGATGATAAGGATATCGGCGGATGATATGGTTTCCTTGAAACGGTAAAGCAGAAAGGCAATTCTGTGCAAAGCGATGGATGTTTTGCCTGAACCTGCCACCCCCTGTATGATCAAATGATGTGAATCTTCGTCTCGGATGATGGCATTTTGCTCTTTTTGTATGGTGGCAATGATGTTTTTCATTTTGGCACTGGATGCCTGATTGAGTTCGCGTTGCAGCACATCATCATGAATGGTGATATCGGTGTCCAGCATGTATTCCATCTCGCCCCGGCGAATTCTGAATTGCCGTTTCAGAGAAATATCGCCTTCAATGGCATCCCTTTCTGTCTCATATTGTGCCTTGCCCAATTCATAATCATAAAACAAGCTGGAAATGGGAGCACGCCAGTCATATACCAGATTTTTATCTGATTCGGTATCCTGAAAGTTGTGTACGCCAACATATATTTTTCTTGGACTGTCTCCACCTTTTTCCTGAAAGTCTATTCTGCCAAAATATGCTGTGTCCTTCAGTCTCATCAGGCGTTTCCTGTTTTCAACGGTGTGCTCACCCTGCAGGGTATAGTTGAAAATGGTTTCACGCATGGCATTTTTCTCAAGATGATCCATATCACGTTTATGATCTTCCATATGCTTGTTCATATAGTCGATTTCATCTTTCTTGAGTTGTATGGCTTCGTTGATTTCCGTTAATTTCAGGTCGGTTTTCTTCAGTAGTTCTGCCAGATATTGTCTTTCCTTTTTTTCTTCACTCATTGGTTAATCCTCTTTTGTCGCCTAAAAACCATAATTATTACGCTAATGCTTTTGGGTCGGCAGTGTCTGTATCACGGCATACCTATTTCAAAAGCAACAAAATTATAACAATTGTCGCAGACCGCCAATATGTGGATTTCACTTGAAATAAAATATGTCCGGTTGTCATGGGCTGCTGCTCTATACTGATGTTTTTTTGATCTCTTTATTATGCTTTGCAGGAAAAGTCTGTCTGAAGGTCAATGAGAGAATAATTTATTTCTATATTAGACCGGATAAAGCATTGTGCTGATAAATCATAATATTTGAAGAAAAATCTCTAAATGGTAATCAGATAAGTATGGAAGAACGCAAAACCATTGAAAAACTTGAAAAAATTGCCACCTTATCCGGCAGAGATATTGAAAGTGAAGTAACTGAATACCCGAAATCGGGCATCAATACTTTTCAGAAGTACCGGGCCTGGGCTGTTGTACCCGCTTCTGAAGAGAGGAATAGTTTTTTTGTTTGCTTCAGTGATCCCTATGCACGTGTTGGTCAATCAACCGTTTACTGCGGGGCATTTGTTGCTTTGCCTGATGAAATCAAGGGTAAACTACGTATACGTAAAAAAGACATTCTTGACAGACTGAGTATGTCCTCTGAATTAAAGTCCAACAAGCTTGGAAATCGTATTTTTGATTCACGGGCGGTCATCACCGGGAAAATGGGAAGAGTGGAAAGAAATCTGCTTTCCGGATCCATGCTGCAAAGGCAAATCCTTGACAGCCTGACGGATTTTTCCGGTTTGCATATATTCATCAATAAATTTCATCCGGATTTTGTCCCTGAACTCAAGGGGAAATCCTCTCTGGGCATTGTCTATCCCCAGGGCTGGAAGCTGGAAAGCTCTTTTGTTGAGGGATTGCTGAACAGGGCAGAGAAAATCCATGCCTGCATATCTGAGGCCGGATAAAAGTTGCCGGAGTTTAAAAATTAAGACCCTTGAAATTTACCTGTGTTGGTCAATCAGTATGGTATTTCCGTCAGGATCTGTAATGATCAAACTGGCAGGGCCACTATCGGTTATCTCCACAGGTTTTTCCGGTTGAATGCCATGGCTTTGCAAATGTTTTTGGATATCCCGCACATCATCAAAAGAATCCGGCTCATCGCCATTTTGATCCCAGCCGGGATTAAAAGTAAGCATGTTGTCTTCAAACATGCCCTCAAATAATCCTATCAGAGCATCCTGGTTCTTCATGATAAGGTAATTTGCTTCATGAGAACCGCCAAAAACCCGAAAACCCAGTTTTTCATAAAATGCTCTGGATTCTTGTAAATCGCTAACATTAAGGCTAACTGAGAATGCTCCCGGTCTAAGGGTGGCATTGTCAGTTTTGGCTTCCTGGCTTTCCAGAATTGACTTTAGCTTATCCAATCCCTTCTGTAAGTCACCTCTGATCATCTCCTCAAAATTGCTGAAAAGAAACATCAGATTCATCGGGTAAGCAAGGCGGCCTTCAAATCCCCAGATTACACGGGTTTGCCCGTCTGAGACACGCTCTGTGATGATGTAGGAATCCTGCGTGCTTTCGAAGGGTTCCTTAAACCGAAGTTCATAATCAATGCGATGTTCGGGTGTGATACCGGTGATTTCCTGCTCTCCGCTACCAACATCTTTATCAGTACTTTCCCAAATCTGTGTAAATCCTTCTGTAGCATCTGTGCCTTTGTATTCCATCTTTAGGTTGGAATCTGATTTGCCCCAAACCGCGAAATTGTCCTGATTTCTCAGATGTTTCACGTAATCAAAAACTTCGGACAGAGGTCTGTCGATCACAATTTCTCCTTCAGCGGAATAATCTTTTCTTACAAACAGGGCAGTAAGCAGTGCAATGGCGATCAACAAACCCAAACCAATAAGAATTCTTTTCAGTACTTTCATGTGTGACATCACATTTTATTTCTGGGGCAAAAATACAAAAAAAGCGGGCATACTTGCGCATGTCCGCTTTCTTGTGAAGCATTTTTTTTAACCACCCATGGTTCTGAATGATGATTCATTTACTGTAAGCTCATAAGGTGTAACACTGACTACAGGTACAGGTGAGTTGTTCAGCATTTGTTGTGCGTAGGATCCCATCAGAAGATTTGTGAGTGATTTGGTTTGTTCTGTCATAATTGCGATGAGATTTGCTTCTACAGTTTTTGCATATTCAATTGTAACATCGGTAATGTTATCACCTACGATCAGACTTTTTTCGTATTCGATATCACGCTCATCAAAATATTTGGCAACCTGGGAGGCATACATTTTCAGTGTGTTGTGTATGCCTTCAGAGGTAGAGGTGGTTACTTTAAGAATATGGACTTTAGATCCGAACTTTTTGGCTATGCTGGCCACCAGTGTCACCTTCTCACGGGTTTCTTTGGTGATATCTATAGGCATTACGATGGTTTTGGGGGGTTCCACCTGCTTGCTTGATCCCACTGAGAATACCGGACGGATGGTTCCTTCCACAATCCTGTGGGTATTGCTACCGATAAAAATATTGCTCAGACCTGATTCTCCGTGTGTACTGCAAAATACAGCGGAATCCTTTATGGCCTCAGCCTGTTCAGCTACTTCCTCAAATATTCTGCCTGATTTTACGATATAATCAAGCTTGCCGTCTTTGTGAAGTTTGCCTTTGAAATCATTTACAATATTCTCCAGTTGTTCAGCACTGATTTCTTTCTCCGAGCTTTCTGTGGTCTTATACCTGGATTTCTTTGTGTTAAGGACATGAACCAATTGAATATCAGATTTGTATTTGTTGGCATAAAGGATGGCCAGTTCCAGTCCACAAAGTGAAAATTCGGAAAAATCGGTTGGTACAATAAGTTTCTTCATAATCGTTTTCCTTGTTAAGTTTTCTTAAGTTAAGCTTAAAAATAGTAAAATCATTTGTTATTTATTACATTTGAAAAAGAAATTTGTTCGAAAAAAATGAAATATCACATCATCGGTTTGATGTCCGGAACTTCTGCAGACGGACTCGATCTGGCATTTTGCAGCTTTGAGAAAATATATGCAGGTCATTGGAATTACAGGATTTGTTCCTCAACTACCATGTCTTATGATCAAAAGTTAAAGACAGCTCTCAGGCAAGCTGTTATGATGTCAGCAGAACAGCTGAAAAAACTGGATGAATATTTCGGAACATGGTCGGGCAGGGCAGTGAAAGCTTTTATGGAGCAGGAAGGCATTCCTGCAGATTTGCCGGATTTCGTTGCATCCCATGGACATACCATTTTCCATCAGCCGGAAAAAAGACTTACCCTGCAGATTGGCAAGGGACAAAAAATAGCAGATGCCTGCGCGATTCCAGTGATTTTTGATTTTCGTTCCCCTGATGTAAAACTGGGCGGACAGGGTGCCCCGCTGGTGCCTATTGGTGATAAATACCTGTTTTCCGGATATGATCAGTGCCTGAACATCGGTGGATTTTCAAATATTTCAATGGATGTGGAAGGCCGGCGCATTGCCTGGGATATCTGCCCGGTGAATACAGTGGGAAATGATCTGGCCAACAGGATAAACCTCGACTTTGACAAGGATGGAATGATTGCAGCTACAGGAAAGACAATCCCTGATTTATTGCAAAAACTCAATGCCCTGGATTTTTATCAGCAGAAACCGCCCAAATCACTCGGCAGGGAATGGGTTGCAGACCATGTGGACGTTCTTCTCCGGCCTTTGTTATCTGAATATTCGCTGGAAGATCTGATGCGGACCTGGTACGAACATGCAGCCATGCAGATTGCCCGTCACCTGAAGGGGAAAGTACTTGTCACAGGTGGTGGTGCAAAAAACACTTTCCTGATGGATAGAATTCGTAGGCTCAGTGCAGCAGATATTCACATCCCCGATGAGGTGCTGGTAGATTTTAAAGAAGCGCTGATTTTTGCTTTCATGGCTGTGCTGCGGTATCGTCAGGAAGTAAATGTGCTTGCATCAGTAACCGGTGCCGGCAATAATCACAGCAGCGGACAAATTGTTTTTCCCGGAATGTAATTTTTTTCTCATCCATCGGCTGGCTGGTATTATTTGTGTATTTTTAAACCCGAATAAAAAACTCTTTACATATGAAAAAATACAATTTGTTTTTCTTGTTTATAATTCTGCTCCTGTCTGCATGTCAGTCAGCAGACAAAACTGATGAAAAAGAAAATTCCGTGAAAGATGAGCAAACAGAGATAAGCCGGGAAAAGACTGTCTCTAAAGCTGAACAGCCGGCACAGAAAGAAAGTCCTGCAGGAATTGAAGCCTGGCCGGAAGATGTTACTGCTGGTGAACAGTACACCAGCATGGTCAGATTTGACCAGATGGTTGCCAATTCTGACGGAATGGTGTATATATTCAGGGATAAAGAAGAAAACAGGTATGAAATGTGGCGGGAATCAGAATTTACCAGTGGCCTTGAATTTACCCAATCCCTCATGCCCAATAAAATTTATGAAGAATACGACAACAAGTGGTTTGAAATGACATGGGAGATCCGGGAGAAGGAAATGTATGACGGTTATACCGGTGAGTGGGAAAACATGCTTGTTCCCGTTGTTGAAAATCTGAAACCACTGGAAAAATAAAATCATTTCTGAATACTGTACAGGCATTTTTTGTCGTCCTTACTGGCTTTGGAGTCATCGCCTGTAAGTATTTCGGTGATCAGAAATAACCAAAGCCGAATCTGCTGATACCCCCCCCAAAAAAAAATGCAGGCGCAATCAGATAAAAAAGCAGCACACCGGTTCACAATATTACAATTTGAAAATTGCTGAGCGCCGGGGAATTCTGACTTTTTTTACCTTTGCTGCATGGAGAAAGCGGAAAAGCGTTTTATTCAGCAATTCTATGCCCGGGCAGGTGCCTGCATACGGGAGCATGACATGATTGCCGAAGGAGACCGTATTCTTATTGGTGTTTCCGGAGGGAAAGACAGCCTGGCGCTATTGAAAACACTGACAGGAAGGCGGAAGTTTTCAGATGTGGCTTATCATCTGGAAGCGGTATTTGTGGATATCAAAGAGGTGCCCTACAAAACGGATATAAACTGGTTGCAGCGTTTTTGCCGGGATTTGGATGTGACCCTGCATATAAAAGAGATTTCCGTGGATTTTTCCAGAACGGACAAACAGTCCACTTGTTTCTATTGTTCATGGCACAGACGCAAAGCCCTGTTTGAACTTGGAAAAAGTATGGACATAAACAAAATAGCCCTTGGTCACCACAGTGATGATGCTGTAGAAACGCTCATGCTCAACATGCTTTCTCACGGCACCATATCTTCTATGCCCGGTCGCCTGCCAATGTTTGGCGGCCGTGTTGAGCTTATACGTCCATTGTTGTATCATACGGATAAACAAAGTCGTGAATTTGCCGGGCTGATGGATTTTCCCCTCAACAATCTGCCCTGCCCGCATGAGGACAAAACACGTCGCATGGAAATACGGCAGTTGCTGCAGGATATGGAAAGCCGCTTTCCTGCTGCAAACAAAAATCTGTTCAAAGCCATGGATGCCATCTATCTGGATTATCTCCCGGCAGCGAATAAAGAAAATGCCATCAAAAGGGATGAGCGTATTACCGGAAAGGAAACTCAATCTTAATATCAGTACCAAACAAACAGAATGAAAAAGCAGGCTTATGCCTTGTGCCTTACCGGCTGTATGCTCACGATAATCAGCAATGCGATGCGGGTGATAAAATACAATGATTTCTCTGAATTCCTGTTATGAGGTGAGTTGCAAATCTACTTAAGTATAGTTTAAAAAGTTTAAAAAATAATAAATTTCTATATATTTGCATATTTGGCAAAATTGAGAATTATCATGCTGTGTTTTTGTATAAAATACAAAATTTAAAAATTATTTTACGTGTTTTTTTTTCATCAGGCAGGATGTAATTTCCACCCTCCTGCAAAAAAGTGAGCAATGGCAGTAAGGTGAGAGAATACCTTTGAATAAATTTCACGGATAAGCCTGTATTTTTACCCGGAAAATATTATGTGCAATCGTGGAATATGAGCATATTGTACTCTGAATTGTTGATAAAATATTTTGCAGTCTCAAATATTATGATATCTTTGTAATAATTGTAAGTTAATGATTCAGATAAGAAGTCTGGAGATTAACAAATGTTTAATTTAAAAAAGGAGATTTTTATTATGTCAAACAGTGGAAAAATTTTATTAGGCGTATTGGCAGGAGCAGCTGCCGGAGTAATTACCGGAATTCTTGTTGCACCCGCCAGCGGAAAAGAAACAAGGGAAAACATTTCATCCAAAACTGATGAATTGCTTTCTAACCTGAAAGAGTTTATGAGTAAAGAAAAACAAAAAGAGACCGACCAGGCCGCCAAAGAAAAAGCGGAAAGTCGTACAAAAGGATCCAGAACCACATAGAGTTTGGGATAAGCATTGTCGGCAGGCAGGTTCAGTTTGAAAATGCACAGTTTTGCGAAAGTAAATTATTGTCGTTTTTCAGACAGAACAAAGCTTGCCCTGCGGACTTTGTTTTCCTTTACCAAAGGTGATGGATAATCAAAATGAAAGGCCTGCATTAAAAGTTTGACCATAAATAGAATTTGTGAAGATTGTATTTATGGGAAGCTTTTAGTGAAAGGCTTGATTTATGTAAAAATAATGACGCTTAACTTTATGCTGAAAAAAATTGAAGATTATATCAGTTCACGTATTTTGCTTTTGAAAATAGAAGGAACTGAAAAAATCAGTGAAACCCTGGCAGTCCTTTTCCGGAGAATAATCTTGTCCATGTTTGCCGGCTTTGTTGTTTTCTTTATTTCAATTGCGCTGGCATTGTGGATTGGCGAACAAATGAATTCATATGTGCTCGGTTTCCTTGCACTGGCAGGTGTAAACCTCCTGCTTTTGATTATACTGGTAATTTTCCGGAAACGATTGCTGGAGAAATATATCAAAGATGAAGTGGTGCGGACTGTATTCAGGGATTCTGAAAAGTAGAAACAACTGGGTGATATGATTGATAACTACAAAGAATTACAACTGGTAAAACGGGAAATTGAAAATCGCGTACACCAGACCGAACAAAATTACATTCAGCAATACAAGTTGATATCGACATTTTTGGACCTGAACGGAGTTCATAAAGGCAAAAAAAATGAAGAGAGCAGAAAGCATATTCACTCGCTTATTCTGCAAAGCATTACAGAATCAATTAAAGATCAGAAAATCTTTGATAAAGTTAAGGGTGAATATAAAAACATCATTATACCCATTGCACTGACACTGATTTCATCTTTCTTCATCAGGAAATTGTAATCCTGCGATTCCACCTTTCCCCACCATTCCCGGGAAATGACAGTAACAGGAGCAATTCGTTTAACTGCTGGCTTTCCTCAGTGCTATCAAAATAATCTACCGCAAACCATCATATTTCCTGACTTTTCGGGTAATAATCCCGCAGCCATTTGGGGTTTATGTCTGTTTCCCAATGATATTTCCGGCTTATCGTGGAGTTGCAAGAATCATGCTCCAGGGAAAAGGGCTTTTAACGGCTTCAATCCTGAAATATTCGGAGATGAGCTTTTTAAAACTGTGTTTGCTCCAATGTTGCAGATGCCCCGGCGTGTTGCCCAGCGCCGGAATGTATTTCAGACGGGCAAGGTTGAGTATGCGCCAGATTGGTTCCCGGGGAACGGAAAAAAGGTAAAAGCCTGCCTTCAAACTGGTCAGTTGCTTTAGTGCATCTTCCGGGTGGTGAATGTGTTCCAGTACTTCGGAGGCAATGACCAGATCGTAATTCTGACTCCCATATCTGTTCAAATCGTAAATATTGCCGGTATGGAAGTTTCCATCAGGATTGGCTTGCTGTGCCTGCCGGATGATTTCCGCATCAATATCGAAACCTGTGTAGCTGGCAGGTTTGTGTGTTTTGCTGATGAGATGGGCCAGATGACCTTCCCCGCAGCCGGCTTCCAGAATGTGAAGGCTTTCGGGTTTACCGCATTTTTTCACCATACCATGGAGCTCCCGGAAAAAACCATTCATAAGCTGCCGGACTATGGGATTCCCGCTGTTGTATTTATCGTAATAATTGCCGGTTATGATTTCTTGTTCCATCTGTCGCGTTTGGTGAATTCGAGTAATCTTTCCAGTAGTTTACGGTTGGTGCTGATCAGATCAGCAATGATTCCAATCATCAGGATCAGCAAACCTGCATTTAAAAAAGCTGTGGAAAATATCAGTGACTGTATGTGTCCCTGTCCGCCCTCTGTAAAGTAAAAATATAAAAACCTGATAAAGCCTATGATTCCCGGGATCATCAGCAAAATACCCAATATGGTAAAAGCACGTATGGCCTTGTAGTTTGAGTAAGCCCGGATGATGGTGATGATTTGTTGCGAAATGAAGCCCGGTGTACTCTTGTAAAGTCGGGATTTACGCAATTGTTTGTTGGTGCGCACGGGAACTGAAATCAGCCTTGCTTTCATACTTCCCAGCTGCATCACATTTTCTATGGTATAGGAAAAATCAGTGGCTATGTTGAGCTGAAAAGCTGTGTCACGACTGTATGCACGGAACCCGCTTACAACATCACGGACTTGTGTGCGGGACAATTTACGGATGATGCCCGAGCCCAGTTTTTGCATTATTTTTTTGAAAAAGGAAAAATGCCTGATGCTGTCGGTTCGTCTGTCGCCAATGACAACGTCCGCCTCGCCTTTGAGTATTGGCTGAACCAGTTTATCAATGTCGCTACCGGCATATTGATTGTCAGCATCAGTATTGACAATGATGTCAGCTCCCAACTCCAGGGATTTATTGAGCCCTGCCTCAAATGCCCGTGCCAGGCCCTTGTTGCTTTTGAAGCTGATGATGTGATCCACACCAAGGGATTCAGCCACTTTGCGGGTTTTATCCGTGCTTCCATCGTCAATCACCAGCACCTCAATCTTGTCTATTCCTTCAATCGTTTTTGGTAAATCAACATAGGTGAGAGGAAGGCTCGCCTCTTCGTTGTAGCAGGGTATTTGAATAATGAGTTTCATTGATGATTCAATTGGCATGTTGCACAAAGCTAAGAAAAATGTGACTGATTTGCTATTTATCCATGATGAAATCATAAAAAGAGAAGCCGGGATCCATGTTTATGAGTGATCGACTACCTGCTGCACAAGCCCTGTGCCGGATTTCGCCCTGGCGGGAAATGCTTTCTGTCTAAATGCGGATTCCGGAATATCTTTGGATTTGTACAGCGTATCTGCTTCGGATTTCCCTGATTTTTTCCTACATTTGTTCATCTGTAAAACAGGACAAAATAAACGTGTATGAGTTTTTTGTATCCTTCATTTCTCTGGGCGCTGACCGCAATGGCCATTCCCTTAATTATCCACCTGTTTAATTTCAGGCGGCACAAAACTGTGTATTTTTCTCAAACACGTTTTCTTGAATCCGTACGCAAAGATACGCGCTCGCGGACCAATATCAGGCAATTGTTGATTTTGCTGAGCAGGATGCTTATGATTGCCGCTCTGGTACTGGCTTTTGCCCGTCCGGTTATTTTGCCTGAGGGTGATTCTGAAGAACAAGAACCCGTAGGTTCTGTCATGCTGTGCCTTGATAATTCATACAGCATGCAGAATGAGGGTGAAAATGGCAAATTGATTGATATGGCAAGGCAGAAAGCCACAGAGATTGCTGAAGCTTATGGCGAAGGTGTCGATTATTACCTGTTTACAAATGATATGCCGCCTCGTTATTACCGGCCCATGGCATATGAGGATTTTCTCATTGAAGTGGGGCAGGTAGGTGTGAGTCCTGTAAGTATGAAACTGGAAAAACTCATTGAACGCCTGAAAAGCAGTGTGAAAACCCGGAGCTTTGAAGGCCGCTTGCCTGTGTATCTGATTTCGGATTTTCAAAAGTCTACCATGGAGTTTGATGATTTCTCCGGACTGGATAAGTTTGATATGCACGCAGTCCTGATTAAGGGTGTAGAGGATGAAAATCTAAGCATTGATTCAGTCTGGTTTGATACACCGTTCAGACAAACCGGCAAGCCGGAACGTTTGTCCGTGTTGATTCGCAATCACGGTACACAAAACTATTCTGATATGTCCCTGCAAATGGAATTGAACGATTCTTTGCGTGCTGTCAGTACTTTCAGTATTGACGCAGGGGAAAGCACGGAAGCTCAGCTTACCTATACAAATCCTGCAGATGGTTTTCAGAAGGCCAGACTAAGTATAGATGATTATCCGGTGAGTTTTGATAACAATTTTTATTTTACCTACCCTCTGGAAAAGCAAAAAAGCATTTTGCTGATCAATGGTGCGGATAAACAGGAATTTCCCCAGGAAATTTTTGATGATACCAGTCGGTTTGATGTCAGTCAGGTGCAGGCAGATGCATTGGATTATACTTTTCTGGATGCGTATGATGTATTGATATTCAATGGGATAGAGCATATTTCAGACGGCATGTCATCACAATTGCTGGACGGCCTGGATAAGGCAGGTAGCCTGGTGTTTATTCCCGGCCGCAATATGGATACGGATAGCTGGAACCGGTTTTCGGATGAGGTCAGGGGACCACGCTACAGGGAGTGGGACAGCATCAGCAGAAAAATTGATGATATTGCCTGGGAACATGCTTTCTTTGCGGATGTTTTCAGCTCCCGGCAGGAAAATGCTGATTTGCCGGAAATCAAAGGCCGCTATCCCATGCAGAAAAAGGCGGAAAGCCGTAGCGAAACCTTGCTGGAGATGACAGACGGCTCTTCATTCCTTGATATTGTTTCCCGGGAAAACAGCTTGTTGTATTTTTTCAGTGCTCCCTTAGAGCGCAATGAAAGTAGCTTTGTCAGACATCCGGTATTTGTTCCCGTGGCTTACAATATGGTAATGAATACACCCACAGATCAGCCACTGTATTACCTTGTCGGACGTGGTGGAAGCCTGCGGACTGATGTGCAACCAACAGGGGAGGGTGGTGTCGAAATCCGCAGTGGAAATGAGGAAAGCCTGATACCTTCTTACCGAGAAACCCGTACCGGCCTGAATATATTTATTCCGGAAGCCCTTGATCATGCCGGCTTCTATGATGTGTATGTCAATGATGTATTTACCAAAGGTTTTGCACTGAATATGTCTCCCCTGGAATCGGAAATGGAGTTTTATGACAGTGAAAATCTGAAAGCCAGTGCCGAAGCCCGGAATTTCAGTCTGAAACAGGTGTATGACGCCAGAGATACATCATTAACGGGCAGCATAGAAGAATCAGAGCAGGGAAAACCCCTGTGGCCATGGTTTTTGCTTTTGGCTCTTTTCTTTGTACTGGCAGAGATTGCACTTATCAAACTCATGTAAGCATCAGCGAATCTCACCTTTGAGGTAAGCCTGTCGCTTTTCATCCGGAAATCTTTCAATGGCATAACGCAGCATGGTTCGCGGCATTTCCCTGTAATGCTTTTTGAGGAATGATTCTTCAGCATCAGCATCTTTTTTGCCAATTTCCCTGAGCATCCAGCCCACGGCTTTGTGGATGAGGTCGTGCTTGTGGTAGAGCAGGATTTCGGCAATGTCAAAAGCGGTTTCAAATCTGCCCTTTTTGATGTCGTACATGCAGGCAATCATGGCGATGCGCTGTTCCCAGAGGTCTTCTGATCTGGCCAAGTGGTATAGTATTTTCTTATCGGATTTGTCATGTAGCCAATGACCGAGAATGTGATGTGCAGAAGAATCCACCAGGTCCCAGTTATTGAAGGCTGCGGTGTTGTCCAGATAAACGTCCTTCAGGTTTTCTTTTTCTGCTTTATCCCGTGTTTTCTGATATTTCAGAACAAGAATGAATGTTCCGGTAAGCCGGTGTTCATGGACAGGAGATGAGAGAAGCGTGCGTATGTCTTCTGTTTCGGTGTTTGCGTAATGCCTTTTGCTGATTTTTCGCTGCCAGGGTACCTTTACGCCCAGAAAGATATCACCTTCGCCATAGTCACCTTTTCCGGTTTTGAAAAAGGATTGTTGTTTGTGAGCTCTTTTCATATCTTCAAGCTGCTTAAGCTCTTGCATGATAACAGAAGCCTGTTTGCCTGTATTTTCCATTTGGTAATTTTTGATGTAAAGCTAATATATTGCAGGAAGGTTTTCTGTATTTTCAATGAAAAATATGCTCACAATACCTTAAGTTGAAGCCTGAAAATCTTTTGTAATGAGATAAATGCACCTCTACAATCTGTCTACATCTGATCGGTATAAGAAATTAGGTAAAAACGCGTAGATGTTAAAAAATCCCCACAAAAGATGTGTGGCAGTGTGTTATGTGCGACAAGTATTATACAAAAATGTGTGGTATGATTGTTAAGGTATATGATTCATATCTTAAGTCCTGAAAGTGCCTGAAAAATTGTTATCTTAGCAACAGATACGAAAAGTAAAAAGGGGAACTTATGAACACAATTAAAAAGCCTGCAGTGGTTGTTGCGATAATTGGCATAGCAATGCTGATGTTTGTTTCAGTCACCGCGGAATTGCAGGCACAGGAATCCGTGAATGATAAGGCTGATGGTGAAATACCGGTAGAGTTCGTGAATACCGGAAATCCTGATTACGATGATCTGGTATATAAGCAAAAGCTGATTGCTTACCTTCGTGGTGTTGAAGGTATGCCGGAGTACCAGGCTACTGGTAACAGGTCAGATGACAGGGAAACCTTTATGAAGGAGATGAAGATTTGGTATGAAGCACATCCGGAGTATCTTGACGTTCTGGACTTGCGTACATTTGAGGCATTTCAGAAGTACGATGCTTCCTGTTATCCCAACCCTCCGGAATACACAAAAGGATGCTCCCCAAAAGAAGAAGAAGCCTACAGAAAGTCTTTCCGGATATGGATGGCACATCATCCCGAAGCCCCAAAACTACAGGGCGATGATCAGGCCTCAAAGGATGAATTTGAGCGCGAAAAGGCAAAATTTTACGAACTGTATTTCAAAAAGTAGAAAGCCATGTTAAAACAAATACTATATCGAAGTTTTACAATTGCAGTATTTTTAAGTTTTGGATTGTTGGTGAATGCGCAAAGCACCGAAGGACCGAATTATCCGGGAACATCCACTAATAATTCCGGTGGCTCAGAAACCGATTGGGTTGACCTTGCAAATGCAACATCCGATGATGCCCTTTATGCATCAGCTCCCGGAATAAGTAAGGGTAAAAGTTCGGGGATGCTTGAGCTTACCAACTTTGGATTTGCTATTCCTGGTACAGCCACGATAACTGGAATTACAGTCGAGATAGATCGGTATGCAAGCAATTCTTTAATTCGGGACGAGATTCTGAATCTTACAAAGGACGGATCAGGTGCTATTGGTACAAATAAAGCTGCTACAGGAACAGGCTGGCCCGCATCAGAGGCGATTGCTACCTACGGTGGAACAGCAGATATGTGGGGAACAACATGGACACCTGCGGAAATAAATAGCACCAATTTTGGGGTTCTGCTTAAAGCTAAAAACTACGATAGTAACAATAACAATTACGATGCGTATGTGGATTTTGTGAGAATTTCGGTGACTTATACTATGCCCTGCACTGCCCCCACAACCCAGGCATCAAATGTTAATTTTACCAACAATGACAATGGTACCTCTTTGACTGTTAACTGGACCCGTGGAAACGGAGATAACCTGTTGGTTGTTGCCCGCGAAGCCACTACAGCTGCAGTAGCTCCATCAAGTGGTACAAATTATACTGCCGATGCAATGTATGGTTCCGGTGATATTACAGGTACAGGAAATTTTGTGGTTTATAACGGACCAGGGACAAGCGTTGATGTAACAGGCCTTTCTCCACAGACGGATTATGTTTTTGATGTGTATGAATACCTTAATACAGATGTGTGTTACAATACCACTGCAGCTTCCGGCTCAGTTACCACACCGGCCCTGGCGTTGGTTGTGCCTTTTACTGAAACATTTGAATCCGGCGGTGGTGCATGGACCTATGAGAATGATTCTGAAACTAATCAGTGGATTGTCGGTACGGCAACTGCTGCAAGCGGTTCCAATTCAGCATATATTTCTGATGATGGTTCCTTAAATAATTATGCAAACACGGCGAGCACTACTCATATGTACATTGATTTGGACTTTCCTGCAAGTACGGATCCTTTCAATTTGCAGTTTAAGTGGAAATGTGAGGGAGAATCCACCTATGATTACATGGAGGTATTCCTGGTATCAACTTCAACAACACCGGTTGCAGGAACAGAACTTTCATCCGGACAAGTAGGCTCAACATACAATCAGCAGACTACCTGGCAAACTGAAAACATTCAACTGGATGCAAGTACTTATGCAAATGCTACTTGGCGTCTGGTTTTTTCTTGGGATAATGATGCTTTATACGATTATCAACCACCAGCTGCTATTGATGATATTGACATTAGTGTAATTTCATGTGCCATGCCATCTGCTTTGACAGCGACCAATATACTATCTGATCAGGCTGATCTTTCCTGGACAGACAATGCCGGAGCATCGCTATGGGATATTGAACTGGGAACTGCAGGCTTTTCACCAACAGGAACACCAACCCAATCCGGCGTAACAAATCCATATACGTACACCGGGCTTTCAGAACT
>JBNJGS010000063.1:0-16723 GCA_051747965.1 Bacteroidota bacterium
CGTAGCTGAGGCTTTTTTGTATCCCCGATACCTGAAAGCAAGCTTTCGGCATCGGGGATACAAAAAAGCCCAACTGACGGTTGTCAGTTGGGCTTTTTGCTTGCGGAGAGGGGGGGATTTGAACCCCCGATACCCCGTTATGGAGTATGCCGGTTTAGCAAACCGGTGCGTTCAGCCACTCCGCCACCTCTCCGTGGATTTGTGCTAAACAGTGCACAAAAATAGTAATTCATTTTCAGAAAAAAAAGAAAAATTACCGCATATCAATAATTTCTGCATCGGGATAGTCAGATTTATTAAAGCTGACCATTTCTTTGGTTACGGGTTTGCTGGAAACCAGTTTGTTAATTGTGATTGTGTAATTGACTCCTTCCTTACCGACGAAAGTGAAGTCAAAAAGTTCTTTTTTGGTTTTGTCCAGCCGCAGTTTGATACGAGAGAATGTACTTTCTTCAATGTCATTGGGGAAGAGGTGCACTTCCACCAGTGGGCGGTTATTGATAAATCTGTCTGAAACAAATCTGCATGTGTATTCATCCGCAAAATTGTCAAGAAAGCGGTACGGGTTTATGAAGCTTGTTGTTTCTTCTTCATTGTGCTCTGTAATGTTCACTTCTCCGGTTTCTTCCTGATACACCCAGTTTGTTTCTCCATCGGAATGAATTACGGAGTTCATCATATCGAGTTTATAGGATTTATCATGAAACCACATTTTACCGTCGGTGGCTTGTTTTGTGCTGTCCCTGAGGTTGTGAATGCTGAAAGTAAATTCCACATAGAAGCCATCATAGCTTTTTGTTTCTTCGGCCACTTCTTCCATGATATCCAGCGCCTTCTGATCGCTTTCCTGGGCATTGGCAAAGCCTGCAAAGGCCAGTGCCATAATTGATATAAATAAGAATCTTTTCATCAGTTTTGTTCTTTTTCGTTCAGTGAGTTCAAATATTGTTCCAAAGCGTATTCGTCGGGATAAAGAACTTTTCTGGCTTTGCTTCCTTCAAAGGGGCCAACAATGCCTGTTGCTTCCAGTTGATCAATGATACGTCCTGCACGGTTGTATCCGATGGACAGTTTTCTTTGAATCAGTGAGGTGCTTCCCTGCTGATGTCTGACCACCAATCTGGCTGCATCCTCAAAGTTTTCGTCCAGTTTTTCGTTGGGATCAACTTTTGCTGTTTCGCTGTCTTCGGTGTCAGGTTCCGGCAGGATGAGAGCGGAGGGATATCCCTGCTGTGACCCAATATATTCGGTAATGTCCTCGATTTCGGGGGTATCAACAAAGGCACACTGCGCCCTGACCAGATTCTGACCATCATTGATGAGCATGTCACCCCTGCCGATGAGCTGGTTTGCTCCGGTACTGTCAAGTATTGTGCGGGAATCTATGCTGCTGGATACGCGGAAAGATATCCTGGCCGGGAAGTTGGCCTTGATCGTTCCTGTAATTACGTTTGTGGATGGCCGCTGTGTGGCAATAATCAAATGGATGCCAATGGCCCTTGCGAGTTGTGCCAGCCGGGCTATCGGCCCTTCAATTTCTTTCCCCGCTGTCTGAATCAGATCAGCAAACTCATCCACAATTACCACAATGTATGGCAGGTAGTGATGTCCTTTTTCGGGATTGAGTTTGCGTGTGATATATTTTTTGTTGTATTCTTTAATGTTTCTGGCACCTGCCTTTTTCAAAAGATCGTAGCGCATATCCATCTCCTTGGTTAAGGAGTTGAGGGTGTGAATTACCTTTTGTGTATCGGTGATGATGGGTTCTTCTTCATCGGGCAATTTTGCCAGAAAATGTCTTTCCAGTTTGGAGTAAAAAGAAAGTTCGATTTTTTTGGGATCAACCATGACAAATTTGAGCTGAGCCGGATGTTTTTTGTACAGCAGGGAAGTAATAATCGCGTTCAGCCCCACAGATTTTCCCTGTCCAGTTGCACCTGCTATCAACAGGTGAGGCATTTTTGCCAGGTTGAATATCATGGGATCATTGTTGATCTTTTTGCCAATCACCACCGGCAACTCATACTTTGTGTTGAGGTATTCCGGAGAGGTCAGAACGGAGCGCATGGATACAATTTCAGGCCTCCTGTTGGGCACCTCAATGCCTATGGTGCCTTTGCCGGGTATTGGTGCAATGATGCGGATACCCAGGGCTGCCAGAGACAAGGCAATATCGTCCTCCAGATTCTTGATTTTTGAAATCCGTACTCCTTTAGCCGGGACAATTTCGTAGAGAGTGACTGTGGGACCAACAGTTGCTGATATTCTTGCGATTTCAATATTGTAGTCCTGCAAAGTATTTACAATGCGGTCGGAGTTTTCTTTCAGATCCTTTTCCGAGACTTCGGTTCTGTCAGTCTGGTGATCTTCCAGCAACTCCACAGGTGGCATTTTATAATTGCTCAGATCCAGGGTGGGGTCATAATCACCATCATTGCTGATTTTGACTTTCTCGTTTTGCTTCTGCTCTGCGGTCATGTAACTGTCATCAACTTCCAGTTTTATTTCATCTTCTTCGTCATCGGGGTTTTCTGGGGTTTCAGATTCGTTTTGACTGGTTTCCGTATCCGGATTTACAGAAGGTCTGATGACTTCGGGTTGGATGCTCTCAATTTCGGAGTCTGTTTTGTCAGTTTCAGTTTCCAGAGAATGCTCATCACTTTGTGAGGATGGTGATGCAGGACTTTCTTCTGGCTGGCTGCTTTTATTGTCTGCTGACTGTAAATCATTATCATCCTCCTGCAATTGTCCGGAGTTGATATGTTTGATTTTTTTCAGCAGGTTTTTGATAATGCCCAGTGCCGGTTTGTATGAAAATATCAGTATGGCAAAAAAGCTAAGCAGTAGTAGCATGATGGTGCCTGCTTTTCCGATGAATGCATTCAGCCACTGAGCCAGAAAATATCCGTGAGCACCTCCGAGATAGAACATTTTATCTGAAAAAATAAATCCCAGGAGTACCGAAACCCATATCATACCGGTAAGACTAAGGAATAAGGATTTTCGCAAAGGGAACAAGCGTAGTTTCAACAATCGGAAACCGATAATCAGGAAAATAAAAATAAAAACAAAGGAAGCCAGACCGAAACCGTTATGGATAAAGCTATTTGACAAGGTGGCTCCCAATTTACCTATCCAGTTGTCCACTTTGATGGAAACATCGGTAAATAATTCAGTCAGGGGGATATCAAGTTTGCTTTGGTCTTCCTGCCAGGTAAACAGATAAGAGGTAAAAGACAAGGCCAGCAAAATGGCAAATCCGATAAAGAACAGTCCGAGGGTTACCTTGAAACGCTCGTCCTTAAGCGGAGAGCGCATTTTTTTGCCGGATGGTTTTTTTGCACCCTTTTTTCGTGTATCCGTCTTTGTTTTTTTTGATTTTCCTGCCACTTGTTTTTATTTATTCGATTGATAAAAATAAAAAAATCCTCACAAAAGAGCGAGGATTTTTTTACGAATCAAAAATAGTTATTAACCACCAAACATGGTTTTGATTTCTTCCTCTGTTTTCAGTTCATATTCTGAAGGAATGCTGAATTTTTCAGCGGGCACTTTTTCTTTTTCAATTTCAGTTGCCTTGTAGGTAGTGATAATGCCCTGTTGCTCTGTTGTATACTCAAGGATGATACCGTCCACACCTCTGAACTGACCAGCCCAGTTTAGGTTGGCTGCTGTTTTGAGTTCATCCGTTGTGTAGGCAGTGAAAATATTGTCACCCATAAGTAATTCCACCTTTTTGGTGTCATAGCCAAGAATTTCTTTGGTTTCACCGGTTTCTCTGATTTCAGGATCTTCCATTTCTTCGCCCATTTCTTCTTCCATGTCTTCCTTGCTTTTCTTATAAGCAATTTTTTCGCCCATCATGTCCATATCCATCAGGATAATGACTTCTTCTTTGGCAGAGTTTGTGATCTGATAGACAGAATACATTGCGGTTTCATTTTCTTCTCTTACTTTGGAATCTTTGTAATACTTGATAACAGAAGTTGGAAGCTGAGCCCTGGTGTTTTCATCCAGATCTCCTTTGTATTCAATTTTGTATTTGATATACCCTTCAAAGGTGTCGTCGCCACCTTTAAAGAGAGAGCAGCTGTTCATTGAAATAGCAAATACAACGATAAGTAAATAAGCAATTTTTTTCATATACACGGATTTAGTTTGTTAATTGCAGCAAATGTAATAATAATTTGCCAAATGGTTTCAGTTGAATCTTAATAAAATTATAACAGTGTTTCTCAGCCTGAATTTATGATTTATGTGAAATATCCTCCTAAATTCTTTTATATTTGCGTCTTAATCAAAATTGAGTAACTATTATGAATAAGAAACTTGCAGTTGTGGCTTTTGGAGGCAATGCGCTTCTGAGAGCAGGGCAGAAAGGCACCATAGATGAGCAGGAGTCCAATGTACATGAAACCTGTGAAAATCTGATGGCGCTGATTGAAAAAGATTACAATGTTGTAATCGGTCATGGTAATGGTCCGCAGGTTGGCAATATTCTGCTTAGAAATATGGCCGGACATAAAATGTTTGACCTCCCTCTGATGCCACTTGATGTATGTGGTGCCTATTCCCAGGGATTTATCGGGTACATTATTGAACAGCAAATGCGCAATGTGCTGTATTCCAGAAGCACAAAACGTGATGTGATTACTTTTGTCACTCAGGTTCTGGTGGATAAAGACGACCCGGCATTTAAGAACCCCACCAAGCCAATCGGTCCCTATTATCAGAAGGATGAGCTGGATGAGCTGAAGTCAGAGAATCCTGTTGACGTATATGCTGAAGATCCCAAGGGCAGGGGTTACAGAAAAGTGGTGGCATCGCCGACACCGGTAGAAATTCTGAATAAGGACAGTATTGAAGAACTTGCACGCGAAGGCAAAATTATCATTACTGTTGGCGGTGGCGGTATTCCTGTTTTTATGCCGGAAAAGGGCAAACTGCAGGGAATTGATGCTGTTATTGATAAAGACCTTGCATCTTCCATGCTTGCTACCCAGATCAATGCCGATGAGTTTTACATTTTGACAGATGTGCCCAAGGTTTTCATCAATTTCAATAAACCTGATCAGAAAGCACTGGATGTCATTACGGTTGCCGAAGCCAAAGAGCACCTGAAAAACGGACAGTTTACTGAAGGCAGCATGGCTCCCAAAGTAAGAGCTGCCATCCAGTTTATTGAAAATGGTGGTAAAAAATGTGTCATTACCGAATCAAAAGAGCTTGGTAAGGACAATGTCGGAACACAGATCGTTGCTAAATAATTGATTTTTTAACAAGATAAATTTTAACATTATGGCTTACAATCTTAGAAACAGAAGTTTTCTTAAACTTTTGGATTACAGTCCGAAAGAAATAAACTTTTTGCTGGATCTTTCTGCTGATCTGAAAAAAGCAAAATATACCGGAACAGAAACTCAGCAGCTCAAAGGCAAAAATGTCGTATTGCTTTTTGCAAAGGACTCTACCCGCACACGCTGTGCTTTTGAAGTGGCGGCAATGGATCAGGGTGCCGGTGTTACATACCTCGGCCCTGCCGGTTCACAAATGGGTAAAAAAGAATCTATGGCCGATACTGCCCGCGTTTTGGGTCGTATGTATGATGGTATTGAGTACCGCGGCTTTGGTCAGGAAATCGTTGAAACCCTGGCTGAGCATGCAAATGTACCGGTTTGGAACGGTTTGACCAACGAATATCATCCAACCCAGATTCTGGCTGATTTCCTTACCATTCAGGAGCATAGCGACAAACCTTTGAACAAGGTGTCTTTTGCTTATCTTGGTGATGCCCGAAACAACATGGGTAATTCCCTGATGGTAGGTGCTGCAAAAATGGGCATGGATTTCCGCGCTGTTGCACCCAAATCCTGTCATCCAACTGAAGAGCTGGTTGCTCAGTGTAGAGAAATTGCCAAAGAAACAGGTGCGAAAATCACACTCACAGAAAACGTGGATGAGGGTGTGAAAGATGTTGATTTCCTGTATACCGATGTGTGGGTTTCCATGGGTGAAGCCGATGAGGTATGGGAAAAACGCATTGCTGAAATGAAACCCTATCAGGTGAATATGGATATGATTAAGAAAACCGGTAACCCCAATGTGAAATTCATGCATTGTCTGCCGGCCTTTCACGATGAAAATACCACCGTTGGTAAAGAAATTGCCGAAAAATTCGGCATGGGTGAAATGGAAGTTAGTGATGAGGTGTTTGAATCAGAACATTCCATTGTTTTTGACGAAGCGGAAAACCGTCTGCATACCATCAAAGCTGTGATGGTTGCTACCCTCGGTAAATAATTTTCATACCATAATAAAACGAAAAACCGTTTCTGATTTGTCAGGAGCGGTTTTTGTTTTATCCGGCTTTTTACGATTTGAAAACCCGCGTGAGGGATAGAAGCGGTATCCTGCAGTCCGCCGGCCGGCGGATGAAGCATACAAGCGGATAGCCCGACCCGCTGGATGGCGGGGCACGCCCATAAAAAAATTTTGAAAATCACCGGACAAATGCTTACCTTTATAACATGCAAAATCATCTGAAAAATATCGTGATTTTGGGTTTTTTGTTGCTTGCAGTTACCGGTTTTTCTCAGGATGAGACTGTGAAAATCGGCTTGCTGAAATACAAAGGCGGTGGCGACTGGTACGCCAATCCCACCTCACTGCCCAACCTGATTGATTATTGTAATCAGGAATTAAAAATGAATCTGTACGATGAGCCGGAAACGGTTGAACCCGGCAGTCCCGATCTTTTCAACTATCCTTTTATTCATATGACAGGCCACGGCAATGTTGTTTTTTCGGACTACGAGGCTGATAATTTGTCAAAATACCTCAAAGGGGGCGGATTCCTGCACATTGATGATAATTACGGGATGGATGAATACATCAGACCTCAGATTAAACGTATCTTTCCGGATAAAGAGCTTGTGGAAGTTGGGTTTGACCATGAAATTTATCATCAGAGCTTCCCATTTGACAGCGGCTTACCCAAAATCCATGAACACGACAAAAAAGCACCCCAGGGATTCGGAATTTTCCATGACGGCCGTCTGGTTTTGTTTTACACATACGAAACAGACCTGGGTGATGGCTGGGAAGATCAGGCGGTGCACAATGACAGCCATGAAACAAGGATGAAGGCACTGAAAATGGGAGCCAACCTGGTTTCCTATGCTTTTATCAACTGATTTGTTGTTGGTTTTTCCAATCTTTTTATTTACAAAAAAATGACTTCTGGTGAAACATGAGCAAAGTCAGGAAAAAATCAAAATCCGGCTTTTTGTTGATACATGTTAATTTATTTTGTATATTGCGTTTTGAAGATAGACGAGATAGTAGGAAATAGATGTTTCGCTTTGCAAGTCAAGCTGTAGTGTGCAGAAAGTCAAGAGGATAGGGCTGTGTAGTGTTCTTCAGTTCTTAGGTTGGTTTTGACAAATGCGGATTTAGTTTGCTTGATTGTTGCGGCAATTGAAGGGGCAAAATGAACTGATTTGAAAAAATTATACGTAAGGTATTGATTTGCAGGAGAAGCCGACATCTATCTGGGGGAATCAAATAAAACAAAAGAAATTATGAGAAAAGCATTGCTCTTGTTATGCGCATTGATTCTTGTTATGAACGGTTCAGCACAACTGGTATCGTACAATATTGATGCATCCAAAACGTATGAAAACGGCACGAAAACTGTTTACCTGACACTGGAAGGTGAAATCACGGGCCAGCTAAGGTCTGAATTTGAGCGTGAATTTAAAACAAGGAGTTCTGTCAGCATGTTCCGCTATTATGATGCTGAAAACCCCGCCAAATGTATGTATACAGCGGATGAGTCATTTGGTGAGACAGAACTTGACCAGATCATCAGCAATGTTAACGCTTCCCTGGAGTATGTGGATGAACCCCGTCAGGACAGGAGGAATACCGAATACAAAAAATACCAGCTTGTAATTCCTGAAGGCAAGGAAGCCAGAAGGACAGCCATAAAGCTTTTGATGTCATTCGATTATATTGATTATGCTTCATTCGGAGAAGGAAATATCTGCAAACTTGGTGTTCGCAAAAATACAGATATGAAAGATATCCAAAAAGCATTTAAGGCTGCAGGACTGAACCTGATTGAATAAAACCAAAAAAAACAAAGCGATTATGAAACGGATTCTATCGATATTTTTTGGCATTGTTTTTCTGCTGATGATTGCAGAAGCAGGCTATGCACAATGCTCCAACTGTGTCTCCAATTTTCCCAGTGGCACATTTTCAAGCACCAATGCCAGCCTGGAGACTGTGAGCACGTGTATGTACGGAGGCGAATACGCATATTTTGATGTCACCAGTGGAGAAACCTATACCTGGACAACCTGTTCAGATTCCGATTTTGACACCCAACTCAGTTTGTACCAGGGGACATCCTGTGGTGGAACAGACTTGGCGTATAATGATGATGATTGCGACTTGCAGTCTACCATTACCTGGACAGCAACATTTACCGGAACGGTAACAGTACTGCTTAGTGAGTATCCATGCAGTTCAAATTCTACATGCATGACCCTTGAGTGGGCTTGTACCAGTTGTGGCGGCGGCACTCCTTCAGGCGATTGTGATGATGCGTTACCTTTTTGTACCAGCGATTCGTATACCTTTCCAGCAAGCACGGACGTTTCCGGAATGGGCTCGGTGGGATGCCTGGGTTCAACCCCTAATCCAGCCTGGTACTGGATGGAAATCAATGATCCCGGCGATATAGATATATACATCTCCAGCGGGGCAGATGTTGATTTTATTGCCTGGGGACCTTTCAACTCGTTGAGTGAAGGTTGCGCAACAGATCTGATGTCAACCACAGGCGTTGATTGTTCTTATTCGACTGCTGCTACCGAGACATGTAATCTTACCGGAACACAAGCTGGTGAAGTGTATATTCTTTTGATTACCAATTATGCCAATGTAGAAACCAATATTTCATTTAGCCAGACAGCCGGCTCAGGGACAACCAATTGCGGAATTATTGCCCCGCCGATTGAAAACAACGGCCCTTTATGTGAAGGGGAAACACTGGAGCTTACGGTTACAACTCCTGAGCCGGGAGCATCCTACAGCTGGTCCGGCCCCAATGGATTTACATCCACTGCCATGGAGCCTACAGTACCAAATGTTAGCACAGCTGATGCAGGAACATACTCGCTGGAAATTACCATCGGTCCTGATACCAGTGATCCGGAAACTACTGATGTGGAGGTGAATCCAAATGTTACACCCACCTTTAATGCTGTGGGACCATATTGTGAAGGTGATGTTATTCCTGCTCTTCCCACAACTTCGAATGAGGGAATTACAGGGAGCTGGTCACCGGCAATTGATAATATGAATACCACAAGCTATACATTTACCCCTGATGCCGGACAGTGTGCGCTTACTACCAGCATGACAATCGATATTACTCCCCAAACTTCCCCGACCTTTGATCAGGCAGGTCCATACTGCTACGGATCTGCTATTCCGGATCTTCCCACAACTTCAGATGAGGGAATTGCAGGGAGCTGGTCACCGGCAATCGACAATACAAGCACAACAACATATACATTCACCCCTGATGCAGGCGAGTGTGCATCTACAACCAGTATGACCATAGATATTACACCACAAACAATCCCTGCATTTGATGCGCCGGGACCCTATTGTGAAGACAGTCCGGTTCCGGCTCTGCCGACAACATCCAACAATGGCATTACGGGGAGCTGGTCACCGGCCATTGACAACAGCACAACAACAACTTACACTTTCACACCGGATCCCGGCGAATGTGCTACATCTGTAGATTTGACAATTGATATCATACCCAAAGCAACACCAACATTTGATCCGGTGGGGCCGTATTGTGCAGGGGAAAATATTCCTGATCTCCCGGATGTATCAGACAATGGTATCAGCGGTAGCTGGACACCGGCCATAAACAATACAAGTACAACAAACTATACATTTACGCCTGCGTCCGGAGAATGCGCCCTGGCTTCAGATATGACAATTACGGTTTTTGACAATCCTGTTCCCGCGGCTGATAATACAAGCCCGCTGTGTGAAGGTGAAAGTCTGGAGGTATCTGCAGAACCGGATGGCATGCTATCTTATACATGGACAGGTCCCAACGGGTTTGCCTCATCTGAGCAAAACCCTGTTGTCAGCGATACTGCCGGAGTCAGTGCAAGTGGAACATACACAGTACTGGTCGAAAACAACAATGGATGTACTGCTGAGGCTGAAACCATTGTAGAGGTTTACCCGCAACCCGAAATTAGTCTGACTTATGAGGATCCGCTTTGTTTTGAAAGTTGCGATGGTGAAATTGAAGTAATGGTTTCTTCAGGCAGCATGCCTTATGAATACAGTATTGACGGCGGCATGAGTTTCTCCATGGAGAATGTTTTTGATGGCTTGTGTGAAGGAAGCTATAATCCTGTTGTCCGGGATGCTCAGTCTTGTACAGCAGAGTATGAAACAGTGGATCTTACAGATCCCCTGCCGCTTTCCGTTGATCTGGTGTCAGTGCAGGACCAGAACTGCCAAAGTCCCGGTTCAGCAGAGGTTTCGGCATATGGAGGTACTGCGCCGCATGATTATCACTGGCCTGCGGATGCCGGAGGTGTCGACAATGGCCTTGCAGCAGCTATACCGGCTGGTGATTATGTTGTAAGCGTAACGGATGCCCATAATTGTCAGGAAGAACTGCAATTAACTGTAGGCATGGCCAATGATTTTTCTGCTGATGCTGCAGTGAAATCACATGTGCAGTGTTTTGGCGAATATTCCGGCGTGATTGAAGTGGACATTTCCAGCGGTACTCCCAATTATGAGATTGACTGGACAGGCGGTTCTGAAATTACTGCTGAAACTGCTTATACCATTCGTAATCTGCCCAAAGGCACTTATGGCCTGACTGTATCGGATGCAGACGGCTGCAGTGAAACTTTTGACCTGACCGTGGACGGACCGGATGCGCCATTGAGTGTGCAAATTCAAAAACAGGATGTTTCCTGCCATGGTGCTGCAGATGGAAAGGCTCAGGCATTTGTATCAGGAGGGACAACACCTTATACGTTTGAATGGAGGAAGAATTATCTTGTGTCGCAAAATGCATTTGCAGGACATTTGTCTGGCGGAAACTATCACCTGAGTCTGATAGATGATCATAATTGTGTAGTGGATACAAGCATAAGCATCTACGAACCATCGGAGATTCTGGTGGATTTCATCCTCAACCATCCCTCGTGCCGGGGAAATAACAATGGATATATCGAACTTACAGTGTCAGGAGGAACAGAGCCCTACACTTATTTCAGGGGAGAGAGTCCTGGTAATTTTCCCTATTTTGACAATTTGTATGAGGGCGATTATGATATTAAAATTGTGGATGCTGATGGATGCAAGAAGAAACTGAAAACAATCACACTGGCAGACGATCCCGTAGAATGCCTGAGGATACCAAATGCTTTTACACCCAACGGCGATGATAACAATGATACCTGGATTATTGAAAATCTCGAAATGTTTCCCAAAGCACTGGTGAAAGTTTATAATCGCTGGGGGCAGGTTGTATATAGTGGCATGCCCGGTGAAGAACCCTGGGATGGTACGGATCAAACCGGCAAGCTGGTTAATACAGGATCATACCTCTATATTATTAATATCTACCATGGCAGCAATCCCTATTCAGGAATAGTTACCGTAGTATATTAATTAAAACATTATTCAGAAGAAAGGGTATCCTGAAATGGGATGCCCTTTTTTGAGTATTTACCCTGGTTGGCAATATATTTATTAGAAAAAAAGAAAAATATTTAAGGTAGATAATATTATACATAAGGCGTGATTGGGCTAATAATAGGTTAAAAAACAAAACGAATGTTTTTTGCTTTTATGAAGCATTTTTAAATGTTAAAAAAATCATAAAAAAAAGCATCCTTTTGTTTTTTTTTTCGTACATTCACAGAAGACAAGTATTTCATTTGTGGAATTTGTGTTTTAGAGTCGAAATAGTTGAAAATCAAGGAGATGGGGATTTATTTTGAGAATATTCTGTATTGACATTTGATTGAAAAATTGGGAAATTATGAGTTTTTACTGTGGTTTTGTTATAGATGTCATTGCCTGCATGTGCAGCTTTGTGTATTGACAACAATCTGAAACTGTTGACGGAATAGTATTTTTTCCTGGAAAACGAATTGGAATCTGTTAAAATATTATAGATTATGAAAAAGATATTTAGTGTATTGATTATTTTCTTGCCATTGTTATCAGTAGCGCAGATTGAAATTATTAGCAATGATGCGACAAAGAATTATCCTAATGGTACGCGTATAAGTTACCTTACATTATCTGATTATCCTACAGAACGAGGTTTTTTGGATTTTGTTAATTCAAGCATAGTTAAAGATAAAAGTGTTATTCGCTTTTCCTTGTCGAAAGAAGGAAGGAAGTGTTTTCTGGAATCAAAAGATGACTATACCGATGATATGATGATAAATGCAATTAATAATGCATATCGGAATTATTTCATTAATAATGAGCCAAGACAAAAAGGTGTGAGAACAAAAGTCATTCCTGGTGAATCGAAAAAAAAATCAGAAAAGCCAAAAGAAGGAACATCTGTGGGATCATATAATAAATCAAATTACAACGGTGAATTTCATGCCGTTGGAATTAAGCTTGAATCAAACCCGGATATGGAGGTTGTGAAAAATGCTGTTCAGACATTAAAAGAACAGGGTGGGTTTGAAATAGAAAAGATTAACCATACAGAATTTGAAATACGTTCAGATAAACCAATAAATGCTGAACTTGTCATAAGCATCTTTGAAGATTTCGGATTGAAAATCGAAGATGAGTTTATGAAATAGATTTTAACATTCTGAATAAACAGATATTATGAAAAAAATTATAGTTAAATTTAGCCTACTCCTACTTGCCACCTTTGCTGTTTTGTTTGCAAAAGGACAATCCGACTGTGCAAATCCAATACCCTTAACACCGGGAACACAGCAATGTGCAACGAACGATTATTTAGGTACTAATGGTTCGTTCCCTGATGATGGAAGTGCCCCGACAAATGAATGTAATACTTCATATAATGATGGAGAATATTGGTTTGAATATACTGGTACCGGAGATGCTTTACAGTTAGATATGAGTGGACTAACAGATACATGGTCTGGGGTATTTGTTTTTGATGATTGTCCATCCGGTTCACCAAATTGTATTGCCTCAAATACTAGTTCTACAACAGATGATTATTCTGTCACCACCCCGGCATTAACCAATGGAGCAACGTATTATATTGTCATTGCCAATTGGAGTACTCCTGATTATACTGATTTTTGCCTTGATGCTACAGAAGTAGCCCCACCCGTTTGCAGTGACTGCTCTGATCCTGAAGTTATCCCGGGAACAACAACTTTTCCTTTTTCTCATTCAGGATCTACCTGTGGTGCCTGTGATAATTACACAAGTACAGATGCCTGTGGCACATCTTATATGAATGGCGAAGATTTTGTGTATGAATATACCCCCTCCAGTGATATTGATGTAACTGTGAATTTAACTACTGATGCTACCTATGTAGGAGTTGCAGTAACTGAGGGATGCCCGGATGTGGGAACATGCGTCGGTAGTCCTGCAACTAGCTCAACGGCCTCTGATGCCAGTGGAGGGCCTTATTCCTTATCAGCCGGTGTAACCTACTATTTTACGGTGTCAACTTATCCAAGTCCTGATTGTATTCCGAATTATACACTTACCATTGATGAACCCGGTCCCCCGGCAAATGATTTATGCGCTGATGCAACAGCATTGCCTTGTGCCACAAGCAGTTTAGCAGGAACCACAAGTGGTGCTACAGATATTGCTCATGGCACAGGTTGTACTATGTCAAATCATGGGGTGTGGTACACCTTTACAGGCGATGGAGATGAAACAACTATATCATCCACCGCAGATTTTGATCATGGAATGGCAATTACCAGTGGAGCATGCGGCTCGTTAACAAATATATCTTGTCACGATGCTGCCGGAGCTGGAGGTACTGAAACTTCTTCATTTACTACTACTACGGGAACAGTTTATTATGTTTATATTGCCAGCAATGTAGCTGGTACCACAACAGGAGACTTTACAATTTTACGAACATGTGGTGACATTATTGAAGGCTCTGAGGATTGTGAAAATGCTCAGGCCGTTTGCGCCGAAGCAGGTGGTGTCGGAGTTGATTTTGGTGTGACAGAAAATTCTCCTGTTGTTGATGCCCCTACCGATCAGTGCAGCTATTTACAAAATCCAAGCTGGTGGTATTTTCAGGTAGAGTCTCTTGGAGAGATAGAAATGGAGATAGCCTCATCTTGCGGAGATGTTGATTTTGCTTGTTATGGTCCCTTTGATAACCTGACGTGTGATCCTGCAGATCTTGAGGGAAGTGGCTCATATACATGGTATGATAGTGGTAATAGTGGCAGCACAACCACCAATACCGATGCCTGCGATATTAATAATCTTGCTCTTCCTTCCGGAAACTTAGTGGATGCAGCCTATTCAATTGAACCAACAGAAATACTGAATATAAACCCTGTGAGTGTTGGAGAATATTATATTGTAATCATTGGTAACTGGGCAAATTGTACTGGTATTGTTAACTTTGATCAAACAAACATTGGAGATGCAGGAGCCGGTTCGGTTAATTGTGATATTGTTTCGGATTGCAACATCACAAGTATTTCTGCAACCACAGCATGCACAGGTTCAACATATAGCGTTACAGGAGAAATTAATTTTATTGATCCTCCTGTTGATGGAACCCTGGAAATATGTGATGGTACGACTTGTCAAACCTTCACAGCTCCCTTTACCAGCCCTACCCCCTATAGCTTAACTGGTTTAACTGCAGATGGAGTACAGCATCAGTTAACCGCAACATTCACAACAAGTTCAGCAAACTGTGACAAAATAGCATTTTATGATGCTCCTATATGTACCGTATCTGGTAATTGTCCTGATTATGCGAACTCAGTTGCAAGTTCAAACGAACACTGTGCCGGTCAAACCTATTATTTTGAAGTTCAAAATACAGATTGTGCCGGTGATATCACTTTTGATGTGGTTGGTAATTACGGAGACTCATGGGCTAACGAGATAACTTGGGAGGTGACAAGCAATTTAACTTCAAATGTGGTTGCCAGTGGTGGTCCTGGAGTAGATGGTGCTTCTATATTTTCCGTGGTTGGTCCGCTTGATCCAAACGTTGAGGGGCAGGCATTTACATTGACAGTTTATGATTCATACGGAGATGGTTTCAGTACCGGCGGAACGATTGTTATTCAACAATCTGGTGTTGATTTGATTTCTCCAATTACCGGCGATTTTGGTGCTGAAACACATACAATGTTTATGCCTTCGGTATCCATTTCATCAGCTACACTTTCTGTTACTACGCCTTCAGGAGTTGTTAGCCAGACTGTTGATAACTGTAATGATTTTAGCATACCTATAAACATTAATAATTCATTATTCTGTACTACGACTACCGTAGATTTACCTTGGGAAATTGAATGCGATTTTGACAATAGTGTGCTGGCAAGTGGAACACACAGTATGACAATTTATCCAAACACACCTGATGATTTTAGTGATATTGTTACTTATACATTTGATGAAACTAGTTGTGCATGGATTCCTTCATGGCAAAATGATTGTAATGCAACTCACCTGGGAGATGTTTTTGATATAAGTCCCGATCCAACAGCACCCGTAGATGCATGTGTTGCAAATAATCCACAAACACTTTCTTTGCAATATAATGGGGTTTCCGGTGGTCCGGATTGCTGTAGTACTGCCGGTCCTAGTGCTCCAATAACGTATGATGAAACACTTGGTAATTCGGATGCTGCTGTTGCAAGTTCACCATTTGGTGGTGTTAATAACTCTGCATATTTTACTGTCCCAGCTAGTGGTACAGGAGGTGCGGCTTCCGCATTAACTTTTGATTTTGATATGAGTGGTTACTGTTTTGAACAACCTGACCCAACCGGAACAACAACATTCTGGGTTACTGTGTTCGTAAATGGTATGGTTGTGCATGATGAACAGTTTCCTGATCCGGCTACAACCGCAAGCATTAGTTTAGACTTAACAGATATTCCCGACTACGATCAAAACAGTGTTATTGAAGTTTATGTTTATCCTAATACGTTTTCATATGATGATGGAAGCACAGTATATAATACAACTTTTGTTCCGGGTGTGGATTGTTCATCATTGACTAATGATGGAGGAGAGTGGACAGCTACTTTCTTTGGTGTTGATGTTAGTGCTACATATATACAAGAAGCTCCAACGCCAATTACTTGTACCTACACAGCAGATGTTGTTCAGCCATGTTGTGCAACAACTACTGTCGCAGATGTTGCCGAAACAATTTGCTCGGGTGAAGCATTTGATTACACAACCTGGCAATCCAATGTTGAAAGTGTAAATCCTGCCTGTATTGAGTACTCAAGTGTAACTCCGGTAGCAGGCTCTGTTCCTCCCGACAACAATTTCCCGGATGGAATTAACGGGGGGGGATCAACCATTGTGCAATCCGTAAGTGCTTATGCATATTGTGATGCAAACGGAAGCGGAAGTGTTGATGCAGGTGATACATATACATTACTCAGTACTTACGAATTAACCATTGATC
>JBNJGS010000064.1:0-16717 GCA_051747965.1 Bacteroidota bacterium
CAGCACAACCGTCCACTTGGACCGCAAAAAACCATTTGCTTTGCTCCCACCCGCAGTCTGTATTTTGGTTTTGGCGGCAAAGTTGTTCCATGCTGTTTCAACAGGGAATTTGAATACGGGCGCTGGCCGGAAATGTCTGTGGATGAAATCATCCGGTCATCCAGGCGGCAGGAATTGCAAAAAGAGCTGGACAATCGCAATTTTGACAATGGTTGTCAGCATTGCCGGCGCCAGATAATTTCGGGCAATTTCAGCGGTGTGGAAGCCATGCTTTACGACAAATTCAAATCCAACCCGCCCGCTCCCTCTGAAATGATTTTCGAGCTGGATAATACCTGCAATCTGGCTTGTGTCATGTGCGATGAAACCTTCAGCAGCCGCATTGCAAAAGACAAACACCTTCAACAGGAAAATGCTGTTTACGATGAACGCTTTGCCGAACAACTGGAGCCCTGGCTGCCACATCTGAAGATTGCCAAGTTTCTGGGCGGCGAGCCATTCCTGGTGCCTTTGCATTACAGCATCTGGGAAAAAATCCTCGCAATCAACCCAAACTGCATCATCAACCTGCAGACCAACGGCACGGTGTACAACGACAAAATAGAAGAACTTCTGCATCGCGGGCGTTTTCAGATCGGGGTTTCCATTGATTCCCTGCAAAAAGATCGCTTTGAAAGCATTCGCAGGGGAGCGGATTTTGATGTAGTGATGGAAAATCTGAATAAATTCATTACCGTGGGGCGAAAATCCGGTCATTACATCAACATCAGTGTCTGTCCGATGCAGCAAAACCGTTTTGAGATACCCGATTTGGTGGAATTCTGCAATCAGAAGCAGGTTTTTGTGTATTTCAACACAGTATATACCGAAGGATTTGATTTGCGGGAACTCAGCAGCACAGACCTTAAGGAAACAGCTGAGTTGTATGATAAAAAGCTATCTCTTTTGCCGGGAAACACAGTCTTGCAGCGCCGTAACCGGAGCTTTTTTGCTTCCCTTCTTTCGCAGATAAAAAGCTGGCAGGTTGACAAGGAACGCGAAGATCAAGTTAAAAAGCGCAGTCAACGTATTGGCAGGGATGAATTTTATTTGTTGCTGGCATCCAAGCTCAACAGTCATTCCCTCAAACAAAGGCTTTACCTGCATTGTATTCAGTTACCTGAAGACATCATGCTCAGTCCGAACCAATTAAAAACCCTGGAAAACATCAGTCCGGAAGACATTACTGCAGGTTTGGAAAACAATACAGACGAAAAGCTATCCATGATGATTCAGCATTTCATCCAGCATCAGGAAATACCATAGCACGGATATTCAAACCCGGTTTTCAAAAAAATCATAAGGATGTAACAAATTTGTTACAATTTCACGGACATCCTCCGGTGTTATATGGCCTAGCTCTACAAGCTTTGCATTGCCGGCATTGTTGTAAGAATCCAGCATACTCTTCAGAGCATTTCTGGCAATTACAGAATGTCCGGCTGCTGCCATTTCTTCCTGCACCGCATTAAAAACAGACTCAGGATTGAGCTTCACCACCTGCATGGAAGACGCCTCTTCAAGTATTGCTTTAAGTTGTATCATCAGGCTTTCCTGATCCGGCAATGCTTCATCAGCCTTGTTCAGAATATCCCGGTTTCTGTTTCGGAAAAACCTGACTTGCTCAATCCATTCACGGAAAAGCTGGTTATTGTATCTGGCTGCCAGGGTAGTATTTTTCAGGTCGGCGGCATCCTTTTCATACAAATCCAGCAACTCATTTAGCTCCTCCGGCATAAGAGCCCATATGGCGTAGGCGGCAGGCTGCTCCACAAAGGACAAGTTCAAACGATATTCATGATCATTACAAAACCGCACAATCGCGGCAGTTTCCGTTTTGTTGAGTGTAATGGGTGTATGGCTGATTACCAGCGAATCTGATGACAATTCTGCAAATTTGTCCGTGTTTCTCATCACCTGGTCAAAATCCGCTCCCTTGCGAATGTTTTCAAAATTCTCTTTGTTAAGAGAATCCAGCGAAACACTTAAGCGAAACCGTAAAGCCTTCATCAGATTCTCAATTCTATGGTTCAGAACTGTACCATTGGTAACGGCATGCAACTGCAGTTGAGGCTTGATACGTTTGACAGCTTCCCATATTTCGTAATAAACATCAATGAGAAAAGGTTCTCCCCCATAAAAATGCATTTCTTTCAGGTGAGGAATGAAACTCTCAAGCTGATGCACGAACTCAGCATCATACATTTGTTTGAGGGGTGGCTTGTTTTCCCGGTTCTCTCTGATTTTTGAGGATTCGCGACCTGAACACATCAGGCATTCAAGATTACATCGATTAGACAATTCCAGCTCCATGATTTTGGGAAACATCCCGGATTTGCTGTGTGCATATTTATCTGCATGCATGGAGGGCAAGCCCTGAAACCGCCCACTATGGACCTGATTTTCACAATAAGCACAGCCCATGCTCAAATCGTTGTGTCTCAAATATTCCCGCATTTTTTCAGCTTTTTTCCCAAACCATATATCAGAAATATTTTGTTCGGGATAGGTTCCCAGAATATAATCATGTGAACGGCAACAAGCCACGGCTTTCCCATCGGTATCAAAAAACAGATTAACAAAGGGATTGTAGCAGAACATACTTTTTGCTCCGTGATATCTGATACTGTTGTATGCCCGCATGCTTTTTTTATCCAGGGCTGTAAAATCAGCATTGCTGGCGGGATAAGAAATCAAATTTGACTTGATTCTGTTATATCCCTGCCATGCGGGCAAAATCAGATTGGCATATTTTTCAAACCGGGATTTCATAAGCTGAGTGCCAAGGTAATAATTTTGTGATGAAAAACTTACTAAAAAACTAAAGAAATACAAGGTATATATTTGATTATCCATGCAGTAAGTCTTATCTTTGACACATGTCCCTAAACACTGATATACACGCACTATGGATAGGAAATCAGTTATCCTTTGTGGAGCTGCTGACCATCAAATCCTTTTTACATCACGGATATACATTCAATTTATGGATATACAATCCTCTGGTAACAGAAGTTCCGGCAGGTACACACTTACGGGATGCGGCAGAAATTATTCCCCGCCACGAGGTATTTAAGTACAAGTATGCCAATCAGTTCGGGCATGGTAAAGGTTCCTATGCCGGATTTTCAGACATTTTCAGGTACAAATTGCTCTACGAGCACGGAGGCTGGTGGACGGACATGGATGTGACCTGTCTGAAGCCACTTGATTTTGAAGATGATTACGTGTTCCGCACCCATCATGAGCTGCCCCTTGTCGGAAACATCATGAAGGTACCCAAAGGTTCTGCATTGATGAAGGATTGCTATGAAGAAGCAGCACAGCGCATTGATGAGACCAACCGGGACTGGCATCTGCCCATTGAAATACTGGCAAACAATGTGGAAAAGCACAATCTGACATCCCACATTCATGAATTCACCAACCCTGACAGTTGGGATTTGATACGCAAAATGTTGCGTGGCAAGCATGAATTTCCTGAACACTGGCAACTGATACACTGGGTAAATGAAGAATGGCGTCGTAACCGGATATCCAAAATCCGCTGTATAGAAAACAGTTTATTTGCCAATTTGCTCAACAGCCATGAAATCCCTTATAAAAAAGCCATAGGCTACCATAAATACCAACAACTGTTCCGAATCAGCTTACCCGGACATTTTATCATGCGCTATTTGAAATAAAATAAACAATGTGTAGATTTCTAAATCTGTACATGATTCATCTGCACTAATCAAGTGATCATGTATTTAATCCTTATTTTTGACATAAATAATAAAGGATAATCGCATGATCAAAAGTGTAAAGTTGCTGATATTATCAGCATTGATGTTAAGCGGGCTTGCAACAAGTGCTCAATGGAAGATTGATGAGACCTTCGATTCAGAAATACCGGCCACATGGTCGGGAAATTTGGGCGACCCGGGATGGATATGGCAGGACGATGCTTCCGGTTATTCGGGAGTTGCTGTTGGAAAAACAGGAGCAGGCAGTACTCCACAGAACCTGTATTCCCCTAAAGTGAGGATAGATTCCGGAGACAGTGTATTTTTTAATCATTATGCGATTGCAAGTGCAGCAGAAAATTGTCAGTTTTATGTCAAAATCAACGAAGGAAGCTGGCAAAGTTTTCATCAGACCAATGCATCGGTATGGGAAGATCAGAGTTTTGCCCTGGAAGATATAGCCGGTTACTCAACAGGAGACAGTGTTCAATTCAGGCTTGAAGTCAGCAATGAATCCTACGATTTCCTGTACGTTGACTATTTTAGATTTGGCCAGGCTTTGCCGGCAAATCTGCCCGAATGTGCAAATCTGCTACAGCCAGGCAACAATCAAACGGAAACATCACTGTACCCTTTGCTTAGCTGGAATCAGGCAGCCAATGCCTCAGAATACAAAGTATGCCTTGGCACCAACAACCCTCCGGACAATTTGCTGGATTCTGTTTCAATCAGCAATGACACTGTATTTAGCATACAAACGGCTCTCGAACTAAATCAAACTTACTACTGGCAGGTTGTTCCTTCAAATGCGCTGGGCGATGCCCCAGCTTGCGAAATACGAAGTTTTACGACACAGTCCGAATTCTTCCCTTACCTCATCGATTTTGAAAACCCCACGGCAAACCTTCCCGGTGGGTGGAGTGTTGAAAATGGTAACAGCAGTAGCAGCATGAACGATTGGCATGCTGCATATAATACGGAAGGCTTTGGTAATGCAGGCAGCTATGGTTTTTTAAGCATTTCACTGCACATTGAGAATCCAAAGGATAGCTATTTTATTTCACCAGCCTTAAATCTTCAGTCCGATAAATTGTACAAAATTAGTTTTTGGTACAATGCAGCTGCTCAGGGGGCGTATGAAAAACTTCGGGTGCTGTATGGAAGTGGCCCTGATATTGCAGATCAAACAACGGTAATATGGGATCATCCTGTACTTAATCGTGCAGGCTGGAAACAGGGCATATGCTATATTCAACCAGAAACTTCCGGAGAACATCATATATCATGGCATGCATACAGCGATCCGGCAGAATTCAGCATTAGACTGGACAACCTGATGATCGAGGAGTTACCCGATGGACCGGGAGCATACATCCAACCAAACCCGGCAATTTTCCCTTCAACAGCTATCGGAAATTCTACTCAGGCACAAATAGACGTTGTCAATCAGGGAAGTGCCACACTGGAATCCACAGCGATTAACTACCCTGAGTATTTCAGTGGACCGGATAATTTTTCATGTTCAGATCAGACAACAATACAGATTGAATATCAACCCGAAAGCACCTTTACTGGCTTTGATACAATTTATATTGAAACCAACGGAGGTGACCTGATTGTCCCCGTTGAACACGCAGCAGGCAAGACAGCATTTGATTGTAACTACATCCTTGATATGCACAGTAATTTTGAAGTCATAGATAATAACGGAGATGGCCTTACCTGGGAAATGAATGATTTCCGACCTCATGAAGGTGATTACTCGTTCCAGGTTCAGGATGATTTTACGTCAACAGAGTATGATGATTACCTCATTACACCACCCCTGTACGTTTATGAAAACGACAATTTCAGTTACTGGGCTCGCACCATTGATGACCTTACGTTTTTTGCTACCCTGGAAATACTGGTGTCACCCAATGCGGGCACAACCACAGAGGACTTTACTGAAACACTTGTTCCAGCCGGATACTTACCTGGCGAATGGACAGCCTACAACACTGATTTATCCGATTACGCCGGACAGGTTATCAGACTGGCCGTGCACAGCAATTCCACATCAGAGTGGACAAGCCGCCATTTTTTGGATAACATTGGCATGCCCTACACAAGTAATCCGCTGGAATGTGTAAACGCAATTCACCCTGCCGCCGATGGAGTCAACGTAAATAACCAAAGCCTCACGTTTTCATGGGATAGCACAGCATACGCTGATGGATATTTATTATCTGCAGGAACTGACAATCCACCGACCAATCTGTTGTTTGAAATGAATACCGGAAATCAAACATCATATACAATAGAAAACCTTGATCCCAATACAGATTATTACTGGCAGATAACTCCGGCATACGGTGACTTCTCTGCTGAAGCATGTGATGTTCAGCATTTTGTGACAGGCGATTTCTCAGGCATAGATGAAAACAGGCTTGATGACTGTTACCTTTCAAAGGAAGGAAACAACCTGATATTGATGAATCCTTCAGGAAAATATATAGAGGGTATCGAAATCATTGCTTCTGATGGCACAATGCTACGGCAACAAAATATAAACAGCAATGATTCCGCAATTAAACTGAAAATGCCGTATCACGGAATATTTTTAATACGGATATACACAAAACAGGGAACAGAACTCATAAAGGGAGTTAATTGAGGATTAATTTCAGCAAAGTCCGCAAATTTAGCGGACTTTGCTCACTTCTTCCAATAAAACTTCATAGCGTTGAATAACCTGAGGCCATGCGTATATTTCATCTACTTTTTTCTTTAGGTCTTCAGGCACATGCTGTACAGGAAGAGAATACTTTTTAAAATGCTGTTTAATCCGATAAGCAAGTTCTGCAGAATCTGCCATAGGCACAATTTCCCCGTTCACTCCTTCATCAATCAGAGCTGCATTCCTGCTGACGTCAGTTACCAAAAGGTATGCCCCACAGGCCATGGCTTCAAGAGTTGCTATGCTCATGCCTTCATTCAGTGATGGCAAAACCACAAGATCAGCCTGCTGATAAGCTTCCCGCATCCGCTTTTTGTTGACCCAGCCTTCAAATATGACTTTTTCTGAAAGGTCATATTTGCGTACAAAAGCTTCCATGGACTTACGCATTGGACCGTCACCAAGAACATAAACCTGCATTTCCGGTATGTCCTCATGGATGCTTCGCACCGCTTTAAGCAATGTAAAAGGGTCTTTTTGTTTCACCAGCCTGCCAGGAAATACGAGCCTGAAAATCCCGTCCCGCTTTTTCTTTCCCGGATAAAAGAATTCTGCATCCCAGCCATTTGGGATCTGATGAATCAGGGCTTCATGTTTTCTGCCAAGAAAATTGCGCGCATTAAGCTCCATTGCGTCAGACTGCACAAAAAGGCCGCGGCTATTGATTACGATTTTCCAAATCCACTGATACGTAAGTGCATGATAAAGAAACATTTGTTTTGGAAAAAACCACGGAATATCATGGCCGTGTGACATGACCACATATGGCAGGTCAAATTCCTGTTTCATGCTGTATGCCACATCTCCACCCGGCAATGCAAAATGTGCAAAGCAGATATCATACATGTTTGATTTCAGGTAAGAGCGGAGAAATTTTTTGGACATACGCATCCAGGAAAGCATTTCCCGTGGGTTGGACTGGTATATATAGCGTCTTTTTGATCGTAGACGGGTAACCTGCACCCCGTTTTCAACAGCAGACAGGGCCTGCTCACCTGTACCGGCAGTCAAAACATGCACCTCATGCCCGCAATCAGACAAACCTTCAGCAATATGCCTGGAAATTTCTCCGGCTCCCCCGCCAATTGGAGGAAATTCATAGTTGAGCATAAGTATTCGCATATAGTAAAGGTAGAAATTAATGTCAGCATCATAGCTATTTGCTGTAATGCAATTCCTCAAGCTTGTTCACACACCATTCAAGGCTGAACTCAACAAAATCTGCACAGTGTTTGTGCCTTAGGGGCAAAGGAATTCCGTCAATCAGATCAGCACAGCGTGCATGACCAAACCGCCGGCGAAAAGCACTGATATAATCATTGATGGCAGTATTTTTCTCGTCCTTGTCTGCAACAAACCAGCCCAGCGCCATAACCGAGCCGCTGAGTGCACCGCAAATTTCCTTTTCTCCGGCAATGCCTCCCCCAAAACCGGAAGCCATCTTCCGGGGAATATCCTCTTTTTCCCCAAACCGGGCAAATACGGCAATGACTACTGACTGAGCACAGTTGTATCCATTGTCAAACAAACTCCGGGCATATATTAAACTCTCATTATTTGTCATTTTTCATCTCCCGGGCAAAGGCTTTTCCGTATTCAATCAGCTCCATACGATTTTCTTCATTGGGCCGGAATTTCATGGCCATAGGTTCAAGGGGTGTTTTCAATTTAAGATTGGACAGAATCGGTTGCATGATTTTAACACCTTCGCCGCTCCAGCCATAGGAACCAAAAGAGGTAGCAATTTTCTTTTTATCCCGGATCGGATTGATAAGAGCAAACATCCGGTACACCGGAAGCAATACATTCTGATTTAGTGTCGGGCAGCCCACCATGATGGCATCTGAAGCAGTTATGTGGCTGTCCAGCTCACCAGCGGGTATCGTTTCAATATCAAGAATAACGGGCTCTACTCCTTCTTCCGTCAATCCCTCAGCGATGGCCTCAGCCATTTCTTTTGTATATCCATAGGCCGACACATATGCCAAAAGTGCCCTGGGAGCCTGATGTTCATTGGCTTCCACATATTCACGTGCATATTTTTCTGATATATCTACTATTTCCTTCCAGTTATCCCGCAAAACAGGACCATGACCCGGGGCAATGATATTAATATCCAGTGGTCTGATTTTTTCAATGGCCTTAAGCATGAATTTGCTGAAAGGCCTGAGAATCACATCAAAATAATATTTGAAAGAATCGGCATAAGCATCCTGATCCACTTCAGAATCGATCATCACATCAGAACAATAATGCGCTCCGAATGAATCGCAGGTAAACAGGATTTTGTCTTCCTCCAGCCATGTGTACATTGAATCCGGCCAGTGCAGGTTTGGGGCACCGATAAATTTCAGGGTTTTGTTGCCAAGGTCAATGGTATCACCATGCTTTACTACCTGATGTTTGAACGGTTTTCCAACGATTTCATTCAGATATTTGATGGCTTGTCCTGTACCTACAACTGTAACATCAGGAGCAAGTTCCAGCAAATACTTCAAACTGCCGGAATGATCCGGTTCGGTATGGTCAAGCACAATATATTCAAGTTTCGAAATATCGGTCACCTTCTCCAGTTTGTTTTTGTAAACATCCCAGAATTTCTCTTTTGCCGTTTCAATCAGGCAGGGTTTTTCGGCATCAATAAAATATGAGTTGTAAGTGGTACCATATTCTGTTTCCATCACAATATCAAAAGTCACGATATCCCGGTCCAGAATACCAACCCAGCTCACATCTTCTGATAATTTAATAATCTTTGTATCTTCCATAATTCATTTTTTTTCTGTCAGTAAAATCACTGCTAAGATGCGAAAAAAATGGCAATTTTCGAAGCAAATTTCCGATTTCCATTCTATTTAAACCTGTCTCTATGAAAAGAAAATGCTTGATTTTTTTCAAATCTCCGGAATTTCCCTGTATTTTTACCATGATGGAAAAACAAGCGATTCTCTGTTATCTGGATTTCACGGAAGTCACTGACAATTTGAGCCGGTGGGTTTCTTACATTTATCAGTTTTATGAAAGGCCTGTGGATTTACTTTTTGTACGTGACCACAACACTGCGCTGGTGATGGGTAAAGACGATAATGATGCAGCGATAGAAAAAGCCATGGATGATTTCAGAAACAATTCAGGAGCTACAAAAGGAAAAAACCATATCCGGGAAGGATGCAATTGCAGTCTTATCAGTCAGCTTGCCGAAGAAACAGATGCCCTGTTCACACTGATACCAGTCCACAAACGCCGTGATGTACAGTTCCTAAGCAGCACTGTATTATTAAAGATGTTGCGAAAATCCCGGATTCCGGCCCTGGTCATACCCGAAACCAACAGATTTGAAACACCCCAAAAAATCAGCATGGCTGTAAACTATCGCAAAGAGCAAAAGGCCGTAACACCCTGGCTTGTGCATCTGTCAAAAATATTACAGCTCAATGTCGACATCTATCTACCTCAAAGCAAAGAAGAAAGCATCCTCAGGAATTATGTTTTCACAAAAAACTTCTGTAAAAAGCATAATATCAGTTTCAACAAAATCCAGGCGAATGTCAAACCCATGGCAATCGATAAATTTGCCATCAGGAATACTCACATTCACTGTCTTCATCTAAGTCGTCAGCCCGGATTCATAGACCGCATTTTCGGTGACCGGGACAGCTATATGCTAACCGGCAAACAGGGTACTCCGGTATTTTGCGTTAATCCGGGTGAAGATTTGTATGTACCCTGCACATAAAACGCGAGATATCAGCCACAAAGCCACATCTGCCCTATTGTCACAGTATGGGCAGCAATCAAAACCCGACCATTTTTTAGCTTGGTTTCCTTTCATTTGCTAAAATTATCTGTACTTTAGCAGCATATTTTTTTAATATGCAGTCCGGAATTGTGTCAACATATTTTTTACCCGGGGTGATTGCCATCATCATGTTTACTCTGGGCTTAACCCTGGATATCCGTGATTTCCGCAACATCATTAAGCATCCGCGTCAGGTATTTATCGGACTTGGTGCCCAGATGATTTTGCTTCCCCTGATTGCTTTTGGCATTGCAAATATATCCGGGCTTTCACCTGCATTGAAAGTTGGCATCATGATAATTGCCGCCTGTCCCGGAGGTGCGGTATCCAATCTGATAACCTATTTCCTCAGAGGCAGTGTCTCTCTTTCAGTGGCTCTGACTTCAATGAATTCTATACTCATACTTGTCACCCTGCCTGCCATTGTTTACTTTTCTCTTTGGTTTTTTACTGACGAGGCAGCCTTTATTGTCATGCCGGTAAGCAGTATGATGGTAAAAGTGTTTGTTATGATCCTTGTTCCTGTTGGCATAGGTATGTTGATTCGGTACAAAAACAGGCTGACAGCAAAAAAAATAGAATCTTACCTGAAATATTTCACAACCATCTTACTTGCAGTAGTGTACGGTTTTGTGATTTTTGAAAAAAACGGAGACAATGGCACTGTCACCTCCATCAGTGAATACCTGAATGTCGCTCCATGGGTATTTGGGATGAATGTGCTGGGAATGCTAACAGGTTACCTGATGGGCAGATGGAACGGACTTGATCTGCAAAGACAAATTACATTATCGGTGGAAGTTGGCATACAAAATTCAGCATTGGCAATTACCATCGCCGGTAGTGCAGCCTTCCTGGGAAATCATGAAATGGCAATACCTGCGGTAACTTACGGGGCATTCACCTTTTTCAATGCTGTGCTTTTTGGAATGATCATCAAAAAAATTAAACCAAGAAAAGAAAAAAGGAAGAATCATTAGATTCACAGAAATACGATTTAATCAGATTTTCCGTTATCCTTTTGATAAACAGATGAAATTTACTATTTTTGACATGCAAGTGTGAACCATTTTGACAGTTGTGGCGTTAATATGACAAGAATGAAACAAAAAATATTTACCATAGTTTTCCTTGTATTTCTGAGCAGCTCAATGCTGACAGCTCAGACAGAAAGTTATTACACAGCTCCCTCTGACAGCACAACAAATCTCAGTGAGCCCGAAATCACTCCGGAGACTGAACAATCATCACCTTTCAATAAGCAGAGGCTAAGCCTTCATCCCCAACTGAATGTAGGCAGCTCTGTATATTCCATGGGTGGTACTCCACTGTTTTCAAGTTATTTTGCACCATCCCTGCGCATACAGCCGCCCGGAAAGTTTAGTTTTACCCTGGGCTCCAGTGTCAGTTACGGCAATGTCTTTGTGGCAGCAAGGCCTGAATCCTTTGATAATAATCAATCCCATTTTGAGAAAATGGCCACCTATCAAATGTATGCCAGTGGTTCCTATCAGGTAAACAATAAGCTAAGCATTCGTGGAGGTGCCTCCATGACACTCATTCCCGGCCAGCAAACAGAGCCACTCAAACGCGGACACTTCGGCTTTGATTATCAGATTGGTGAAAAAACATGGATCAGTGCCGATTTTGATTTCGGAGATGCCATGCCCTATCCATACATGAATGGCATAAATCCATACAACTCAGGATTTAACAGAAGCATGCCAGGATTCGGATCCCCCGGCAGCAGTCCGTTTATGTATTAATCAGGATATTCTTTTCTCACTTACTTTTGCCTCAGGTATTTTTCCGTTTCATCCCGGCAAAGCAGATACAAATGATTTTGGTGTAATCATGCTTTATCCCTGATGCATTTTATTATTTTTGTTCTTTGAGTAAAATATCTCAGTAATATACTGCTGAGGCGGACAAACTAAAACAAAGAAACACAGTGCAATGAAAATATGTTTTTTATCAACACTTTTCCCCTACCGTGGCGGTATAGCCCAGTTTAATGCTGATTTATACCGGGCTTTTGAAGCCAAAGGACATGATGTTTCGGGCGTTAATTTCACGCGGCAGTATCCCGATTTCCTTTTTCCCGGAAAATCACAATATGTACCTGAATCAGACAATGCCGATGCCATAGAGAATGTCCGTTTACTGGATAGCATCAATCCTTTTAGCTGGATAAAAACAGCCCGGTATCTGCGTAAAAATCCACCCGACCTGCTCATAACCCGCTTTTGGATGCCGTTTTTTGGCCCGTCACTGGGATATGTTTCCGGCAAGCTGGCAGGACGCTCAAAACGCATCGCCATACTGGACAATGTCGTGCCGCATGAAAAACGCATCATTGACAAACCCTTTACCAGATATTTTCTCAAACGTGCTGATGCTTTTGTGGTGATGTCGCGCTCTGTAGAGAAGGATTTACTGAAATTCAAGCCGGATGCCAAATACATATTTCACAGACATCCGCTGTACGACCATTTTGGCAAAGCTGTGGATAAATTTGAAGCAAGGGAAAAACTTGGCATAAACAAAGACAAAAAAACCCTCTTGTTTTTTGGTTTTATCCGTAAATACAAAGGGCTGGATATTTTGCTCGAGGCCTTTGCCAAACTGGATGACAGCTTTCAGCTGGTGATTGCCGGGGATTGTTATGGCAGCTTTGAGCCATATCAGGAGCAAATTGACAATAACCCGAATAAAAAGCGCATACATACATTTGTGCGCTACATCGGCGATGAAGAAGTGCCCTTGTTTTTTTCCGCTGCTGATGCCTGCGTGCTTCCTTACCGCTCGGCTACACAAAGCGGCATCACATCCATTTCGCTGCATTTCGAACTTCCGGTAATAGCCACCGATGTTGGCGGACTGAAAGAACTGATTGCCGATAACGATACCGGAAAAGTAATCCCTGAAGTAAACAGCGAGGCACTTGTGCAGGGAATTCACGACTTTTTGCACGACAACACAGATAGCGGCTATCGTGAAAACATCCGCAAACTGAAAGCGGAAATGAGCTGGGAAAATCTTGCCGACAATATACTGGAACTAAGCGAAAAAATATAATTTCTCTTCCAGCCACTTCTTTGTCCTGCTTTTCCTGCAAGGATTTTACATGCATATTTTTACCTTTGCATAAAAAGAACCGTATGGCAGCGCATCAATCCTGGATATCCTATTTTTCAAATCTGGTAAAACAATACGGAGGCATCAATCTGGCCCAGGGCATACCGGGGTTCCAGCCACCGGAAGACCTGCAGGCGGCTTTACAGCAATATGCCACCAAAGAGGTGCATCAATACGCACCGGGAACAGGGAATCACCAACTCAGGGAACACATTTTCGGTATGTATAAAGGGAAATTATCGCCTGAAAATCATTCCCTGATGGTAACCAATGGTGGTACTGAAGCCATCCATCTGCTATACATGAGCTTTCACAGCGAAAAAGACAAGCTTAAAGCAGCAGCTTTTTCACCTGTGTATGAATCATACCTGCATTTACCACGCATCCACGGCGATGAATTCCGCAGCCTGGAAATGGACAATACCGACGGACAACTTCCCCGGCGCCTGCGGGAGTTTTTTGAAAGCTATCAACCGGATGTTTTTTTTGCCAACACACCGGGTAATCCATACGGCAACAGCCTTGACAAAGCCTCTTTTGATGCATTAATCGGTCTCAGCAAATCCTGTGCTTGTCAACTACTCATTGATGCTGTTTACGATAAATTGTATTTTAATGAAGCGCCCTATTATCCGTTTGCTGATTTTCATGAAAACGTCTTTTACATCAACTCTTTTTCAAAACTATACAGCATTACCGGCTGGCGCATAGGCTATTTTTTCTGCCACCCTTCCCGCTTCGATGCCATCAGTGATATTCACGATTACACAGGATTGTCCACACCCTCGGTGCTGCAGGCGTCACTTGCCGATTTCATGAAAACAAGTCCGCAAAAATCAAGCTATGTTAACAAAACACGTGAGAAAATCCGGGGAAATTTCCATACAGGCAGCAAAATTCTTCAACAGGCAGGCTTTAAGATTCCTCCCGCTGATGGCGGCTATTTTATCTGGGCAAAATTACCAACTGGCTCACCTGATAGCGTAACTTTTGCCAAAGATCTGTATGACAAGTATAAAACAGCGGTTATCCCCGGTGAACATTTTGGAGATGATTACAGAAATTTTATCCGCATCAATATTGCAAGGCCACAGGATGAGCTGCTGGCGGGACTCAAAAACGTCAGTCTGCACGCAAAATCCTTCCGTTAATATATACCCAAAATCCGCAAGGAAATTTTATTTCACTTGCTATATCCGTCATGTGGCGGATATAAGGTTTATTTTTTACCAAGCAATCTGAACATATTTGATTTATAAGCTTCAACCCCGGGCTGATCAAAGGGATTGACACCAAGTGAATAGGCACTCATACCACAGGCCTTTTCAAAGAAATACAGCAATTGGCCGAGGTGGTATTCATCAGGCTTATCAATGATTATTTCAGATACAGGTACTCCGCCATCGGCGTGTGCCTGACGTGTACCCTCTGCCGCTTTCTGATTCACAAAGTCCATCGTTTTGCCGGCCAGATAATTCAGATTATCCAGATTGGCATCCTCTTTTGGGATTTTGAGATTGCGTTCAGATTTATTCACCTTAAGAAAGGTTTCAAAGAATATCGGATTTCCCTCCTGAATAAACTGACCGAGGGAATGCAGATCGCTTGTCATGTTGATGTTTGCCGGCAGAAGACCTTTGTTTTCCTTACCTTCACTCTCACCAAAAAGTTGTTTCCACCATTCAGCAACATAGCTCAGCGAGGGCAATGTGTTGGCCAGAATTTCCACCGATTTTTTGCTGTCCCACATCAGCTTGCGGAAAGCCGCATACTGCACTGCCGGATTTCGTCCCGGGAGCTGCCGGTATGAAACCAATTCAGCCATATCCCTGGCGCCTTCAAGCAATGCCTGCAAATCTACACCGGCAACAGCTAATGGTACGAGCCCAACGGGTGTCAATACGGAAAATCGTCCACCCACATCATCGGGAACTACGTAAGACGTCAGCTCCAGCTCATCAGCCAGACTGCGTAGGGCACCTTTTTTGGCATCGGTGATGGCGATGATGTGCTTTTTCAGATCATCTGCCTTACCTTGTTCTATCAACAGATTTTTCAGGAGGCGAAAGGCCACGGCAGGTTCTGTAGTAGTACCTGATTTACTGATAACAATGATACCAAAATCCTTATCTCCCAGATATGTAAGCAAATCATCATGATAAGCCTCGTCGAGTTGATGACCGGCATAAAGCATCTCCGGTTGTGCATTGGAAAATGGCGTTTGTAAAGCAGATAAAACCGCACGGGTTCCAAGGTAAGACCCTCCGATTCCAACACAAACCACAGCTTCTTTGTTCACAAACAAGTCAATGGCTTTTTTATACTCCTCACCGACAGATTTGAGCGATTTGCCAGGCAAGTCGACCCAGCCAAGAAATTCACTTCCCGCAGCCTTACCATCGTGCAGTCTGAGATTGAACTCATTCATGGACTCCAGAGCCTTTTCCCAGGCCTGATTTGTGGTATATTTTTCCGGTTTGTCGTTGATGTATTTGAGCATAATCTTACATTTCGTTTCTGCATGAAGATAAAAAAAAACTTACAGCAGTCAAAACAATAATGGGACTTGATGGGATTATGCACTCAGGATTTCATTCAGTGCATTTTTGTCATGTATTGTGATGATGCGTTTTTCCAGGCTGATGATATTCTCCTCTTCCAGAGCATTGATGGCCCGAATCAGTGATGTACGTGCTACGCCAAACAGGCGGGCAAGTTCATCCTGAGTCATATCCAGTTCAATGCTTTTATAAGTATCTCTGCTACGTGTGAGAATGTATTCGGCCATTTTTTGTTTAAGATTTTTAAATGTCAGAAAATGGATTTTCTGAGCCAGGAACTGCCCACGGCCGGAGAGGGTGTCCAGGAAATTCAGCATCACCTGCTGGTTTTTCTGGAAAAGATCCAACAGGTCATTTTTATGAATATACATTAGGCTGCAAGCTTCGGCTGCACTGATGCTAACCGGGATAAGGTTATTTTTTCCAAACAAAAATGCAGGTGCCACCATCCGTCCGGGATGGATGGTTTCAATACGCAAATCATTGGCTCCCGGTTCCTGCATTTCAGCCTGTATTGTACCGGACATCAAGATCATGAGACTTTCAATTCTGTCACCGCGGGAGGCAATTAACTCCCCGGTTTTGAACATACGCACCCGGAAAACCAGGTCAGAATGTATGGTCTGAATATCTTTCTCCTGTAGGTTTTTAAACAAGTCGAAACCGGAAAAATCCATGTGTTGATTTTGATTCATATTCTCACTTATAATCTTTTTGCTAAAGATAAAAAAAA
>JBNJGS010000065.1:0-16531 GCA_051747965.1 Bacteroidota bacterium
GTTGGATAACGGTCCCATGAAGCCATTTGTGCTGTTGTGGTAGCCATTGTCAGTGCTTTTGTCTGATCGTAGTAGGATTCTACCGGCTGGAATTTCAGCTCGTATTCCAGAAACTGATCAAAAGCCTCATCTGACAAGGCATAGGCGTAAAAGATGTTTCCATGCCGGTGATCAAACGACAAGTGCTCCTGCAATGCCTCAATGGTTTCCGGTGAATCGCATTTAAACTCAAAATAAAATTCTCCTCGTTCATCCAGGGTTTGTTGTGCAAAATCCAGGTTGGTCTGCTCCTGTGTCCAGGCGGCAAATCCAACAAACAGGCTGATAATTATAATGGCAAATCGTTTCATAAAAAAATCTGATTAATGGATTATTATTTTTCTGTGAATACTATTATTCGTTTTACTGATCCGCAGCAGATGCAAGCCTGCCTGCAAATCAGAAATATTTATTTTCATTTCCTGTGAGTACAGTTTTTTAGCAAACACCTGTTTTCCTGAAGCATTGTACATTGCTAAGACAGCCCCCTCCCACTCTGCCGGTACAGAGACCTGTAAAAAGTCAGAAGCAGGATTGGGATAAACCTTCAGGTCATCAAAATCAGCAGGATTAACACTGGTTTCAGACACCACAATTTCCTCCGAATACTGATTTGAACCACAGGCATTGGTAGCTGTGAGTTGAACAGTGTATTCCCCTTCGCTGGCATAGGCATGCTGAGGATTTGTTTCTACAGAAGAACTACCGTCACCAAAATCCCAGTTATAAGTTTCTGCAAAGAGAGAATTGTTATCAAAATCCACAAGGAGACCGTCATGAAGTGGTTCAAAATCAGCCTGGGGTGCTTCATTCAGTGCTGCAAAAACCGGCACTCGTTCTGAATAACAATCCGGTGTAGATACTTCCCAGTTATAAAAATAGGGATAGAAACTTTCTGAACCTGCCCAGCCAGAACCTGAGTCAGAGTCCTTGATACTCATGATGCCGGCCCATTCATAGGGATAATCAAAAGAAGACATCCAGCCTGTTTCTCCGTGCAGCAGATCGCAATCGGCATTGGCTGCCAGCCGGTAATCATTTCCCGGATATACGACAAAATCAAGATTGATGGTTTGCTCGCCTTCTGCAATGTTAAGATTTTGTGATTCAAGTACATTTCCTGCATTGTCCTGTAAACTGATGATTCGGTCTCCGGATGAACCGGCATAAACTTTCACAGAATTGATAATACTGGTTTGATAACAATCAAACACAAGGTAATGCATTGTGCCGTCATTGTTGTAGCTTCCCCCTTCACTGTTATCGGGTTCACCGAGCAGTCCGGATTCTCCGGGAAACTCAGCTTCGGCAAAATAGGTATGGGATTCTGTCAGCACCGGGGTGGTATATGTATTTCCGGATGCAATAGCCGTCTCATCTGTCTGGTTTTCGAACCAATACACATTGCCATCTGAAAAAGCCTGCAGGGTCATGATCCCCGAATTCTCACATAGTGTTGCATTGTGCAGTGAGTCTAATTCGCTTAGGTTCAAGTAAAGATAATCATTTTTGGTTTCTGTATCCGATCCGTTTTCATTGGTGACTTCCAGACTGACAGTATATGTACCGTTCTCATAATACCTGTGTACCGGGTTTTCTTCTGTTGAAGTGGTGCCGTCACCAAAGTCCCAAAGGTAAAACATTTCTCCTGCCCCTTCGGTAAGATTAGAAAAGCTCACTTCACCGGAGCATTCTACCAGGGTATCACTTACAAAGAAATCCGCATCAGGTGATATAATATCCAGGGAAACGAGTTGCACATTCTGATTGATGGTTTCACCCTCAGCAAGGTCAAATTCAAGTGTTTTGGTTTGATAGCCTTCTTTTGAAAAACTCAGTTCCCATGTGCCTGGAGCCAGTGGTCTGTGATAATCACCGGCAGGGAGGGCAGATGTCACGAATGAATTATGGACATCATGCCCCGGGATGCGTATTTCTGCCTCCAGAGGTTCACCAGTGACAGAATCCGTGATGATGCCATGGATTCCTTTGCCGGCTTCTGCAAAATAGTCAAGCAGTGCATCACGATTGTACAGCCAGTGGTCGGGCAGGTCTTCGGAATCCAGCAATTTCTGATTGGACCATTCCAGGGTTGTTTCCCGGCAGTTTTGGAAATAGTTCATATAATCCTGCCGTGAACCGTCGATGGAATACCAGGCGTATCCGTTTGTAATGCCGTTATCCTGCAGGGTCATATAACCGGAGTTCTGCTCATGCACCTTATCGGCGTATGCCCTGGATATATCGTACCACCAGTCATTATCTGCATGGAGGGTTTCCCATGTGTCCCAGGGATAATTCACCACTTCAGCCCCGGAATGGGAATTGGCAGACATTACAAAATGCCGTTCAGAAGCAAAGTCCATCATTGCCAGGTTTTCCACGGCGGTGGGATTGCCATCGGGATGATCATTGCCTCCCGGATCCGGAAAATTCCGGTTCAAATCTACGCCATCTGCATTATAGCGGGTTGCCTGGCTAACATCGTTTTCATCATTGCCATATGTACCGTCGGGATTGGATAAGGGATTGATCCATATTTCCAGATTATCAACCAGGCTATCAACCTGCGCATTGCTGCCGTAATTTGACAGCAGGTAATCTATCATCCGCAAGGGCAGAATGTAACCGACCAGCTCATCACCATGCATCTGTCCGCTGAGAAAAAACTCAGGTTCGTCCTCATCTGTTTGTGGATTGTCAGATATTTTAAGGACAAGTATCGCCCTGCCCTCAACTGAAAATCCAATGGTATCAAGATAACATATGTCAGGATAAGCGGCGGCATAATCAAGCATCATATCCTGATACACGGACCAGGTGGGATACTTATCCCAGTTAGCCATTTCCGCAGTGGTGGCAGCCATGGTGATGGCTCTGACATTATTGTAGTAAGGCTGGTGCAGTTCCGGTCTGAAACCAAGTTCAATTGCCTTTTCGTATTGTGTTCGGTTAAGATATGCAAGGACACTTTCCTCCGAAATTTTCTCTATTGTAGTTACGCGGTTCAAGAGGTTCAACTGTTCATAATCAGAAGAAGGAATTTCCACGACCGCCTCACCCCTTTCCTCAATCATTTGCACAACAGTCTGTGCATGCAATCCGTTACATATCAACATCACAAATGCAGAAACCGCAATTAATAAGCCTGATCTTTTCATAACATATCCGGAATAAAACAATAAAATTACAAAAAAACTCGTAATTTCACCATTGAAATTGTAGCTTAGATGCAGATAATTCACAAATAGTTGTATGTCACACAAAATCAGTTTTACCGGAAGTGGAAATGTAGGAACCAACCTTGCAAGGACATTGTTTCAGCACGGCTACAAAATTGAGAGCATCATCAGCCGTCATATTGAGAATGCCAGGCAGCTTGCAGCACAGGTTAATGCCCGCCCGGGGACAAGCCTGAGTGAGTTGGATAACAATTCGGACATTCTATTATTTGCTGTCAATGACGATGCCTTACCTGCAATACTGGAGGGTTTTGATTTTGGAGATAAGGTGTTGATCCATACAGCCGGCAGTTTATCACTGGATACTTTTCAGGGACACAGCAAGAACTATGGTGTTTTGTACCCTCTGCAGACCTTCAGCAAGCACAGGGTAGCAGATTTTATGAATCTGCCCGTATTCATTGAAGCAAACAACAATTTTGCTTTAAGTTGCATCAGGCAGATTGCAGAGAAAATTTCCCGGCATGTGTATGTTGTCAATTCAGAGGAAAGACTGAGGCTGCATACTGCGGCTGTTTTTGCCTGCAATTTTGTCAATCACATGTACAGCATAGCTGAGGAAATTGTTTCTGAGAATGACATGGGAATAGAAATTTTTGAACCACTGATAAGGGAAACCGCGGATAAGGCATTAAGGCTTGGTGACCCGGCCAGAAGCCAGACAGGACCGGCTTTACGAAATGACAAAAGCACAATGGATAAACATCTGGCACTTTTGGAAGACAATAAAGATCTGTATGACTTGTATAAAATCCTGAGTAATCGTATCTTTGAAACAAGTATAAAGGAAAAAAAATGACACCACTGAAAGATTTGAATTTCAAGGAGAAATTAAGAAATATTAAAGCCTTTGTGTTTGATGTTGACGGGGTTTTATCCAAAGCCATAGTCTCAATTGAAGACAATGGAAAACTGGGACGCACCACCAATGTAAGGGATGGTTTTGCCATAAAGCGGGCACTTGAAGAGGGCTACGTAATAGGGATTATCAGTGGCGGAAAAAACGGTTCGGTTTCAGAACGCTATGGCAATCTGGGAGTAAAGAGTATTTACCTCGACTCATCGGACAAGATGGCTGATTTCAGAGACATTCTCAATGAGTATCAGCTGGATGCCTCGCAGGTTTTGTACATGGGAGATGACCTGCCTGATTATGATGTGATGATAGAATCCGGTGTTGCTACCTGTCCGGCAGATGCTGCCGAAGAAATTAAGGGCATTTCACTGTATATTTCTGAAAAAAATGGTGGTGAAGCCTGTGTACGGGATATCATAAGCCAGGTAATGCGAACACAAAACAAATGGTATAAATAAAAATATGCGCGCCTTTTTACAACTCATCCGTTTTCAGCAGCTCATCATCATTGCAGCATGCATGTATTCCATCCGGTATTTTTTGCTGGAACCGGTCTTGCAATATTTTGGCTATTCCCTCAGTCTTCCTGACTTTGACTTTACACTGCTAACAGCCAGTGTCCTGCTGATTTCTGCAGGTGCCAGCGTAATCAATGATTATTTTGACCGCAAAGCTGATTTGCACAATCGCCCAAACCAGGTAGTGGTAGGAATAAGCATTGACAGACGAATGGCCATCATCCTGCATTCCGTGTTTTCTGCACTGGGAATCATTGCGGGCTGGCTTGTTGCATGGCGTGCAGGTTTTTTCTGGTTCGGACTGATTTTCCCTTTCATAAGCTTTATTTTCTGGAGGTATTCTGCAGTTTATAAAAGAAAACTACTTATCGGAAATATCATCATTTCCCTTCTCATTGCCGGGATCCCATTCCTGGTTTTCGTTTTCGAATATTTCTTTGCAATTAAAAACATGGGAAAAACCATCCCTGAACTCTTATTCCATCACATGATGGTGATAAATCTGGGCATCAGCACCGCAGCATTTTTTCTCTATATGGCACATGAAATCGCCAAAGATATCCATGATTTCAGAGGTGATTATCAGGCGGGGTCACGAACACTGCCCATCACCATGGGAAAGAAAGCTGCCAGAACCATTATCAGCCTGATTCTCCTTATCTTCATCACCCTTGTGGTGATAGCCTGGTTTGTATATCTCCGGGAACTACCATGGCTTGAATACAGCCTGCCGAGTATGATTTATATTTTGGTTTTCATTGTTTTGCCTTCTGCTTTTCTTGCTTTACATATTTTCAATTTGAAAAAAAAGAGCCAAATCAGGAAATTTTATTCCACAATCAAATTTATTATGCTGATGGGATTTCTTTTCACCATCGTCATATACCTGAATATCCAGTACTAATATGATAGAAAAACTCAATAAGACATACCAGTTCATACTTGCCAGTCGATCACCCAGAAGGCAGCGTTTGATCCACGATCTGGGCCTTCGTTTTAGCATCAGAAAATCTGCTCTTGAAGAAGAAATCATCCCTGAGGACATGCCCGAAGAGGAAATTGCCTGTTCGCTGGCAAAGCAAAAAGCTGAACTCACTGAATTAAAAGAGGAGAACGAGCTTATCATCACTGCCGACACAATTGTGTGGCACAAAGACAGGGTACTGGGTAAACCCCGGGATTATTCTGATGCATTTCAGATGCTTAAAAGACTATCCGGTGAGATGCACTCCGTCATTACAGGCATTTGCCTGAGAGACAAAAACGGACTGGAAAGCTTTTATGCAGAAACCCTGGTTCATTTCACCAGTATCACTGATGAAGAAATCAGGAATTACCTGGAAAGATACAAGCCATATGACAAAGCAGGAGCCTACGGAATACAGGAATGGATCGGCTATATTGGCATTGACCATATTGAAGGCTCATACTACAATGTGGTGGGATTGCCGGTACAATTGTTGTATGACCGGCTGAAAAACAGATTGCAACAGAATCAAATTATGTAACAAACAACTAAAAAAATAATACGATGAAAAAGAGAATCACCAGTTTACTAATAGGGCTTTTTGTGTTGACCGCCTTCAATCTGAAGGCTGATGAGGGGATGTGGATTCCCATGTTCCTGGAGAAGTACAATATTGAAGAGATGCAGGAGCTTGGGTTCAGCCTGAGTGCAGAAGATATCTACAGCATCAACAATAACAGCATGAAAGATGCCGTCATGATTTTTGGCGGAGGCTGTACAGGGGAGCTCATTTCCGATCAGGGACTGTTGATAACCAATCACCATTGTGGTTATGGGAACATTCAGAGACACAGCTCTTTGGAAAATGACTATCTTACAGATGGATTCTGGGCCATGTCAAAAGAAGAAGAACTCACCAACCCGGGCCTGGAAGTACGTTTTTTAGAATATATGGAAGATGTAACAGAAAAAGTTCTGGATGGAGTTACATCAGAGATGAGCGAAAAGGAAAGGCAGACCACAATAGACAAAAACATGGATAAAATCCGTACGGCTGCAAGTGAAGACAATGAGTATGAAATCAGCATCAAACCCTTTTTCCATGGCAATCAGTTTTTTCTGTTTGCAAACAAGGTTTACAAGGATGTCAGGCTTGTCGGAGCTCCTCCTTCAGCCATAGGTAAATTTGGCGGTGATACTGACAACTGGATGTGGCCCCGTCACACCGGAGATTTTTCACTTTTCCGGATATACACAGCACCAGATGGCAGCCCTGCCAGATACAGTGAAGAAAACATTCCCATGAAACCTGAAAAACATTTCCCCATCTCTATCAGAGGGGTTGAAAAAGGTGACTTCACGATGGTTTTCGGTTACCCCGGCAGCACTGACACTTATGCACCCAGCTATGAACTGGAGCTGGTGACCGAAACGGTAAATCCTCTACGCATTGGCATGCGGGACCGCATTCTGGACAAAATGAAAGCTGCCATGGAATCTGACCCACTCATCCGCATTCAGTACGCAAGCAAGGCAGCCGGCACATCCAACGGCTGGAAAAAATGGATAGGAGAAAACCGCGGCCTGGAACGCATGAATGCCATTGAGAGAAAGAAACAATCAGAACAGGACTTTACCCAATGGGCCAGGGGAAGCAATTATGAAAACATCCTTGAGCAGTACGAGACAATTTATACAGAACTCACACCATACAAAAAAGTAACTACCGGTATCTTTGAGGCACTGAACGGCATCGAACTGGTAAAACTCACATCACCAGCCAGAAGCCTGGTCAGATATGCTGATGAGGATGCCTCCGAAGAAAAAATCAAGGCACTTCTGGAAAACCTGGAATCACGTGGCAAAAGCTTTTATAAAGACTATGATCAGGCTACCGCAAAAGCCATCACCAAAGTGACGCTGGATTATTACATGCAGAGTATTGATGAAACATACTGGCCCGAAATCATGGAAGATATCCGGAAAAAAGGTCTGGATAAGACGGTTGACAAGATGTTTGACAAATCACTGTTTGCCAGTGAAGAAAAGATGAATGAATTTGTGGAAGGTTTTAACGGGAAAACGAAAAAAATAACAAAAGACCCTGTATATGAACTATATATGGATTTTGTCAACATGTACATGGATGAACTGACACCAAAAACCGCTAAGCTGGAAACCAGCCTGGACAGCCTGGACAGAGAGTACATGGCTGCATGGATGAAATTCCAGGAAGACAAAGCACTGTATCCGGATGCCAATTTTACATTGCGGGTAGCCTATGGTCAGGTAGATGATTATTCGCCCCGTGATGCTGTGAAATATAAACATTACACCACCATTGAAGGTATCATTGAAAAAGATAATCCTGAAATATACGATTATGATGTACCTGAAAAACTAAAAAAACTCTACCGGGAAAAAGATTATGGCCCCTATGCAGCAGAAGATGGCACAGTACACGTTTGTTTCACAGCCAGCAACCACACTACGGGTGGAAATTCAGGTTCCCCGGTGGTAAACAGCGAAGGACATATGATAGGCATCAATTTTGACCGGAACTGGGAAGGTACCATGAGTGATTTAATGTACGATCCGGACATGTGCCGAAACATCAGTCTGGACATGCGTTACGCACTGTTCATCATTGACAGATTTGCAGGTGCCGGACATTTGGTGGATGAGATGACAATTATTCGCTAAATCTTTTATAATTTTATCCTTTAAATAAAAAACATGCACTATGATCAATAAAGTTATCCTTTTGGGGAACATTGGTAAAGACCCCGACATCAACTATATTCAGCCGGATGTACCTCTGGCAAAGTTCCCTCTGGCTACTGATGAATCTTTCAAACGCCGTGACGGACAGTGGGAAGACCGCACTGAATGGCATAATATTATCGCCTGGAGGGGCCTTGCAAAATATGTTGAAAACAGCATCAAAAAGGGAATGCAGGTTTTTGTTGAAGGCAAAATCCAGACCCGCAAATACGAAGACCAGAACGGTCAGGAGCGTTATATCACGCAAATTGTTGCAGAATCAATCCGTATCAGCAACAAACGGGGACTTGGTGACAACATGCCTGCAGACAACACGCAGGGACAAGCCGGCCAACAACAGCCACCTGAAAATCAGCAGCAGCAAAACACTACGGCAAAGCAGGCACCACCGGCAGAAAACAATGACCCCTTTGGCAATGATGAACAGACAGATGACGATTTGCCATTTTAACTGATCACCCATGGCAATAACAACCGGCATCATTCTGGTACTTATTCTGCTTGTGTGTTCAGCCCTTGTTTCAGGGTCAGAAGTTGCATTTTTCTCACTTTCTGAAAGCGACAAACAAAGCATGGCAGAACGACAGAGCCCTGCTTCGAAACTGGCCATGAGGCTTCTGGACAAACCCGAGTCTTTGCTTGCCACAATACTGGTGGCCAAGAACCTGATGAATGTGGCAGTGATTATCATTGTTGCACACATCAGCCAGCCTTTGTTTCAGGATGCAGGCTCCACACTTGTGGTTTTTGTTCTTCAGGTTGCTGTGCTCACTTTTGTGCTGCTTTTGCTCGGTGAGCTCATGCCAAAAACCTATGCCAATCAGTTTGCTCAACGTTATGCCGGCCTGATGGCTTTTCCTCTTCAGGCTCTGCGCATATTTCTTTATCCTTTGTCCATTTTGCTGACCAGCGGTACTGGTATTATCAATAAGAGACTTAGCAACAGTGAGCAAAATGTAAGCATGGACGAACTCAGCCAGGCCATCGAGGAGGCATCAGATGACCTGACAGATGAAAAGGAAATGCTGGAAGGCATTGTGAATTTCTCCAATATTCAGGTAAAAGAAATCATGAAGCCAAGGATGAATATCGTTGCGCTGGACTATGGCTACAGCATGGAAAAAGTGATCGGAGTGATTGTGGAATCAGGATATTCCCGCCTGCCGGTATATGAAGATGATTTTGACAACATTCGCGGTATTCTGTATGTGAAAGATCTGCTACCTTACATTAATCTTAAGCAAAAACAGGATTTCAACTGGCAACAACTGATCAGGGAATTTTATTTTGTTCCCGAATCAAAAATCATTTCAGAATTACTTGAAGAATTTCAGCAGAAAAAAATACACATGGCAATCGTCATCGACGAATATGGTGGCACCAGCGGTCTGGTTACCCTGGAAGATATTCTGGAGGAAATCGTTGGAGAAATTACAGATGAGTCTGATGTTGAAGAAGCATTGTACAATAAAACAGGAGACAAAACCTGGGAATTTGCCGGCAGGATTTCCCTGAATGATTTTTGCAAAATCGTGGACTGTGACATCAAACAGTTTGATGAAATTAAAGGCGATGCCGATTCCCTTGCCGGACTGATCCTTGAAATTAAGGGAGAAATACCACAGGAAAATGATGAGCTGCCTTTCGGGCGGTTTGTTTTCACCATCAAAGGCGTTGACAAACGTCGTATTAAACTTATAGAAGTATATGCCAAAGACAAATAAGCTATATGTTATTGCTCTCATTGCATTGCTCTCAGCCACCATGCTGACCGGATGCAACAGAAACAAAAACAATGTACCCAAACCCAAAGGTTATTTCAGAATTGATTTGCCCAAAAAAAATTACATCCCTTATGAGGGTGAATGCCCCTATCATTTTGATTATCCGGAATATGCCATTATTTATCCGGGAAAAGAAGAAAATCCCTGTTGGCTGAATATTCATTTCCCCCTGCAGGATGCGACCATCTACCTTACCTACAAATCTGTTGATGATGATTTACACAGCATGACAGAAGACAGCCGGGAACTTGCCTATAAGCATACAACAAAAGCAGAAGCAATCAATGAAACAAGCTTCACCAATGAGGAAAACAATGTTTATGGCATCATGTATGACCTCCGCGGCAATGTTGCATCTGCACTGCAGTTTCACCTGACAGACAGCACAAATCATTTTATCAGAGGATCATTGTATTTTAACACCAAACCAAACAAAGACAGTGTAGCACCTGTTCTGAAATTCATCAGGAAGGATGTTGTACACTTGATAGAAAGCACAGAATGGAAATAGATTATGGTTATTCATCACATTATCCCATCAGAAGACATAACAATATACCTGCTGGAACTGCCTCATTTGAGTTCCGTAGATAGTATTTCCCTTACCAAAGAGGAAAAACAAAAACTGAACTCGCTGAAAAGCCCTTCCCGCAAAAGAGAATATCTTGCAGTGAGGAGTCTTCTTCATCACACAGGACTGAAAGGTAAGCTTATATATAAAAACAAGCGGCCGAAACTGAAAGACAGCCCATATAAGATCAGCCTTTCTCATTGCAAAACCCATGCTGCACTCGCATTATCGCAACAGGAGGTTGGTGTGGATGTTGAAACTCCCGGCAATCGTATCAGAAAAACAGTGGGAAAATTTCTTGGCAAAGATGAAACCCAAATGGCCGGCAATGACATCCATAAACTGACTCTTTTCTGGTCAGCCAAAGAGAGTATATACAAAATCAACAACCGGCTGAATAATTTCAAAAGGGACATGCGCATCACCGCTCTTGATATGGACAAGCAATATATCGGTGTCGAATGTAAAGACAAACATCGTTCCTGCTTTTTCAAAGACATGAGCGATGTAATTGTGACATGGTGCGTGGATTAGCAGCAGAGGGAGCAGATTTCTGTCGACTCTCATAAAACATAAGTTTATTCAATAATCAGCAGCCTGCAGACAACATGAGTTTTGGCATGCCGGTGTTTACATGCTGATACAGGTAATACCATAACCGGTTGCAGAAGGCGTTCACACGCGAGTGCGTGATGCAGCAACCAGCTAAGAGCCATATCAGTAAAAGCAGGTATCTCAACATACATAGCATCTTAACATCTCTTTAACGTGGTTTTCCTGTAACAATACTGCAGGCCCCTTCGTCAAGCGAGCAAATATCAAAGAGAAACCCACAAATATCTTAGTATGAAACTCAGAAATACAATTATCGGCCTGTCATTATTGATGATGCTTTGTAATGGAACAACCGCACTGGCTGGCGAAGCCGGAGGGAAAATCACGGGGGCAATTATTTCCGGCAACTCACAGGAGCCTGTTGCTTTTGCCAACATTACTTTGTTTAATTCTGCAAAAAAACTGATCACCGGCACATTAAGTGACAAAAACGGCAAATTCGAGCTTGAAGAACTTGATTTTGACAAATATAAGCTGGAAATTTCCTGCCTTGGTTATGCAAAACTGGAGAAAGAGATTGATGTAAGTTCAGAAAGCTCCATGATAAAACTTGGAGAGATACATTTACAACCCTCAGCAGAAAAACTGGGTGAAGTAGAGGTATCCGAAGAGCGCCTGAAAGGGAAGCAGGAAGTTGACCGCACGGTGTTCACCATCAATGAAGAAATACAAAAAACCGCTTCTGACGGCATGGATGTCCTGAAGAATATTCCCGGGGTAAGTGTAGATTTCCAGGATAATATCACTCTTGAAGGAAGCGGCAACATAATGTATCTTGTCAATGGTGTTAAACGCAACAAAAATTATGTAGCACAGCTCAATCCCAAAGACTTCAACAAGGTAGAAATAATCACCAATCCCGGTGTTGAATATGAAGCTGATATAGATGCGGTGATCAATATTGTCACCCGCAGCAGGCAAACCGGTGGCAGGGGAAGCATCAGCTTGCAGGGAGCAGATCCTGACAATTTCCTTGGCAACGGAAACGGCAGTCTACAATACGGGAATAAAAATTTCAGGGTTTTTGTCTCAGATCGCTTACATTACGAAAATTTTCCGGGCAGCAAACTCATCACAAACCGAATCATTCAGAACAGCGACACCATCATCACAGAAACCAAAGGCAATGGCCGGGCATCCTGGCTTAACAACAGTTTCAGTTATGGATTTGACTGGTTTATCAATGATAAGAACATCATAAATCTGTATGGTGAATATTATCTCCACCAGACCAACAATTCAAATTATCTCTTGCACAGCATTGAACGCTATAATTCCGAAACCGGCAGTGAATATGATTTGAATCAAAGTGTATTATCAGATAATAAGCGTCTTTACAATTCATTATTTTACAAACATGACTTTGAAGAAAAAGATCACTTTCTCAGCTCACAATTCAATCACTACAGGTACAGTTCAAATGCTAACAACCGCTATGATTATCAGTACACATATATCAATTCGGAAATCAGCCCTGATTTGCATCACAGCCGCAGCGAAAAAATAAGCAACGATCGTCAGCGATTGGAATGGAAGAATGACTACAGCCGTAAACTTGGCGGACATAGCTTCCGTGCAGGCGCACTCTCCTATTATCAGTGGTTTAATAATCATTATGAGCTGAGTTCGGATTCGGAAAAGAATTTTGTGTACAATGAATTCAGGCAGGAAGCTTACCTGAGCACAAAAGGTGGTACTAAATCGATTCAGTACAGTGGTGGTGTAAGAATGGCATATTCAAAAAGCCTGATTGAGGAAGATGTTACCAACACCTATACCGAGTGGCTACCCAAAATCAGCCTGCAGTACAATATCAACAAAAATTCCTCTCTGAATCTCAGTGCAAGACGCCGTATTTACCGTCCCGGACTCAATCAGCTCAATCCGTTCATAACCACAATCACCGATCGCGTGATACAAACCGGGAATCCGGATTTGAAACCGCAGGTCCTGAATCGCACTGAGCTGAAATATGCTGTCAACATTAAAACAAGCTACCTGGCACCCAAACTGTTTCTGGACTATACAACAAACAGTATCCAGCAGGATATCAGCATCACAGATGACGGAACAGCCATCATGCGGCCGGAAAATGTCGGACAACGGTATGTTTACGGGGTAGGTTTATCCGGTGCCATAGTCATCGGGAAATGGTTCCGGATGAATCCTTCTTTGAGCCTTTATCAGGTTGAAGTAGCCGGCCCGGGAGGCTATCAGGAAAAATTTGTATCATATCGTATCCACGGCCACCTCATTCTTTCTCCCTTTACAAACAAATCTTTCTCCTTTATGGCCAACCTTGAAATGAAGGGACCCCAGCCCGGTTACAAATCTGTTTCCTACAGGGATCCCCTGATGTTTACAGGCATCAACTGGAAGATTTCAAAGAGTTTCACCGCATCTACTTTTGTAGCACCACTTTTTGGTGGGTTTACTTATGAAGAAACAGAATACCGGGATGGTGATTATCATCATCTGAGCAGTAACCGGATAGACTCATCATGGCTCATAGCTATGGAAATCAAGTATGAATTTACATGGGGAAAAACACCCCGTAGACTACAGCGCTCTACGGATTATGAACGTGACGGAAATGGAGGTACACTGTAACATAAGATTGCCAAAATGTCGCATTTCTCATTTATCCCTGTTTTGCTATTTGCATAACAGGGATATTTTATGATATACAGTTTCTGCACAGGATGCAGCTAACAGCCACAGCACTTATGCCGCTTTCTAAACATTTTCTGCGGGAGATTGTCATTATGTAAAATGAACATTTCTGATCAATAATTTTAATGACCGATTATCTCCGGTCTGAAATGGTGATAAAAACAAAAAAAAGATGGCAGAACACAAAAATGACAAGCATAATCAGAGACATGAATCACATGATCACAGTGATCATCACAAAATGATGATTCGTGATTTCAGAAAACGTTTCTGGATTTCACTGGCAATCACGCTGCCTGTACTGGTATTATCACCCATGGTTCAGGGTTTGCTGGGATATGATTTCACTTTTGAATACAGTAAGTACATCCTGTTTGGACTTTCAGCCCTGATTTTTTTCTATGGGGGCTGGCCTTTCCTTACCGGCATGAAAGATGAGCTTAAAAAAGGCAAACCCGGCATGATGACCCTTATCGCGGTTGCCATTACAGTAGCTTTCGGCTACAGTACGGCCACTACTTTCGGTCTGGAAGGGAAAACCTTTTTCTGGGAACTTGCCACACTGATTGATGTGATGCTGCTGGGGCACTGGATAGAAATGAAATCGGTGGTTGCTGCCTCAAAATCCCTGCAAAAACTGGTAGAAATGATGCCATCGGAAGCCCATCTGCTTGATGGTGATAAGACAAGGGATGTCAAAATTGATGACCTGGAAGAAGGCAATAAAGTGCTTGTACGGCCCGGAGAAAAAATTCCCGTGGACGGAGAGATTATCGATGGTGATAGTCAGATTGATGAATCCATGGTTACCGGCGAGTCCAAACCGGTAAAAAAGACAAAAGATGACAAGGTCATTGGTGGCACAATTAACGGCAATGGATCGCTGACAGTGAAAGTCAGTCAGGTTGGTGAAGATGCCTATCTCAGCAAAGTCATTGACATGGTAAGGACAGCCCAGGGGAAAAAATCAAAAACCCAGAATCTGGCAGACAAAATTGCTTTTTGGCTGACCATCATTGCCCTGACGGTAGGTTTCGGCACACTTGCCACCTGGCTGATACTGGACAAACCATTTGTTTTTGCTCTGGAAAGAATGGCCAGTGTCATGGTCATCACATGCCCTCATGCACTGGGACTGGCGGTTCCGCTGGTGGTAGCCATTTCCACATCAGTTTCTGCGCGAAACGGATTGCTCATCCGCAACCGGACTGCCTTCGAAAATGCCCGCAAAATCACACTTATGGCATTTGACAAAACAGGAACGCTAACAAAAGGAAATTTTGGTGTCAGGCGCCATGGCTCTGTATCAGACAAATATGATGAGGTGGCAATCCTCAAATATGCCGGTGCTCTTGAAAGTAAATCCGAACATCCGCTTGCAGTTGGCATTATGGATAAAGTTAAAAATGAAGAAATTGAGGTTTACAAAGCCGAAAATGTTAATGCCATCACGGGTGAAGGCATAGAAGCAGATGTTGAAGGAAAAAATGTAAAGGTAGTGAGTCCGGGTTATCTGGAAGATCACGATATGGAAATTCCCGAAGGAGCCATGGGGAATGAACAGGAAACGGTGGTTTTTCTCCTGGTGGATGGTGAAACAGTCGGATATATTGCTATGGCAGATGAAATCCGTGAAGAGTCCTATGATGCAGTTAAGACACTCAGGGATAATGGGCTAAAAGTATATATGATTACCGGCGATAACGAAAATGTAGCCAAAAGTGTGAGCGACGAGCTTGGTCTTGACGGCTATTATGCAGGAATTTTGCCGGATGAGAAGCTTGAACGTATCAAATCTTTTCAAAAAGACGGAGAATTTGTTGCCATGACGGGTGATGGCATCAATGATGCTCCTGCACTGGCAACTGCTGATGTAGGCATTGCGGTGGGTTCAGGCACAGATGTAGCTGCAGAAACAGCAGATATCATCCTGGTAAACAGCAATCCGCAGGACATTGCATCCCTGGTGCTGTTCGGCAAGGAAACCTATAAAAAAATGATTCAGAATTTTGTCTGGGCAACTGCATACAATGTGGTGGCCATCCCACTGGCAGCAGGTGTGCTCTTTAGTGCAGGCATACTCATCAATCCCGCTGTGGGAGCATTGCTGATGAGCCTGAGTACAATCATTGTTGCCATCAATGCACAATTACTGAAAAGAAAATTAATCATCAATAAAACATAAGATTATGAAATTTTATATCACTACAACACTAAACACAGACCTCCCACATGCAGTAAAGCGGGCAACCGAGGCTTTGAAAGATGAAGGATTTGGTATTTTGAGTCAGATTCCTATCCACGAAAAGTTTAAGGAGAAACTGGATGTGGATTTCCGCAATTACATAATACTTGGAGCCTGCAATCCGCCACTGGGGCATCAGGCACTGCAAGTGGAAGATAAAATCGGTACCATGCTGCCATGCAACGTCATCATTCAGGAGGTTGACAAAAACAAGGTAGAAGTGGCTGCTGTAGATCC
>JBNJGS010000066.1:0-16424 GCA_051747965.1 Bacteroidota bacterium
GCCATCTTGGCCGGCATGGCCGAGTGCACACCGAATTTACGGGCTTCGTAGCTGCAGGATGACACCACCCCGCGGTCTGAAGTGCCGCCTATGATGACAGGCATATTATTCAACCTGCTGTTTTTGAGCCTTTCCACCGACACAAAAAAGGAATCCAAATCGAGATGTACCACATTTCTTTCCATAATGATGAAAATTTAATCAAAATTGCGATAACAAATTAATCAAAAAATCAATACATACAAAAAAAAGTATCAAACTTGCTTCATGCAATTTTACTTTTATGTCATGCATATCGGCATCAATTGGATGCGGACATCAATTAAAATGGCACTGGAAAATGGCAGCCTGACCCCAAATCGAAAATGGGTAACAGAATGTTGTGTCTTGAAATCTTGCAGATAATTATCTTATGTTTCTGAAAATCAGAAATAAAAATTATTTTACAATGCATGCTGCGCTTGATGAAAAAAGATTTGATATTATTCTTGGCTTATCTGAAAATAATTCGTATTATTGCAAGCCAAAATTTGAAGGAAAATTAATTAAAGCGTACGGCAATGGAATTAATGAAAGTTGTTGAGAAAGAATACTCAAAAGAAGCAAATTACCCCGAATTCGGAGCTGGTGATACCATCACGGTACATTATAAAATCAGAGAAGGTAATAAAGAACGTGTACAGGAATTTCGTGGCGTTGTTCTTCAGCGTCGTGGAGATGGGATGACCAAAACCTTTACAGTGCGTAAAGCATCCGGAGGATTTGGTGTTGAACGTATTTTTCCGGTCAACTCTCCCTTTATCGAGAAAATTACAGTCAACAAACGTGGTAAAGTGCGTCGTGCACGTATCTTCTACCTGCGCGGACTGACAGGTAAAAAAGCCCGCATCAAAGAAAGAAAGTATTAAGCAACGAATATACAGATGAAAAAAACGCCTCCGAAAAAGAGGCGTTTTTTATTTGGTCAATAAAATAGTCTTCTGATAAACACAAAAAAACCGGAACGAATCCGGTTTTTTTGTACAAATTGAAATGCGCATGAATTATTGTTGCATTTCTCTTAAGCGCTGTTGGAGTGCCTGATCCTGTTGTACAAGTCTGCTTATCTCAATATACCTTTCTTTGCTCATGGATGAATTCTCGATGAGCTCATCCATTTTGGTGCGCATGCTTTTCTGCTGCTCCTGTACAATTTTGTCAGACTTTTCAAAAGCAGTGGCTTCCTGTTCGGTCATTTCCGGTTCTTCACCTTTGTTTTTGGCTTGTGATATTTCCTGGTAACGCTGAACAGTCAGGTCGTTATCCTGAATTCCTTTTACCATAACCTGCTGGCCTTCCTGATTGATTTTCTGAACGCCCATTTGCAAATTGCTAAACTCCTTGAGCTCTTCATCAGAAACAGCCTCACTTGTCTGGTCTCCGTTTTGTGCAAAGCCGGTACCCGCGATAAACAGGCCCATTAAAACTAAACCAGTACTTAATTTCTTTTTTAACTTCATAAACGTTTTTCTTTTTTGGTTTATATACATTCATTAAACGGAGTGTTGTGCCTGATGTTGTGATTGTGATAAGAGAATTATGCCCAAAATCGATAAAAAATACATAAAAACCAATGAAATAGAGTTGGAGTGTATAAAAATATAGCAGGTGGAATATTGTCTCAATATGTAGTTGCTGGTAACGAGCAAGGGTAAGATATGATGATATGCCCTATAAGCCACACCAGTACTAAAATGGTCGTCTTGTTGATGTTTATGATTCTGGCTGTTTATTTATTTGAAAGAATCTTTTTCCGCTCATATCAAAATTTGATGTACCTTGAACATATCAGTGCAGCGCATGATAAGCGGATATGAACGGGTGCTTTTGCATAATGCATTGATTTATAGCGTAGTAATGCCTCAGCAAACTGTGAATTACAAAATTACAAGCGATATGACAAAAAAACATGATTTTAGTGCATTAAAAGCAATGTATGTGAATTGCACTTTGAAGAAGTCTCCGGAAAAAAGCCATACCGATGGCCTGATGGATGTCTCAAAAACAATAATGAAGAAAGAAGGTGTCAGCGTAGATGAACTGCGCCTTGTGGATTATAACACGGCCCCCGGGGTTTATCCTGATATGAAAGAGCATGGCCATGACAGGGACGACTGGCCTGATTTGTTTGAAAAGATTTTTTCAGCAGATATTCTGATCGTTGGAACACCCATTTGGCTGGGCGAAAAATCTTCCGTTGCGCAATCATTGATTGAGCGATTATACAGCATGAGTGGCATGACCAATGATGCCGGACAATATTTGTATTATGGCAAAGTCGGAGGCTGCCTGATTACCGGCAATGAAGACGGAGTGAAACACACAGCCATGGGAGTGTTGTATGCGCTGCAGCATCTGGGTTATTCCATTCCGCCCCAGGCTGATGCAGGATGGATTGGCGAAGTAGGTCCCGGCCCGAGTTATCTTGATGAAGACTCAGGTGCTCAGGATAATGATTTTACCAACAGGAATACAACATTTATGACATACAATCTTTTGCATCTTGCACATATCTTAAAAAACCAGGGTGGATATCCCGCTTACGGTAACAGCCGTACTGAATGGGATGCCGGAACACGCTGGAATTTTGAAAATCCGGAATACAGATAAAAAAACGGGGAGGAAAATAACCAGCCCCGCTTAGTTTGATTTGAAATATGTGATCTTGCCGGATGTGAACTTATTTGACAATGAAACGTATTGGCTTCAGTCCTTCTGCCTGGAAATAATATGTGCCTTTTGATACCGCCGGCATATTGATCTGTGTTGACCAGGGTTGCAGTTGGCCCTGATGTATCATTCTTCCGTCCATTGAAATTATCCGGAATGTTTTGTGGCCACTGGTATCATGTATCAGTGTGAAATCTCCCCGGTTGGGATTTGGATATAGCTCTGCTTCCGTCTTATCCTGATTCTTAATTTGTATGATCTGTGTGGGGGAATAAGCATATTGCCCGTCAAAATCTGTTTGCTTCAGGCGATAATATATTTTATCTTCCGGCCTGACATTGTCAAAATAGGTATATTCATTGCTTCTGTTGCTGTTTCCGGCTCCATCTACTGTGGCTACCGGTACAAACTCTTTCCCATCAATGCTTTTTTCAATGGTGAAATAATCATTGTTGGTTTCTGATGCCGTTTCCCATTGAAGATCAATACCATTGTCTGCAGGTCTGGCTGTAAAATACTTCAGGCTTACAGGCAAAATGCCGGTGTAATCGCTTAGTAAATAAGGATATCCGTCATTGATGCTCGGGTCTATTCCCCAGATACTGGTGAAATCATAATCCACAAAAGTTGATTGCGTGTTCATATCTGCAGTGGTTTCTCCTTCACCGCCCGGACTGGTATTCCAGCCTGAAGTCTCTGTGTCCCAGTATGCACTGACAAGGGTTGTATTGCCATCATAGGTGCCCAAAAGACCACCCACATTTGTCACAGATGGATTGCTGGTTGGCACATTCACCAGACTGCTGGAGTAGGAATAGAATATTTCTGCGCGTTGCAGACCACAACCTACAAGACCGCCTACGCGTTCAATACTGCTGAGTTGGGCTGTTGTATTATCAACATTGACTGAACCCCGGGCGTAGGAATTGATGATAATACCTTTTTGTGTACAACCGGCCAGGCCACCAAACTTGTCTCCGGTCGTGTTTTCTGACCAGTATACATCTGCAATGGCAAATGATTTGGAAATCCGGGGTTTATACCCATCACTGTTGGCAGTAGACCGGTGGCTGTTGTTTGATCCAACAAGACCACCAGTGGCACCATCACCTGTAACAACAGAGCTTCTTACCCAGGCATATTCTATCTTAGTGTGCTGATTGGCTGTAATGCGTCCTGCCAGTGCACCAACGCCACGGGCACCTGCAACTTCTGCGTTGATCAGTCCTACATTGGTAATGCTGATTTCTGTTACATCATCATCAACACCAACATGGCCGAACAAACCGATATTGTCGGTCAGAGGCCTGTCAATCCTGAGATCATAGATAACATGACCCTGACCATTATAATGACCGTAAAATCTGTCGGTTGTGCCGGCACCAGCCAGAGGCAGCCAGCCTTTTCCGTCATTGTCATGATCATAATTCCTCAGATTGATGTCATTTGTTTGGATGAAATGACTACCCAAATGGTTTCTCACTTCGTTCAGCTCTGAAGGATTGCTTACCTGATAAGGATCTGCTTCTGTGCCGCTGCCTCCTGCAAACTGAGCTTTTGCAGTGAAAGTTCCTATCAGTATTAGTATCAGTATAAATATGTACGTTTTTTTTGTTTCCATGATTACTGTTTTTTACCTACGTTTATAATTTAGAACAATTCTAAATAAACATTGTTTATTCTGTAAAAGAATTTTATTCGCCTTTCAATCAGTGATTTTGGAAAAATATTTCAATTGCCTGATATAGCAAGGCAAGCAAAAGCATCTAAAAATGAAATTATTATGGAAAAAACTTTGTACAGATCAGAAAACCGCGGAAAAGCTGACCATGGATGGCTAAAAGCGCGACATAGTTTTAGTTTTGCAGGCTGGCATGACCCACAACGTCTGCACTTTGGTGTGCTGCGGGTGTTGAATGATGATATTGTTGCTCCCGGCAGAGGTTTTGATATGCATCCGCATGAAAATATGGAAATCATCACCATCCCATTGAGTGGATCTCTGGAGCACAAGGATGACATGGGCAATACATCCCTGATTCAGGAAGGTGATGTTCAGGTAATGAGTGCCGGTACCGGTGTGCTTCACAGTGAATACAATCCTGATGATGAGCGGGCTGTCAATTTGCTGCAAATATGGTTGTTTCCGAGGGAGCGCAATCTTACACCCCGCTATCAACAGAAGAGATTTTATCCGGAAAAGCAAGTCAACCAATTGGTTCAGATTATTTCACCGGATCAGGATGATGGGCTTATGTGGTTACATCAGGATGCCTGGTTTTATATTTCTCTGATGGAAGCCGGTAATAAACTGGAGCATCATTTTCATCATGATAATAACGGAGTATATCTCTTCCTGATCAGTGGTGAGCTTGAGGTGGCCGGGGAAAAACTCAAAGCCAGGGATGCCATTGGTATCAGCCGGACAGACAAACTGGCCATACAAGGTGTGAAAGATTCCCGCTTTCTGTTGATGGAGTTTCCCATGAAAAATTAATTTGTAATATATGATATAAATGATGGGATGGGTGGAAAATTCAAATCCCTGTTTTATAAGTTAATTTTATGATAGTTAGATAGCATCCATACTTTTTCTTATCTTCGGATTTTCGATGTGGCACTGTATTTGGAGATAGGATAATAGTAAAAATTGCATTTATGCATCGGTGGGTATTGATAATTCTGACAGCTTTGCTTTTGATTTCCGGAGCCTGTAAAAACTCCGGGAAGCAGAATGAACCTGTGCAGGAAGCAGCAGAGGCGACAGAGATTCCTGATTCAGGAAGGCATGATTCTGTGGCAGAGTCCAATTCTTCTGCCGATTCCATTACGGAAACAGCTTATATTGACCTGGCGATATGGAACAGCAAACTTGAAATGACAGTGCCGCAGCAAACTGTTCTTCTGAAAAATGCACGTGGCTATGCGCTTTTTGATTTGATGCCGGTCTCGGGCTTTCACGGATTTGACAGTTTGAGGCTGGATGTTCATCAGTTCCCTTGTCAGATTTGTACAGCCGATGCTCATGAGGTATATGAGTCATATTACCAGCCCGGAGAATATCATAAATACGATACCCTGGAAGTGGCATCTGATACTATTTTCAAAGAATCCATCAGCTATAATAATGAGCAGGGGGGAGGCATTGAGCATTTTTATCTCACCTGGAGGGATGGTTATCATCATAAACTGGTATTTCACTTTCAGATTTACCACTCTGCCGATCAAAGAGATAGTATTTACCAACAGGCTGTTAAAAAGGAATTTAATGAAGTAAAAAAAATAATGACTTCTGCCGTTGACAATGCCCGGTCTGAAATGCACTATCCAATGACAGACCTGATTGTCAGCATGGAGCTGGATTGCATTGTTGGCGGGTACAGCGGAAATCAGTGGTACAGGATTGATGAGTTGCTGCAGGTTGACCCGGCCTATATTTATGTATTGAGCGGAAAGGATACTCTGATGAGTCACAACCATTTTTATTGTTACAGCAGAGAGCGATATCTTTTCCCGGCTATGGCTTTTGTTAATCAGGCCAGTTTGCAGCAATATATTGAGGTAAGAACGTCTTCTCCTTCCATCATTCTGAACTACGGAGAAAGCCCCGATCCATATCTGGCATTTACATCTTCTCATGATCCTTACCATGGAAAAAGCAGTGTACTCATGGAAGAACACGCTGACAAGGGAAATACGGTCGGGAATCTGGACAGCATCATTCACCTGCCGGATTATAACGGAATAAACTGGGATGAAGACTTTTTTCGCAGAGATATTGATGTGCTGAGTGCTGATGTTGATAATGACGGTCTGCAGGATACTGTACGATGGATTGCCGCCTATAAGCCTGCAGGAGAACCCGGTTTTTGTGATGCAGGATCCATAAAGTTACATATGCTCACTTACGGCAATGGGAATGATGTTTTGCAATGGATACCCTATACCAAAAGTTTTGAATGTGGGAAAAGCCGTTTACAGAATATGCTTGATATGAATGGAGACACTCATTATGAATTTGTTGAGTACAAACAGGCTGCGCATCGTCAGCAATTGCAAGTGCTTGAAGTTGAAAATAACACTTTTTCCAGTGTTTTTACCGTCAAATGGTGAGACGTATTTTCCAAAACGAAAACAGGCAGCAGGTGCTTGATCTGAAGCGCAGATTATTTCTTTCAGCGCTTATCAGGTTTCAATAACAACACATCAAACCATGAATGTTTATCTGTAAAAGAATTTACCTGAGTGAAACCTGCCTTTTTCAGTAGCTCGCGGCCTGATTGTCTGGTGAATTTGTTGGAATTTTCCGTATGTATGTATTCACCCTTGTTGATGTAAAGTGGAGCTGGAAAATACGGACTGTTGACCATGATACTGTGTCTGGCTTTCAGGTGCATTTCAATGCGTTCCTTTTCCTGATTGTAAAAAGCATGGTGATCAAAATCAGCTTCCCTGAAAGTGGCATTGATAATCCGGTTAAGGTGGGACAAAATATTCTGGTTAAATGCTGCTGTGATGCCAGTTTTATCATTATATGCCCGTTCCAGTATGTCTATCTCTTTGACCTGATCAAGACCGAGAATAAGAGAATCATGCTCCTTCATATTTTCCCTGAGGTTTTTGAGAAATTGCAGAGCCTGCCGGCGGGAAAAATTGCCCAGTGTAGAGCCCAGAAAACAATATAAATTTTTTTCGGCTTCAGGCATATGTTGTAGCTGGCTTGTGAAATCCATGATCACACCTTCTGTCCTAAGCTCAGGGAAAAGCTCATGCAAACGCAACAGAGAATCCTCCACAGCTGTTTTGCTGATATCAACAGGACGATAAATCATCCCGGACCTTTCCCCGGCGGTGAGTTGTGACAGCAGGATTGATATCTTAGAAGGGTCGCCACTGCCCAGTTCGGTTATACAGAGGGGGGCAGCTTCCTTAATCAGAGAACGACCTGCGGTTTGGAGTATGCTTTTTTCACTCCGTGTGGGATAATACTCTTTAAGCCGTGTAATTTCTTCAAACAAGGCAGAACCTTTGGCATCATAAAAGAATTTGCTGGATATGGATTTGTTCTCAGCAAAGAGTCCTTCGATGATTTCCTTTTTTACTTCCTCCGGATTTTGTTGCGGGGACAGGTCAAGGATATCTGTTTTTTCAATTACTTCAGTGCTGTTTTTGTATGGCATAATCAGTCTGTTTCTTTGGTTGAAATCGGGTTGTCAGGGTCATTGCTCCACTCGAACCAGCCGCCATCATATACTGATACATTGGGCCAGCCCATAAGCCAGGCATTCAGGAAGGCTTCACTTCCTCTCCAGCCGGTTCCGCAATAAAATGCAATTTTCTTATCGGGTGTCACACCGATTTCTCTCCAGTTGGCTTCGGTTTCCTGATATTCACGCATGCTGTGATCCAGGTTTCTGTAATTTTCCATATGATAGGCATCCGTACCGCAGTTGCCGAATACGGCTCCGGGAATATGCCCTTTTTTATCGATATAATTATAACCACTGACTTCTCCTGTCCATTCCCGCAGGCTTCTGATGCTGACAATTTCTCCCTGTTCGGATTTGATGAGCTCTTTTGCTTCCGGCGTATCTATCATTAGTTCCGGCCTTCCCGGAATATTATCTCCAAAATCCCCAACAGGTTTGGCTTTGCTTTCTTCCCTGACCACAGGAAATCTGGCATCCCGCCATGCCTGCAGGCCACCGTTCAATATTTTAACATCTTTTACTCCTGCATACAGCATGATGGCAGCTGCACGCATGGCCCCCAACTGACCGGCATTGCTGCCTGGAAAATCCGACTTATTATCGGGATGAGAAAATCTGCCATACAGTATTACTGTGCTGTTTTTGTTGATTCCATGGCTGGTAAGAGCTGATTCCAGTTCTTCAGGGCTGCGGCGATTCCAGGTTTCCGGCGATTCCAGGTCGTTGGTGTCCAGCGGTATGGAGCCAGGTATGTGCCCGGCCTTGTAGTCATCCGGATTTCGGTAGTGTACATGACAAATCACAGCATGCCCGCCATACATATGATCGGGTTTTTTTCCTTCTGCAACCTGTTTCAGCCACCAGGGCGGTACCAGATGCTGGTAGCGGGGAAGCATGCTTACCGGCATGTCCGGATTGTTAAGCCACATCTCCGTAAAATCCTCAAAATATCGTACATCCTTGTGTCCGGTCTTCTCCAGCAGATAACAAACATGTTTTATTTCCGCCGGTTTGTCGCCGTATACAACAATCGTTCTGAAGTTTGTAATGTTTTTATTCATAAGGATTTCTATCCAGTCGATATATGTGGCCCAGTGCGAAGGAAGAGTTTTTGCTCCGGGAATATGACCACCCCTGTTTTCACCAGGCCTTTTCCAGCCATTATATGCATCGATAGAACGAACATCAAGCAGTACAGCATTCTCATCCTCAGACAGCCTTCTAAGGTCATTCACAGTGATTTTCTCCATAAATAAGTTATTGTTTGTTTCTTTTCTTTTACAACATATATCCCTGCATAATGTTTTGGAAAGCAGCAGCCCGTGAACATATCCGGTATGAATATTGTTTTATCTTATGGTGAAACAAATCATTTGGATAATAGTAAAATATTACCGTACTTTCACCGCTGAAAGGATAACCGATTATGGAACACAGACAGAATCTTAGTGCTTTGACTTTTCAGGGTTTGCTGAAAAACAGCAAATCACTTTATTCTCAAAACAAGGCTCTCGGTTTTGATGAAGAGGAAATGATGACTTATGCAGAAATGCATGAGTCCATTGCGGAAACTCAGAAAAAGCTGGCCGGTTTGGGCCTGAGACCCGGAGATAAGCTTGCTCTCTTGTCAAATAACAGCCCCAATTGGGCCATAGCATATTTTGCCGCTGCAAGTATGGGCGCCATTGTTATTCCAATGCTTCCGGATCTGCAAAAGCATGAAATTCTCAACATCCTTACACATTCGGAAGCCAGATTTTTGCTTGTTTCTGAAAAACTTGAAAAGAAATTTGATGAGGAGGTAAATGCTATCCCGGAAACCATTATCATGTTAGATGATATGAGTGTTCTGAAGGGAGATGCCAATGCAAAACCTGTGGAACCGGAAATCCCGGAAATTGCAGAGGACGATTTGGCTGTGATTATCTACACCTCAGGAACAACAGGAAACTCAAAAGGGGTGATGCTTAGTCATAAGAATCTGATAGTTAACTCAATACAGGGCGATAATGTGCAACCTGTCAGTGAACATGACAGATTTCTATCTGTTTTGCCTTTGTCACATGCATATGAAAATACCCTGGGCCTATTGCTGCCCGTATTGAACGGTGCAAGTGTTACTTATCTCAGGAAACCTCCTACAGCATCAGTATTGTTGCCTGCGATGAAAAGAGTAAAACCCACGCTCATGCTTACCGTACCAATGATCATTGAAAAAGTTGTACGAAAAAAAGTGTTCAGCAAATTTGAAAGCGGTGGCTTTATTACTTTTATGTATAAGCTGGCACCTTTCCGCAGACTGGTGCATTATCTGGCCGGTAAAAAAATCAAATCAGCTTTTGGCGGTGAATTGAAATTTTTCGGTATTGGTGGTGCCAAGCTGGATGCCAAAGTTGAGCGATTTTTGATTGATGCAAAATTCCCTTATGCCATCGGCTACGGCCTGACAGAAACGGCTCCGCTTGCTGCAGGTTGTGCTCCTTTCAAAACCAAGCTGCAGTCCACCGGGCCGGCAGTCAGGGGTGCCGATATCCGCATCAGCGATGGTCGTGACGGTGGTGCCATTGGGGAAGTCCTGATTAAAGGCCCCAATGTGATGAAAGGTTATTATAAAAACCCGGTACTGACCAATGAAGTATTTACAGAGGACGGATATTTCCGTTCCGGAGACCTGGGCATATTTGACAGAAAAGGCCGGCTCTATCTGCGCGGACGTACCAAAAATATGATACTCGGAGCCAATGGAGAAAACATTTATCCGGAAGATATCGAGTCTGTCATTAACAATTATTCTTATGTTACTGAATCTGTCGTTGTTGAACGCAAAGGCAAGCTGGTGGCACTGGTGCATTTTAACCGTGAGGAAATAGAAGAGAAATTTCAAAATATGCGTCACGATATTCACGACCGCGTGGAAGAAAAGCTTGAAGTACTGAGAAAAGACTTGCAGGATTTTGTCAACTCAAGGGTGAACAGATATTCCCGTTTGCAGATGGTTGTTGTTCAGCCGGATGAATTTGAAAAAACAGCTACGCATAAAATCAAACGCTTCATGTACGAGTAAGGTGCTGTGGCAGGTTACCTGCAGACAAACACGATCTATACAACGCCGTCAAGGCAGAAATCCCTGCGTGCGCATGTTTTGCAGTGTTTTCCCATCCATACTTCATCAAATTGCCGGATGGCTTGACTGAGTAATGCAGGCTCGTCAGTAAAAATCCCTGATTCAAAGTTTCTCCTGTCAGTAGATTTTGCTCCCATTGCTGCTCCGGTAAGATTGGCTGAGCCAATATAAGCCTTTTGCATGTCAATGATGATGATTTTGAAATGTACCCTTGGGCACAGCATACGTTCCAGTTGATTTCGCAGGGCCGGGTATTTGTCAAAATCCCTGCGGAAATTTTTACCGGGTTCTTTGGCATGTATCAGTCGCACCGAAGTGCCCTTTTTCAGCATTTCAGCCAAAACATATAAGTAGGGAGTAAAGCTCCCACGATAACTCACATGTAAATCCTTGATGTCAGCCGTGCCTATCCATAGTGTATCTCTGGCACTGTAAGTGGCTTTCAGTACCTGCTCATAATGTTCTCTATTGCTGATGTATTCAATCATGATGATACAAATATAATAAACAGAATTTACTTGTCTTTACCTGCATGAGGCTACCCGGAGACCACAAAAAAACAGAGATCACAAAACGCAATCTCTGTTTTATCACAACTGTATCGTGTGGAATCTTATTCTACGCTTGAAAAATACTTCATAAACTGTGAGCGTTCGTACATTTGAGGATTTTTCAGGTTTTTGTAGGATAATTTGCCTCTAAAATCCTCAATTTCCTTATAAGCATGCTCTTCCATCCATTCTTCAATTTCATTGTTAATTTCATGTATGCTGGCGATGCCATTCTTATACATGACAGAGCATACCTGTGTTGTTTGTGCTCCGGCAAGCAGTTGTTTAATGGCGGCAGCACCATCGTGAATTCCTGTTGATGCTGAAACCTCAATGCGTTTCATTTGTCCGCTCACCATACCTACCCAGCGCAGGGAATGTCTAAGGTCTGTCTCACGGCTGAACACAGATGCTGACACCATTTCTGTTTTATCAATATTAATGTCCGGCTCGTAAAAACGGTTGAATAGTGTGACGGCTTTAACCCCCCGGAATTGTAGCTGTTTCACCAATCTCAGAATGTTGGTGAAATGCGGGCCGATCTTCATGATCAGCGGGATGTTTACCTTGCTCATGACAGCTTCAGCAATGTCATAATATTTTGTTTCATAGGTCAGGCTTTCAGTGTCTCCATTGTCAGGAATTATGTTGACATTCAGTTCGATAGCATCGGCACCTGCATCTTCAATGCGTGTGGCAAAATCTGTCCAGTCATTTGCTGATACGCAGTTTATACTGGCAATAATGGGGATGTCAACCTCAGATTTGGCATTCCTGATCAGCTTGATGTATTCATCAACCGAGTTGTGTTTGGCATAATTGCGGATGTAGTCTTCAGCCTCAGGATAAGCCTTGCTTTGAGACAACATATGGCCTGCTTCAAAATTGATTTGTTCCTCAAAAAGGGATTTCAGAATCACAGCACCTGCACCATTCTCTTCAATTTTTTTGATGTTGTCAATGCTTTGGGTTAGCCCGGAGCTACTTGCTATGACTGGTGATTTCAGTTCAAGTCCTAAGAAATTTGTTGCAATATTTGCCATGTTTTTATGCTTTGGTTATTTCATTAACAAAGATAATATTTATGCGATAAATTCAGAATTTTTCATCAACTTTTGAATGATTTGTTCATTATTGTCCCTGATCTCAGATGTAAGTGGGATGTTCTGATCTTCCGGAAAACTCTCAGAAGCATATTGGCGGCCATTTGTTATTTGCCCATCCCGGGCTGATGGCATGTTATCTGAATAGTATTTGCTGAAAATTTACTTATGATTTTTGTTTCTGTATTATATATGTTTCTGATTAGGCTATTTTGAATATTTCCCTTATTTTGGCGGTGTACAAGTTTAATTTTTTTCATGATGATTAAAACTTTCTCTATGAAACATGTGTTGGTAATAATTTTGGCTTCTGTGAGTTTGCTCTCATGTCAGGCTCAGCCCAAAATCAGTGAATCTGATGAATTCGAAAACGTGTCCTGGGAGTCCCTTGACGACAATGCGATCAGAATGATCGGCAAAGACTGGATGCTGGTTGCCGCCGGTACACCGGATGATTATAATATGATGACCGCCAGCTGGGGTACGCTGGGGTGGTTGTGGACTAAACCCGTATCAACGATTTTCGTTCGTCCGCAGAGACATACGCACAATTATACAGAAAAGGAAGATTTCTACACCATCAGTTTTTATAAGGAAGAAGACCGTGAAATTCTCAAAAAAATGGGTACCGTTTCAGGCAGCAGTTTTGACAAAATGAATTACGACAAACTCACTGCCCTTGAAACAGAAAACGGTTCGGTAGCTTTTAAGGAAGCCTACCTGGTAATAGAGTGCAAGAAAGTTTATGCCAGGGTGCTGGATGAAGACTCATTTACTGTCCCTGAGCTTGCGGAGGATATGTATCCCGAAAAGGATTTCCACAGCATGTATGTTGGGGAAATTGTCAACGTATGGCGTAAAACCACCGAATAAAAAGACGGCATCGTCCCTGGGTAAATGATGCCATCATGTTGATGCGGAGATGTCCTGTTGAAGAATGATTTTCCCTACTTGAGAAGATCTTTCATTCTCTTTGCAATAAATCCGGCTGCCTTTTCAGGGTGCAGGCGGTAGATGCGATCCATGAATTTGGCATCGCTGCCAACCAGTACACGGTATTTGTCTTTTTCCATGGCCTGAATAATTTTTGCTGCGGCCTTATCTGATGGCATGGTTTTCATGCCGGATTTTTCTGAATCAGACTGTTTGTGAGTTTCCAGACCTGAGTTTTTGGAAATATTTGTCGCAATGGCACCGGGAAAAACAAGGGTTACCTTTACATTGGTGTCGGTCAGTTCGGAATGAAGACCTTCGGTGAGCAGTTTTACGGCAGCTTTGGCTGCACCATAAATTGTCTGTCCGGGAACAGGCAGAAATCCGCCCATGCTGGAAACATTGACAATGTGTGCTTCATCCCGTTTCAGCAAAGTGGGCAGAAGAGCTTTGGTCATGTATAGCGTGCCGTACAAATTGACTTTCATTACTCTCTCTATAGCATCATATTCAAGTTCATTGAGTTTGACAAATGGCTGAATGATGCCTGCATTGTTGATAATGGCATCGGCGTCTTTCCCTTCGCCGTTCCAGGCAAAATCTTCCACAGCTGTTTTATCAGTTACATCGAGTACCATGGTGGTAATGTCTTCCTTTTTCTTGCCGGCTTTTTCAACAGTTTCTTTCAGGTTTTCTTCATTTATATCAAGAGCCACAACATGTGCACCTTTGTCAATCAATCCATACACCAAATCTCTGCCAATGCCGCTTCCACCACCGGTTACTACAATTTTTTTGTTCTTAACTTTCATAATATATTTCTTTATTGATTTCTTTAATGTTGAAACAATAAAGTGAGCCTAATGTTTGAAAAATACCAACTGGATTCGTAAAAGTCTATACGAATTTGTGAGCTAAGTATATCATGAAATCAGGTGTGAGGCTTTTCAAGTGGCACCTGGTTTGAATTCAAAGAGAATCCTACGGATACGGTATCATAGCCATCTGATCCACCAACTGATCCAGACCTTTTTGGAGTTGCTTTTTCAGCATCACCTTCATCATCATGTTTACCTCAGCATGAATGGTGAGGCGAACCCGGGTGTCGTAAGCAGCCACTTCTTTCAACTGTATCCAGAATAGAAAGGGCAGAACCGAATCTTCTGATGAGCGTATTTTGATGGTTTTGTCGGGTACCCTGTCAATGATTTCCAGCCCTACCTGCTGCCCTTTGATGGTAAAGCGACAATTGTCCTTATCAGACGACCAGTTTTGCGCTGCATCCGGTGGTATCAGGCGGTCAAAATTGCGGAAATCCGACAGGAAATTGAATATTCGCTCTGCCTGGTTTGGTACTTTTCCAACCTTACTGACAACTTCTAATTTTGACATGCTATGTTATTTTTTCCAGTTACCTGGATTCTGACGCCATTCTTTCAGTGTTTCTACATCACTGTCTTTGATGTAACCTGCAGCGGTGGCCTGTTCCAGAAGAGCATGGTAATTGCTCAGGGTATACAGGTCAACATCAGCTTCTGTGAAATTTGTTTTGGCTACCTCAAAATCGTAAGTAAAGATGGCAATCATGCCTACAACATCACATCCGGCATCGCGCAAAGCATGCACAGCATCCAGACTGCTTTTTCCGGTGGAGATAAGGTCTTCAATAACCAGCACTTTCTGCCCTTTTTCCACCACACCTTCAATCTTGTTGCCCATGCCATGGCCTTTGGATTTTGCCCGTACGTATGCAAATGGTTTGTCCATCGCTTCGGCAACGAGTGCACCATGCGCTATTCCACCGGTTGCCACGCCGGCAATAACATCAAATTCACCGAAATTCTCTTTGGCTATCTTCGCAAAAGAGTCACGGATAAAACCCCTTACCCCGGGAAAGGAGAGGGTTTTGCGGTTGTCACAGTATATCGGACTGAACCAGCCTGAGGCCCAGGTAAAATGGTTTTGAGGCTCCAGTTTTATTGCTTTAATTTGCAATAAGTGATCTGCCATTTGATGTGCAACTGTTTTCATAATCTTATGATTAAAATATTTTATAAAAAACGTATTATTTCATTAAGTAAAGACAAATTGCCTACGGAAAGCCATGAAGGACAGGCAGTAAGCATTGCTAATGTCAGCGATATAAAAGTAAAAATAAATCGCTTTACAGACAATAGTAAAACAAAACATTTGAATATTTATGGCAGTGAACCCGGCCGGATACTCGAATTTATCAGGCATTCCTTTACGGAAATCGTTGCAGGAGGGGGGCTGGTGCAAAATGATATTGGGCTTTTCCTGTTTATTTACAGGCAGGGAAAATGGGATATGCCAAAGGGTAAAGCCGAAAACAATGAGGCACCTGAATTATGTGCTTTGCGTGAAGTGTCGGAAGAGTGCTATATTGACATTGAACAACTCGCAATGAAAGATGATCTGGGAGACACTTTCCATATGTATCGGCTAAAAGATAAACTGGTGCTGAAGAAAACCCACTGGTATACCATGCACTACGATGGAGATTGTAGTAAGCTCCGGCCCCAGACAGAAGAGGATATTGAGAAATGTGTGTGGGTGGACAGGGAAACCATTCCGCAATTGATGAAAAATTCCTACGCTTCCATTGAGGATTTGTTGCAGCGGGCAAAAGTCATTTGACAATATAGGATTCTGAAAATTGGTGAGATTTACGGTTATTATTCATCTCTCACCCCGAGTCTCTGCGCCTCTGCTATGGATTACCCGGTAAAACCCTGCTTCTCGCACCTTGTCCGCCCACTGGCTGACATTTTTG
>JBNJGS010000067.1:0-16363 GCA_051747965.1 Bacteroidota bacterium
CTGCCGTGTAAACACCTGCATCGGGTGTGGTTGCCGGGTTGTCAAAGCTAAATGATCCTGCAACAGAAGCTGTACCGCCGGAGAGCACTGAAGCCGACAGGGCTTCTCCATAAGTGATATCGGAAGCTGTGGGCCATTCGGTAACGCTTGGTGTACCGGGGTTGACATTGACATCAACAGTTCCACTTACAAGTGTGTAATTGAATGCATCATCCGGTGTGAAAGTTACAGCAGCAGTATAAACACCGGCATTGGGAGAGGTTGCCGGGTTATCAAAGCTGTAGGAACCGCTCACTGAACTGGTTCCGCCGGTGAGTACCGAAGCAGAAAGTGATTCTCCGTATGTGATATCGGAGGCTGTTGGCCAGTCAGAAATGGTTGGAGTTGCCGGATTTACAGTAACATCTACCGTACCGCTAACGGGGTTGTAATTGATTGCATCATCAGGTGTAAATGTAACGTCTGCAGTATAATCATTAAAAAGACTTGCGTTCGGTGTGGTTGCCGGGTTGTCAAAGCTGAATGTTCCTGCAACAGAGGCCGAGCCGCCCGATAATACTGAAGCAGACAGTGCTTCTCCGTATGTGATTTCAGAAGCTGTGGGCCAGTCTGTGACGCTTGGGGTCGCCATATTCACGCTAACATCCACAGTACCACTGACAGTGTTGTAATTCAGCATGTCATCCGGAGTGAATGTGATATCTGCAGTGTAAACACCTGCATCCGGTGTCGTAGTTGGTACATCAAAACTGAATGTGCCACTTACCGAAGTAGTACCACCGCCAAGGACAGAGGCTGAAAGAGCGTCTCCGTATGTAATATCCGAAGCTGTTGGCCAGTCGGTAACCGTTGGGTCTGCCATATTCACGCTAACATCAACCGTACCGCTGAGGGTGTTGTAGTTCAGTGCATCATCCGGAGTGAATGTGACGCCTGCCGTGTAAATCCCTGCGTCCGGTGTTGTTGCAGGAGAGTCAAAGCTGAATGTACCACTTACCGAAGCAGAGCCATCGCTAAGGTCAGAGGCTGAAAGAGCATCTCCGTATGTAATATCCGAAGCTGTTGGCCAGTCGGTAACCGTTGGTGTTGCCATGTTCACTGTGACATCAACCGTACCGCTGACAGTGTTGTAATGCGTGTCATCATCAGGGGTAAATGTGACATTGGCCGTGTATATTCCGGCATCGGGAGTGGTAGCCGGTGTATCGAAATTAAAGGTTCCCGAAACGGATGCACTGCCTCCGGAAAGGAGGGATGCAGATAGAGATTCTCCATAATTAATTGCAGATGCTGTTGGCCACTCACTGACGCTTGGATCCAATGCGTTGACATTGACATCAACATTCCCGCTGATGCTGTTGTAATTTGCAGCATCATCCGGTGTGAATGATACAGCAGCAGACCATACGCCAACTTCAGGCGTGGTAGCCGGATTGTCAAAACTAAAATTTCCTGCCACATCTGCTGAACCACCGGAAAGCACAGACGCACTCAACGGATCACCCCAGTCGATATCGCTGGCAGTTGGCCAGACTGAAACCACCGGATCAGCTTTGCTGACAAGCACAGAAACACTACCTGAAACCGTGTTGTAATTGGTGTTATCGTCAGGTGTAAACGTGACATCGGCGGTATAAGAGCCTGCATTTGGAGCTGTGGCCGGAGCATCGAAGCTGAATGTTCCGCTTACTGAGCTTGTTCCCCCGCTAAGAACAGATGCAGATAAAGTTTCGCCATAGATGATGCCGGATGCCGTGGGCCAGTCAGATACTGTGGGTGTGATTTGATTCACCGATACATCTACTGTACCGGAGACGGTAGTGTAATTCACAATGTCATCCGGTGTAAAGGTGACGGCAGCAGAAAAGGTGCCGGCATCGGGTGCTGTTGAAGGGTTGTCAAAACTGAAGCTGCCTGTAACCGATGCAGAGCCTCCGCTTATAACAGATGCTGATAAGCTTTGTCCGTAGTCAATAGGTGAGGCTGTTGGCCAGTCTGTAACCGTAGGTGTAGCCTGATTGACAGTTACATTCACTGTGCCGCTTACTGTATTGTAATTGCTGGTTTCATCTGCTGTAAACGTCACAGCGGCAGTGTATGTTCCGATCGCCGGTGTGGTAGAGGGGTTGTCAAAGGTGAAACTGCCGCTTGTACTGGCTACTCCGTCTGACAAAACAGAAACGCTGAGGCTTTCTCCGTATGAAATATCTGAAGCCGTTGGCCATGTTGTAATCACAGGTGTTGCTTTGAGCACGTTCACCGTTGTGGTACCAAATAGGGTGCTGTATGTTGCCGGATCATCGGGGGTGAATGTAACCTGAGCTGTGTATGTACCTGCATCTGGCACGTAAGTGGGGTTGGTAAAGCTAAACGTGCCGGGTACAGAAGCAACTCCACCGGAGAGGGTAGAATTGCTGAGCATGTCTTCGTAGGTAATGTCAGATGCTGTTGGCCAGGATGAAATGGTGGGATCAATCAAATCAATTGCCATATTCTCGTAAAAGGATATTTTGTCCGAAATATCAACACCAAGAAAGAAATCCATGTCTCCATCAAGATCAACATCCACAGGAACAGCACTCAACATATTGGCGGTGTTCTCCAGGAAATAGGTTTGAGTGAAATTTTCATCACCATCATTCACCAGAATCCCGGCATTGAAATCATTTGAATTGGTATAGCCAAAATAATTGCCGTAAAATAAAATATCAGTATCCCCATCGTTGCCTGCATCACACAATTCAAATTCCACATCGCGGGATTCGCTCATAGGGATGGTGTTCACCGTAAATGTCAGGTCACCATTGCTTTTCATCCAGACAATGTCGTTGTCATCATCATTCCGACAGACAAAATCCATCAGTCCGTCGCCATCAACATCGCCTTTGCGGATGGTTTCAGCTTTAAAGCTAAGGGGTTGTGAGATTGTGAAGTACTGGGCCGAGTTATGATTTTCAAGAACCATAAGGCCTTCTGAGCCATAAGCACCATCGGCAACCACAATGTCAATATCTCCGTCATCATCGAAATCATGTGTGATGACTTCGCCCATCATATTGAGATCATCTTCAATGGTAATGGGATCACTGAAGTTGCCTCCTCCATCGTTGCGAATCCAGAAAATGCCTTTGGGATTGTATGATGAAATGGATGAGCCAACAATGACAAAATCTTTGTCCCCATCGTTGTCCAGGTCTGCGATAGAAAACCAGGCGGGATTTGATACTTCGGAATCAAGGCTGGTAAGTTGATGTTCTGTGAAATTCAGATTACCGTCATTGTACAGGATGATAAAGTCATCATTTCCTGTAGAGGTGGTAATGATGTCCAAATCACCATCTTCGTCAATATCATCCACTTCAATTTGCTGCGGGTTGTCGAGTGTGGATATGATGATATGCTGATTGTAGCTGCCATCTGCTTTTTGTTCCAGCCAGATGAGTTCTGTACCGCTGCCAATGGCAACAATGTCCATATCCCCATCCTGATCAAGATCTACACGTCGCAGAGACTCAGGTTGCGATACGTTGGTTGCCAGTTTGTTCATGGTGAAATTAAAGCTGTCGTTATTGTAAAAATAGCCAAGTTCATCACGAGCTGCTGAACTATACGCAATTTCATTCAGGTTATTGTTGTCAACATCGATTGGAACGATTCCCTCGGATGCAACTTCCAGATTTTCACTCCACACCTCTGTGAAGTTCATGGATGGGCCGGGATTGCTGCCCTGCAGGACGGACATAAAGAAATCTCCTGAGTTATCATTTTTGTATGCAATGTCTTTTACGCCGTCGTTGTTGAAATCACTGGCTACGGCTTCTGTAACATTCTCACTGCTTATGATGTCGTGTCGTATCGTCGTGCCTTCCAGCCAGAATAATTCATCCTGAACATGGTCTGCAATCAGCAGATCACCTGTGCCATCATTGTCGATATCGGTAAACTGGGCGTGTGATACATCAATATCACCCGTCTTTTCATATATCTGCAATTCGGAAAAGGTGTTTGTGCCATCATTTACCATGATGGCCAGTTCTTCGGTGGTAAACGGACTGTAATTGGTTTTTGACAGGAAATCAATATCTCCGTCATTTTCATAATCAAATGCGTAAATATCGCTGCCAAAGTCTACCCGGTCAACTTGTTCCGTAGTATAGCCGGTGCCCGTGTTGTTTAGCAGATGAATTTCCTGATAACCACCGTCATAGCGTGAGATAAGGAAATCTGTATTACCATCGTTATCCATGTCACCTGCATACATATGTCTCAGATCCAATACTGTATCGGTAATCAGATGATAGGTGAAATGTTCACTCCCGTTGTTTTCCAGCCAGAACACGCGATTGGAATACCTGCATATGCCGGCAATGTCAATATCGCTATCGCCGTCAAAATCCAGCACCTCGATATCAAATACAATAGCAGTATCCATGATGTTTACGACCTCAAAATCAGAGCCGTTTGTGTTGCTGAACCAGGATATGCCACCAACACCGCACACAATGAGATCATCAAAACTGTTGTTATCCAGATCGGATGCTTTGATGTCATAAGGGTCTGTAAAATTCTTCGTAAGAATTGTTTCATCTACAGGTTGAGCTGCTACAATAACTGCAGTCAGGATGAAAATAAGGGTAAATATTTCTTTCATGTTTTAAGGTCTTAATTTTTTCAATTATAACACAAATTGTGCCGGTATTGCGGGTAGCACTATTAAACTATTGTAAAATTTTGAATCCGGTATAACAACACAATTGATGCTGTAAATATACGCAAAAGATAAATGAGGGGGGATGAAAGATATAAAGCTTATACGATCGGTTTTACTCTAATGGTATTTTACAATAAATGCAGTGATTACTCCGGCTCAGATCATTGAACTGATGATGATGCCGGATAATTCTAACTGCTTGCTGACTTGACAGCATCGCCTGTAAAAATAATTATTCCAGAAGACCGGGGTATTTCTGTCACGCATTTTGGTATCCGATTCACTGTGTTGAAGCTGTTGCTATCCCGTATTTTATCTAACAATTTTTTGGCAAATACACTGATAAAACAAAGTAATGTGATTTCTTTTGCTTAGTAGCTTGCTCCTGCAAAGTGGCTTTTTCATTTGTTGGGAGATTTCGTATTTTTACCAAAATTTTTGTGATGAGACGATTTATCCGCTTTTTGGTAAGAAAAATACCGCGCCCCGTATTGATACGCATGTCCTATGTTTTTCGCTGGATGGTTTTGCCATTTTATCGAGGCAATAAGTATGAGTGTCCGGTTTGTGGAGGTACATTCAGAAAGATGCTGCCATATGGCAATAAGGGTGATGATAACCGACTTTGTCCCGGTTGCCTTTCACTTGAACGGCATCGTCTTCTGTGGTTGTTTTTTAAAGAAAAGACAAAGCTCTTTACTGAGAGAATGCGGGTTTTGCATGTTGCCCCGGAGCAGCCGTTCTTAGAGCGTTTTAAAAAACTTGAAAATCTGGACTATACCACTGGCGACTTGTTGAGTCCCATAGCAGATGTAAAAATGGATATCATGGATATTCCTTTTGAGAATAATCATTTTGATCTTGTTATCTGCAATCACGTTCTCGAGCATGTTGAGAGTGATATCAAAGCCATGAAAGAAGTGTTGCGTGTGTTGAAGCCAGGTGGCTGTGCAATCCTTCAGGTGCCGATTAATTATCGTAACGATCAAACCATAGAAGATCTGAGTATTACTGATCCCCGCGAAAGGGAACGCATATTCGGTCAATACGATCATGTACGATGGCATGGTCTTGATTATGCTGAAAGGCTGCGATCTGCCGGTTTTGATGTTGATGAAAACCGCTTTGTTGAAAGCTTGGGTGATGAAGAGATTGATCGGTACAGGCTCAGGAAAGAAGAAACTATTTTTGTGAGCAGAAAGCCGAAACAGGCTGGTCAGCCTGAATGATCTCCGGTGTTTATGATTTTATGAGTTTGGGTATGTTCTTTTTCATTTTCCTGTAAAACAGTAAAGGGGCATCTTTTATGATGCCCCTATCGAACATGCTGTTACCGTAGTACTGCATGCCTGCAGGTTACAGTTATTGTGCCTTGTTCAGCATTTAAAATTCCTATTGGTATTCATATACTGCTGAACCTGATCCGGTTTTTCCGGATTTTTTCCTCCGAAGCTTTTGCCGGGCATTTGCCCATTCCGGAAAACCTTTGTACTTACAGTGATACCTGTCAGCATTCGGGTGTTCCCGACTTCGGTTGCCGATACATCTATCGGGGAAATGAATCCCCTGCTGATGGTACCGGAGTGATACACCAGCTGCATCTCTGCAGTATTGGTTTCTCACCTGGTCTCAACGGAGGCGTCTTCTCATCTCCGAAACCTCACGGCTTCGTTTCTTGTTGAAGGCCTTTTTCAGAACTTTCTTTTCCGTAGAAAAGACTCTTCTGAAAAGTCTTTCCGTATCAACAGGCTTTTATCTCTTACCTGCAACATAAATATACAACACAACACACAGGAAATGCAAGTTTTTATTTTGATTTTAATAAACAGGCAAATCAACTGATTGTGAATAACTTGTTAATAATATTATGATGCCGGCAGTTCCCATGCAGCAATATGTCAGGCACTTTTCAGTACCGGAAACCAAGCTTGTTAACAAGCAGTTTAGCTATAGATTTCAAGAAGTTTCCTTTTTTGCATTTCATTATTTTTTGTAAAAGATATCATTTTTTGCAGGCCGGAATGCATTTTGGGTGCAGTTTTTGTTTCTAACAAGCATTGGTTAATAAGTTGATGTGGTATAGCTTTGCCGGAACAAAGCATTATGTATATTTGTTTGGCGTTGAAATGGTTTATAAAAATATGGCACATATAGGTTTGGCACTGGCTATTCTTTGCTCCTTTATTCCGGGGCAGGTAAATAACCAGACAGAAAGCAGAGAGAAGATGAAGGCTGAATTTGAAGCTGAGGCCCCGCCTTTTGTGTTGACAGATACTGTCTGGATGGATTCAGTGGTAAATCAGATGAGTCTGGATGAGAAAATCGGACAGCTTTTTATGGTAGCGGCTTACTCTAACAAGGATAAGCAACATGAAGATTATATAGAATCTTTGGTGAAAGAGCATCATATCGGTGGTTTAATATTCATGCAGGGCGGGCCTAAACGGCAGTTGCAGCTGCTGGAACGTTATCAGAATGCAGCAGAAACACCACTGATGATTGCTATGGATGCTGAGTGGGGGCCTTCCATGAGGCTTGATACAACTGTATTTTATCCCCGGCAAATGATGCTGGGTGCTATACGTGATAATCAATTGCTTTATGAGGCTGGAGCTGAATACGCCCGGCAGTTGAAAAGTCTAGGTGTACACATCAATTTTGCTCCTGTTGTGGATGTCAATGTAAATCCTGAAAATCCTGTAATAAACAGTCGCTCCTACGGCGAAGACAGGGAAGAGGTTTTTAGAAAAGCTTATTATTTCTCACGTGGGATGCAGGATAATCATGTACTGGCAGTTGCCAAGCATTTTCCGGGACACGGTGATACTGATACAGATTCGCATAAAGCACTGCCAATTATTCCTCATGACATACACAGGCTTGATTCCATAGAGCTTTATCCATTCAGAAAACTTATCAACGCCGGTATTGGTGGTGTGATGGTAGCTCACCTTTTTGTTCCTGAGCTGGATTCGGTACAGGACAGGGCATCTACTTTATCACCTCAGATCGTCAATGAACTGCTGATCAGGGATATGGGTTTTGACGGACTGGTGTTTACCGATGCGCTCAACATGCATGCGGTTACCGATCACTACGAGCCCGGTGAAACAGAAGTACTTGCATTTAAAGCCGGTAATGATGTGTTACTTTTCCCCCAGGATGTGCCCAGGGCGGTTGAGAGCATCAAAGCAGCAATGAATGATGGTAGCATTTCTGAAAAGGAAATTGATACACGGGTGAAAAAAATCCTTGCTGCCAAAAGCTGGATGGGACTGAAAAAAGATAGCATGGGAGAGCAGCAGGAGGAAATATACAAATCTCTGATGTCACCCCGGGCTAAAGCTGTACAGCGGAATATTGTTGAACACGCCATTACACTGGTGGATATGAAAGACAGTCTGCTTCCGGTAAAAAATCTATCAGGAAAAGAAATGGCATCACTTGATATGGGCTCTGAGCAGGTAAATAGTTTTCAGATTAGATTGAAGGATTATGCCCATACTCCCGCGTATGTTTACCAGCGTGATGTCAGGAATTTTGGTAAGCAGGGGCTGATAGATGAACTTGCTGATAAAGACATTGTTTTTGTGTCTCTTACCGCAACACATCGTTTGCCCACAGGAAATTTCGGCTTTGATACTGAAGAAAAGAACGTGATCTCACGTCTGAGTCAACGTACCAATGTAGTATTAACCTTATTCGGGAATCCATATGCCCTGGGTGATTTTCAAGGTATTGATGATCTTGCCGGCCTGGTGGTGGCATACAACGACAGAGAAATGACACAGGATGTTTCGGCGCAGATGATTTTCGGCGGGCTGGCATATCAGGGGCAGTTGCCCGTAGGTATCAACGAAAATTACCCTGCCGGAACGGGTATAATGACAGAAAAAGTCAGACTGGGATATACTTCAGTTCCTGAACAGGTAGGTATAAATTCGGCCATGTTTACAAAAGTGGACTCTCTGGTTCAGGAAGCCATAAATGAGCGAGCCACGCCCGGGGCACAAATACTTGCTGCCCGGAAAGGAAAGGTTTTTTTCCATAAATGTTATGGACATCATACCTATCAGAAAACGCATATTGTCAGGCCGGATGATATTTATGATCTTGCCTCAGTTACCAAAATTGTTGCCAGTACTGTTTCCATTATGCACTTGTACGACAGGGCAGCACTTCGTCTGAATGACAGGCTTGGTGACCACCTTCCCTGGCTTGACGGAACCAATAAAGGACCGCTGATGTTTAAGGACATCCTGAGCCATCAGGCCAGACTAAAACCATGGATACCCTTTTATGCACCCACCATTGAGCCCGGTAGTTACCCTGATTTTTACGCTGACAGTTATTCGGAAAAAACCGACCATCAGGTTGCAGATCATATGTATGCCATTCACAGTATACGTGACAGCATTTTGCAGGATATTCTTGAATCTGAACTCCGCAGCAGAAAAGCATATAAATATTCAGACCTGGGTTTTTATTTGATCAGGGAGTATATTGAAGAAGAAACCGGTTATCCCCTGGATAAGTGGGTGGATACTGTATTCTACCAACCTTTGGGAGCTACTACCATGGGTTATAATCCACTTAGAAAGTTTCCCGCTTCGGGAATTGTACCCACAGAGAATGACCGGGTTTTTCGCAAGCAGTTATTGCGGGGATATGTGCACGATCAGGGAGCTGCCATGCTGGGCGGTGTGTCAGGTCATGCCGGAGTATTCTCCAATGCAAGGGATCTTGCCAAGATGATGCAGATGTTGCTGAATAAAGGCAGTTATGGCGGGCAGCAATTCATTCATCCGGAAACCGTTGAACTTTTTACAAGACCTTTACAGAACCCAAGCGAAAACCGGCGTGGCCTCGGATTTGACAAACCTTCGCTGGACGATCCCGAGGATGGACCTTCCTGTGTAAGTGCTTCTGCGGAAAGCTTTGGGCATGCCGGGTTTACAGGAATCCTTGCCTGGGTCGATCCCAAAACTGATATTCTCTATATATTTTTATCTAACCGGGTATATCCCGATATGGACAATAAAAAATTGCTCAAACTGGATACCAGAACAAATGTGCAGGACGTTTTTTATCGTGCAATCATGGAGGAGGAATGAAGAAAATTTTACTCATCATAGCCATAAGTGTTGCAGCATGTCATTTGAGTGTTGCACAATACAAGCTGGATGATGATGATGATAAACCCAGTCTGCAGGAACGCCTTCGCTTTGGGGGAGGGCTGGGGCTGTCTTTTGGAAATATTACCATGGTGGATATCTCTCCCAGAGTGAGTTACATGATACATCCCAGATGGTTTGCAGGACTCGGCGGAAATTACCTGTACTACAAAAACAATTATTATCAGTTCAGCACAAATATGTACGGCTTCTCAGCTTTTTCCAATTTTGCCCTGATTAAGGATTTTAGTGATATATTGCCATTGGGGGCAGGTGGTGGCTCTTTGTTGATACATGCTGAAGCCAATCTGATCAATATGGATCCTGAAATGGACTGGACAAGCCAGAGAGATGAGCGTTTCTGGCTGATGCAACCCATGGCCGGCCTTGGATTGAAAATTCCTGCAGGCATCAGAAGTTACGCCCTGATACTGTTTATGTATAATTTTAATGAAAAGGTGTATTCACCGACAAATAATCCCGTAATTAGTGTCAGTTTAATGTTTTAAAAGAAACCGCAAATGAATCCTTATTATATTGTCATCGTAGCATCTTTGGTTATTATCGTTTCCTATTTTTTCAATCTGATAGCGAAAAAAACCAACGTTCCCAGTGTTTTGATGCTCATTACATTTGGCATACTGATTAAACAGGGAATGAACCTGGCTGGCATGGGCGGAATCAACTGGTTGCCATATCTGGAGGTGCTTGGTATTGTTGGATTGATAATGATTGTACTGGAGGCTGCCCTTGATCTGGAACTTACCAAAGAAAAATGGCCGCTGATATGGAAATCATTTTCTGTGGCTTTATTCTCTCTGCTGATTTCTGGTGCAGCCATTACCTACCTGCTCATGCTTATTCTGCACCTTGATCTCACAAGCGGTATGCTCTATGCTGTGCCTCTTGCGGTGATGAGTTCTGCTATTGTTATTCCCAGCGTATCCAATCTGCAGGCTGACAAAAGGGAATTTATGATTTATGAAAGTACCTTTTCCGATATCCTGGGGATTATGGTATTTTATTTTATCCTCGGAGGAACACATGCCTCTTCAGCTAAAGGAATGTGGATCGGCGGATTTTTTAACATTTTCATAACCGTTATTATCTCTGTTGTGGCATCCTATGGCCTCATATTGTTGTTTCAGAATATTAAATCTCAAACCAAACTCTTTCTGCTTGCCGCCGTTTTGGTTTTGTTATATGCTGTGGCAAAACAGTTTCACCTGTCATCACTCCTGATTATTCTGGTATTTGGCCTGGTGTTAAATAACCGGCATATTTTTTTCCGGGGCAGACTGGCTAAATACCTAAAGGATAAAGAAGTCCTGGATATCCTGACCAATTTCAGGCTGATTACCATTGAATCATCCTTTGTGCTAAGAACTTTTTTCTTTGTCATTTTTGGTATTACGATAACTGTGGCAAGCATCTTTAATTATCAGGTCTTGCTGATTTCGGTCAGTGTGCTAGCCATTATTTATGGAATCCGCTTTCTGATGCTGAAACTTTTTTGCGGTAACAATACAAATCCCCAGCTGTTCCTGGCGCCACGAGGCCTGATTACTGTCCTGTTATTTTATGCCATTCCAAAAGAATACAGTGCTGAAGATTTCAATCAGGGAATACTCCTCTTTGTGATTATTGTATCCAATATTCTGATGGCGTGGACATTAATTCGATTCAGCAAAACAAAGAAAAGCCCGGAACCGGATGAGTCTATTGACTCTGTGCCGTTGGGTATAAATGATAATAGTAATAACAATACAACTGATAAAAAAGATTTTGATCATGAAGATTAGTAAGGGTAAATTTATTAAAGTACATTACGAACTGAGGCTTGAATCCTTTGACGGAGAGCTTGTTGAGCAAACCAGAGAAGATGAACCGGAGGCTTTCGTGTTCGGCACAGACCAGATGCTCGACATTTTTGAATCCCGCCTGGAGGGAAAAGAAAAAGGAGATAGTTTCTCTTTCGAAATTCCGGCCAAAGAAGCCTTTGGGGAATATGACCCGGAAGCTTTGGTGGAATTCACAGAGGACGAGTTCCAGGAACTCGTGGGAGAGGATGAAGGCGATTTTGAACTGGGTGCCTATTTTCCCATGGAGGATGATGAAGGAAATCATTATGACGGTTTTATAACCGAAATGGATGATGACCGGATAGTGATCGATTTTAACCATCCCCTGGCTGGCGAAACCTTGTATTTTAAAGGCAGGGTGCTTGATGTTAAGGATGACGAAGAAAAATAGTTGAAAAACTCATGGCTTTTGCCGGAACGTTTTCCGTTTTGAAGTGTTGTGATACCACAATGCTGTTACATCTAACGGATATTTTACATGAACGAATTAGAAGGAAATAATGCATACGAAAAACTGCAACAACTGCTGAAAGAAAAGCGCGATAACTTTCGTGTGATGGAAAAGCAGGTGGATATTGATGTGCAGATGAAGTATTTCGATGCAGCCAAAGACATAAAAGAAAATTTGCCGGATGCAGAAACTGTGTTGAGTGAAGCCCGTGAAAAACTGAACGATCCCGATACGGATACTGAGGAGAAAAAACGCATTCTCAGCCAGCTCGCATCACTGGAAGATGTCAAAGCTTTTCGTATGATTGAGGCCTGGCTGGAAAATCCTGATGAAGAGCTTGCCGACTGGGCATATCTGGCATATCAGGAAAGTCTGATGCTCATGGAATCTGCTTTTTCAGATGAAGAAAAAGTGTTTATTTCATCCGGCATGGGTGGTAAAGATAATAAACTCAGATATTTTGTTGTGTTTTTACATGGTGAATTGGATTCTGGTTTTAACGAAAGTCAGAAAAGCCTGATAAAGAAAGAACTCAGCTATCAGTTTGAAAAAGAAGATGCCGAACTTGAAGAAAATGAATTTCAAAAAGCATATTTCATGTTTAGCTGCCTGATTCCAATCAAAACCAACATTACAACGATGTTTAAAAAAATTATCGGTGAAATCAATCAGTTTGGCAATATTCTAAGTGATAATTTCCTGGTTACCAACGTAAAAAAGCTGAGTGTTGAGGAAATAGACCAGTTTATTGATCGTGAAATGCAACAAGCACTTGATGAGCTTGATGAGAATGATATTAAAAATGATTTTGACAATGATGTAAACCCTTTGGATGATGACGATGATGAATAAAACAGTCAATATTGCAATACAGGTGTTGCCATCCGGCGGTGGTAAACACCCCTATGATATGGTGGATGAAGCCATCAGTATCATAAAAAACTCGGGGTTTCCGTATAAAGTTTGTCCGTTTGAAACGGTGATTGAAGCACCTTATCAGGATGCTATGAATCTGGCAGGAGAAGTGCAGGAGGCCTGCTACAGGGCTGGTGCAGAACAGCTTATGTGCTATATCAAAATCCAGTCTTCAGCCGGAGGCCGGGTCAGTATTGATGATAAGATGCATAAATACGAATAAAAGACCTGTCTCTTTCGCTTTTACCCCTTCAGGTATGCTATGTCGCTATAATAAGGAAAGCGTGTGGATTTTGAAAACATGAAGATTTTGATTATAATCACCAGATAAACTTGGAATTATGGACCAGTATATTGTGTTTGGTGTATTGCTGATTACCCTTTTTCTTTTTGCCTGGGGGCGGATTCGCCATGACCTTGTGGCACTGATATCCCTCATTATTTTGTTGGTTTTTGGTATTGTTGACCCCGGGGAAGCCTTCAATGGCTTTGGTCACCCGGCAGTGATCACGGTAGCTTCTGTACTGGTAATCGGGAAGGCCCTGGAATTCTCAGGCCTTATTGATGTACTTGGTAAATGGGTAATGAAACTCGGTAAAAACCTTTTGATACAGATTCTGGCCCTCTCCGGCCTCGTAGCTGTGGCCTCAGCTTTTATGAACAATGTAGGTGCTTTGGCCATCATAATGCCTGTAGCTATTCATCTTGCAAGGAAAAGCGGCCATCCGGTGTCTTTAATTCTGATGCCCATTGCCTTTGGTTCCCTCCTGGGCGGCATGACAACCCTCATCGGCACACCTCCCAACATCATCATTGCAACATTCAGGGCTGATGAAACAGGAGAAGCTTTCGGCATGTTCGACTTTGCACCGGTAGGCCTTGTTATTGCTGTGGTCGGAATAGCCTTTATTACCCTGATTGGCTGGCGGCTTCTGCCTAAGCGGAAGGCTCAGAAGTCTGATGAAGAGCTTTTTGAAATTGATGACTATATTGCTGAAGTGACTGTCGGTAGTAATTCAAAAATCAAAGGCAAAAGCATAGCAGAAATCAATGACATTTCAGATGCTGATGTGCAAATACTCGGACTGGTTCGCAATGACAAGCGCATTCATGCCCCGCCTCCGGAGGAGTTGGTTCAGGTGAAAGATGTCATCATTGTAGAGACTGATGCCGATGAGCTGAAAACATTCATCAAGGATACCGGCGTAAAACTCGTGGGTGACAAAAAATTCAGAAAAGACGCCAAAGGTTCTGATAAAATTGCCATCACAGAAGCTGTGGTCATGGCTGATTCTCCGCTGATTAGAGAGACTGCCGCCTCCCTGCGTATGCGTAGTCGCTACGGAATAAATCTGCTTGCTGTGGCCCGGCGGGAACAAAAAATCCGGCACAGACTGGATCATGTGAAATTTAAAACCGGAGATGTTCTCTTGTTGCAGGGAAGGGAACACATCCTGAATGACACCATTACTGCCATTGGTTGTATGCCGCTTGCCAGGCGTAGTCTGAGACTTGGATACAAAACCAAAATACCCCTTGCGCTGGGGATTTTTGCTGCTGCCATCGTGTTGATTGTTGCCGGAATTATGCCTGTACAAGTGGCCTTTGTTATGGCTGCTGTTGCAATGATCCTGACAAAAATCCTGCCCATCAAAGAGCTCTATACAAGCATTGACTGGCCCGTAATTGTCTTACTCGGAGCGATGATTCCCGTCGGAACAGCGCTTGAAACCACAGGTGGTGCTGATATGATATCCTCCCGCATCGCAGGCCTGAATGATGTCATGCCCCCATGGGCATTACTGACCATCGTAATGGTGGTTACCATGTTTTTGTCTGATATCATCAACAATGCAGCTACTGTGGTTCTGATGGCACCCATTGCCATCGGCATTGCCAACGGACTGGGCTATTCCATTGATCCCTTTTTGATGGCTGTTGCCGTTGGTGGCTCATGTGCTTTCTTAACACCCATTGGACATCAGTCCAATACCATTGTGATGGGACCCGGTGGATATAAATTCACTGATTACTGGCGAATGGGCCTTCCCCTGGAACTGATTATTATTGCTGTGGCAATTCCCATGATACTGCTGGTATGGCCCTTATAAACAGGCAGAATATTTCAGATCATCAGTAGATAAAAGAACATAACTGTAATCAGCAGAAAAATGACTGTCAGGCCGGAACCTGCCCGCAGAAAATCCCTGTTTCTGTATCCACCTGCTGTCATCAGCAAAGCATTGACCTGCTGGGTGGGCAGAATGAATGCATTGGACACACAAACTGCAGACATCAGGACAAGAGGCCGTGGATCCAGTCCACTGATTTCAGCCATACCTATCACCATGGGAGCCAGTACCACAATGGCACCAAAATTAGAGATCAGCAAGGAAAAAACTGTGGAAGTGATACCAATGGTGAATAGCAATACCAGCGTAGAGCTGCCGGAGACCATTTCCATGATTTCCTGAGCGAGAAACATGGCAGCTCCGCTTTTCTGCATAGCCATGCCCAGCGGAATCAATCCGGCAAGCAGAAATACAATTTTCCACTCAATGGCCTGATAAGCATGTTGCATGCTCAGAACGCGTCCGAGTATCATGGCTACAGCACCGGAAAAGAAGGCCATGGAGATGGGAAATCCCGCGATGGCAAGACCAATGGCAAGCAAAAAACTCATTACGGCAAACAGGGATTTGGATGTATTTTTGTCCCCGGACTTAATGGGTGTGGCTACTACGAAATCAATGCTTCTGTCCATCTCAATGATTTTCTCCCATAAACCATACACAATGATGGTATCCCCGACAGATATTTTGTGGTCAGAAAAATCTCCGCGCATTTCTTCGCCCTTACTGAAAAGTCTTAAAGGCTCGACAGCAAAACGCCGCCGCATCGAAAATTCACGTATGCTTTGCCCGATTGCTTCGGATCGGGGAGGAACAATCACTTCAGCAAATCCCGATTCGTCGGGGTCCCGCAAACGGGAAAACCTTTTGAGTGGTGGTTCGGCGATGAGTTTGAATTCTTTTGCAAGCTTTCTGATATTTTCTTCACTGCCGAGAAGTGCAATTTCCTGTCCGGCTTTAAACCTGGTTTCCCGCCATGGTGCATAAATGACATCACGTTCACCGGAAATGCCGATGATATTTACATTGAATCGTTTCCATATCCCGGATTGTTCTGTTGTCTGATTGATCAGTGGGCTGTCTTCTGAGATGGAATAGTGCCAGACATTGCCTGGTAA
>JBNJGS010000068.1:0-16084 GCA_051747965.1 Bacteroidota bacterium
TGCAGGAAGGAAAAGCCAGGGGTTCTGGATTGATTGAGAAGCTTTAGGTTGACTTATTAATACTTTTTTCACCTCCCCAGCCCCTCTTTATACACTTCCAGAGCGCGCTCACGGGCTTCTTTATGGTCCAGCATGGGTTCAGGATAGTCTGCAGAATCAATTTCCGGTACCCAGCGACGGATGTATGCCATGTCAGGGTCAAATTTTTTCTGCTGCGAATCGGGGTTGAATATGCGGAAGTAAGGCGTGGCATCACAGCCTGAGCCTGCTGCCCACTGCCAGCCGCCATTATTGGATGACAGTTCATAATCCAGCAGTTTTTCTGCAAAGTAGGATTCGCCCCGGCGCCAGTCGATAAGCAAATCTTTCACCAGAAAACTGGCAGTAATCATGCGCAGGCGGTTGTGCATGTAGCCTGTTTCGTTAAGCTGTCGCATGCCGGCATCCACAATGGGAAAACCTGTTTTCCCCTGGCACCAGCGTTCAAATTCCTTCTCATTGTTGCGCCACCGGATGTTGTCGTATTTCGGTTTAAAGGCTTTATCAACAACTTCCGGAAAATGATACAGAATCATCATGTAAAATTCCCGCCAGATCAACTCATTGGCAAAAACATCACTGATATGCCAGCTATCGCGAAATATCTGCCGGATACTCAGCAGGCCAAACCGCAAATGGACACTCAGACGGCTGGTTCCTTCTTCAGCCGGCAAATCCCGTTTCTCAGCATACTGTCTGAGCTGTTCTTCCGAAAAAATGGGTTCAGGGAGTTCCACAGATTTTGTTTTATATCCCATGCTTTCCAGCGAGGGAAATGCTTTGTTGACATCTGCAAAATCACCTTCGGCGTTTTCTGAAGGGTAAGGCTTGAGTTTGTCAGGTGTATAAACTCTGCGCCATGCTTTCATGTACGGAGTAAATACCCGGTAAGGCGTTTTGTCATCTTTCAGCACAGCATCGGGGTGCATGATGAGCTGGTCTGTGTACAGATGGAAGTCCACATGCTTTTCCTGCAGAAAATTTTTGATACCATTATCGCGACTGATGGCATATGGTTCATAATCCTCGTTGGCATAAACATCCATCACATTGTATGACTGCATAATGTCATGAAATGCATCCAGAGGCTTCCCGTGGTATACAAGTATCCCGCTTCCCTTTGCGCGGAGCTTTTTGTGCAGCTTGTTCAGCTCCTGATGGATCAGGTTGAGTCGTGCATCATCAGGCGGTAATTCATCCAGGATATCTGTATCAAAGACGAACACAGGAAGAACCGGATAACCTGATCTGAGAGCTTCATGTAAAGCGTGGTTATCATTAAGGCGCAGATCCCTGCGGAGCCAAAATATGCTGACCTTTTTCATTTTTTTGTGATAAAAAACGGCTTGTCGTCACACAAGCCGTTTATACAGTATGAACAAAAATTGTTTATTCAAAAACAATAACAGCAGCAGGATCAAGTACTTCAAAAGTAAAAGATTCGGTCATGTACAGGTGCACTTCTTTTTGGTCGTGCGCTTCGTAACCGATTGACAGATCCTGTCCAAGTGTCAGTCTGAAAGCGTCTTCATCATCGGCTACCAGCAGACCACCTTTGATGTTGTCTGACAGGATAATTTCACCACCGATAACATCTTTAAGATGCTTTTTCAGGGGATAGCCTTTAATCTGGGCAAAGATTTTCTGATACAGGTCATGACCAGCCACAAGATTGAATTTACCTTCAATGCCTTCGGCCCTGAATGCAAACATTGCTTTTGTAATGATATCCATGAAGTTATCCATGCTTCCGACTTTCATTTTCGGATGCTCACTGGCTTTAATCAGGCCGGTGATATTGGCTTTTGCAAATCCGTCGTAAATGGCTTTTTCTTCAAAAGCGGCAATCTTCTTGGCTGCAGCCTGCAGGTTATCAAGGTCAATATCTTCACTGCCTCTGCTAAGGTTATCAAGCTCCCAGATGTTCAGGCTGAAAGGGATACGGGCTTCGACCAGTGGCATTACTTTGTGGACACCATACTGAACCTCTGTTTTGGCCTGACGTGCCGGTATATCAAGTTCACCGACAGTTACCGCTGCTTTATCAATTCCATGCGGGCCATCAACATCAACAAAACGCCGTGCTGATAAAGCTGATGACAATATATTTTTTGCTTCCTCATTGATTTCTTCCCATGCCTGTTCGGAAATCGGGGCAAATGATTTTCTTAAAATATCCATAGTTTGTATCTCCTTTATTTTAATTTACCAATTCCTAAATCAGAACCGGACTCTCCGGACTCTGTGTCTCCGCCTTCTTCACCTTCTTCAAGATGGGCGATATTTCCTTCCTTAAAAAGATAAGTACGAAGCTCTTCGTCCCAACCGGGCATATTTCTGCGTAACCATTCAAGGGTCATGCAGGCATGTTCAATTTCCTCGTCCCGGTTGTGGGCCATAATCTCTTTCAGTTCGGGATCATCACCAACATCCACACGCTGGTGATACCAGTCAACAGCTTCGATTTCTTCTTTCAGGCTGTTCAATGCGCGGGAAAAATCCCGTGCTTCTTTGCTGAGTTCTTCAGCGGGTTCATGATAATTTGACATAATCTTGTATTTTATTTGTTTATAACTAATGTTTACACTGCTAATATAGTAAATACAAATCATCATACCACATTGTTTACTCTATTATCCATTTGGCGTGTAAATATTGTAATCTGATAAATTTCACCACAAATTTTTACCTTTGCATGTTATGCATCGATACTTTATGGAAATAGCCTACGATGGCAGCAATTATCACGGATGGCAGATCCAGCCAAATGCGAAAACAGTACAGGAAGTTTTGGAGGAGGCACTGTCAAGGCTTTCAGGCTCTGCCATATCTGTCACAGGTTGTGGACGGACAGACACAGGTGTTCATGCTACTTCCTTTTTTCTGCATTTCGACATGGCAGAACAGATTGATGACCGGGACAAATTACAGTATCGTCTCAATGGCATATTGCCCCGTGATATAGCTGTGTACCGGATATTTCCCGTTGCCGCGAATGCTCATGCCAGATTTGATGCTATATCAAGAAGCTACAGGTACCTTCTTCATCAGGAAAAGAATCCCTTTCTGAGAGACAGAAGCTGGTATCACCCGGTTCCGCTGGATATCAACCTCATGAATCAGGCATGCACTTTTCTCTACAACTACAAAGACTTTACATCCTTCAGCAAACTGCACACAGACACAAAAACCAATGATTGTACAATCATGCATGCAGGATGGAAATATGATAACAATCAACTGATTTTTGAAATCAGCGCAGACAGGTTTTTGCGCAATATGGTGAGATCCATTGTAGGAAGCTTAACGGACATAGGAAAAGGCAGATACAAAGCATCGCATATGAAGACAATTATCGAAGCAAAAGACCGTTCAGCAGCAGGGCAGTCTGTTCCGGCACATGCTTTGTATTTAAGCAGGATAGTTTATTCATCAAGTTTATCTGACATATGAAACAATTGATTTACATATTATTTTCTCTCGCTCTCTTAATCAGCATTAGCGCATGTAAGAAACTGCCGGTGTATGAAAGTGCCTATATTGAAAATGAATCCGAAATTTTCAACAAGGATAATGATGCACCTCCCTTTGTGCATTATGACACAGAAAGCAGAATCAGGTATGATGTTTTCCACGATGGAGAAAATCTGCTTTTATATTTTGATGTATCTGATGAGATGAGTATTCGCAAGATATTCGGACTCGGTCTGGAAATATACATAGATACCAATGGCAAACGCAAAAAGGACAATGGGTATATTTATCCTGTTGCCGGCGCAGCACAGCAAAGTGCAGTACTTGAGCCACAGGGACTGCAGCCTGCCTTGCCTGATAAAAGCAATCTTAGTAAACTACAGAAAAATATCAGTTCTGAGTATATTCTCATTGACGATGGAGAGGAAGAAACATTCAATTTGTTTGCCACGCACAATGATCTGGACATCAGCATGCGACTGACAGAAAGCGGAAATCTTGAATATAAGGCATCAATTCCATTGGCACTGTTTGGTATAGACAGTCTGCCTGAGGAAATAACCATAGGCATCCTGAGTGGTGAGTTGCCTGAAGATGAAGATGAAATGAATGAATATGACCCCAACAATCAAAATAATGACATGCAAAATTCCACCCACAACAATCCCATGTCTCCGCAAAGTCCGGTGAGCGGCAATATGCCGGGCAGTAACCGCATGCAGAACAACAACAGACCATACGATAAACGGGCAGAACCCATACGGATATGGTTCAGGATAAAACCAGTTCAAAAGAAACCTGATGAGCTGTGATGAATATCCACAAACAAATATCATCATACATCAATCCGTCGGGCAATCCTTTTTTGCGCCCGGGTTTGGGAAGGGTTCTCCAATTGCAGGACCCTGCATATGTATTGAGTTTGTTGTATGTTTTCAGTTTGTCATTTTACAAAATAATTCCGGTTGTTACACTCATCTTTTGGGGAATTACCGCTGTAATCACCTATAAATGGAAATCCGTGTGGCAGGCATGGCGAAAAAATCCGGCCAACTACAGTTTACTTGTCTTATACCTGCTTTACCTGCTGAGTTTATTTTTCACGTCCAATACTGAAGAAGGACTTGTTAAGGCAGAAGTTAAACTCACTTATGTTTTGTTGCCTGTTTTGATGGCTCCTGCCCTGGCTTTTGGCAAAACCAAAATTTTCAATTTGCTTACAGCATTTATTGCCGGTACCAGCCTTAGCATTCTAATCAATCTTTTACACTCTCTGGGGAAATTTTTTGACACTGGCAACACTGCACATTTCTTTTATCACTACGTGTCTTTATTCCATCACACAAGCTATTATGCAGTTTATCTGTGCTTTGCAGTTGTAGCAATATTGTATCTTCAGCGACAGAAAGTTCTCACAGGCATTTTTCCGTTGGTGATGCTTCTGCTCATGCACATTGCTATGATATTCCTTTTGTCGTCAAAGGCCGGCATCATGGTGTTGTTTCTGGCCTTACTTCTTGAAAGCGGAAGCCGTCTTTATACCAACAGAAACATGAAGCATCTGCTGATTTTCACCGGCAGTATTGCTTTGATGGTTTTGCTTAGCATGTACAACAACAGGATTCAAAATGCCATTCAGGATGTAAAATCCACACCGGTGATCCAAAGCAGCGATGGTGAAGGCACAACTGATCCACAGACAAACAGCAGCAACAGCCGCATCCAGGTATGGAAAACATGTTCAGAACTCATCCCTTCATACTGGCTCACAGGTATGATGCCGGGAGATGTCACAGACAAACTTGTAAAATCATATCGTGAACACAAGTACCAGGGACCGGCTGAAAAGCGTTTGAACTGTCACAACCAGTTTCTTCAGACACAGTTAGCCCTGGGGATTTTTGCCCTGTTATTACTTATCAGCAGTTTGTTGTTGCCGGTTTTGGGACGTCAGAGCCGTTTTAAACGACTGCGCATAATGTTTGTCCTGATTATCAGCGCAAGCTTTATGTTTGAAGCCATGCTGGAGACACAATCCGGGGTACAATTTATTGTATTCTTTTTGGTTTTATTATCTTACCAGAGTTTAAAGAACGAAACATATGATACCATTTTCGCCACCCAGAATTGATGAAAAGATCATCGAGGAAGTAAATGACACCTTGAGGTCGGGCTGGATTACTACCGGTCCCAAAACAAAACTTTTTGAGAAAAAGCTGGAAGAGTTTTCCAATGCAAAAAAAGTTATTTGCACAAGTGCTGCCACCACAGGTCTTGAGCTAATATTGCGCTGGTATGGTGTTGGTCCCGGAGATGAAGTAATACTTCCGGCCTATACCTATTGCGCTACAGCCAATGTGGTTATGCATTGCGGTGCCAGGCCTGTGCTGGTTGACAGCAAACCAGACCATTATAATATGGATCCCGGGCAGCTCCGTAACGCCATCACACGGCGAACAAAAGTTGTAATGCCGGTAGATGTCGGCGGATTCCCGGCAGATTACCAGGAAATATATGAAATCATTGAGGACGAATACATCAAAAAACTTTTCAGTCCGGGTTCGGATGCGCAGGAAAAGCTGGGCCGTATTCTTTTACTCTCAGATGCTGCACATTCCCTTGGCGGATTTTACCGGGGCAAAGCTGTGGGTTCGCTGGCTGATATTTCAGTATTTTCGTTTCATGCAGTAAAAAACCTTACTACCGCTGAAGGGGGCGCCATAGCACTCAATCTGCCGGAAACCTTTGACCATGAGCATATATACAAAAATCTAAACATCATGAGCCTGCACGGACAAAGCAAAGATGCGCTGTCAAAGTCCCAAAAAGGCAATTGGCGTTATGATGTGACAATGCCCGGGTACAAAGCCAACATGACAGACATTCAGGCTGCCATGGGCCTTGTGGAACTGGCAAGGTATGCTGATGACAACTTAAAAAGACGTGAAAACATCATCAAGCAGTATAATGAAGCATTCAGGGATGAATCCCGGGCAATAATTCCGATGATATACGATGGCGATACACGCAGTTCTTTTCATTTGTATCAACTGGGAATCCGTGACGCTGATGAGACACAACGTGATCAGATAGTTGAGGAAATTTTCAGGCAGGAGGTATCTGTCAATGTTCATTTTCAACCTTTGCCACTACTGTCATATTATCGTTCTGCCGGATATCGCATGCATGATTATCCAAATGCATTCAGGCTGTATTCACGGGAAATATCGCTGCCTGTGTATTATGATCTTAGCGATGCAGATGTAAAAACAGTCATCAGGGCAGTCAAAGCTGCCATAAAAAAGGTGCTAGACTGATGGCAAAGCGGATATTTGACATCATCTTTTCCCTGCTGGGATTGATTGTACTGAGTCCCTTTTTTGTTCTTCTGGCCTTTGCCATTGTGCTTGACAGTCCGGGTGGCATATTTTACCGTCAGATCAGGATTGGAAAAAACGAAAAGCCATTTCGGATTTATAAATTCCGAAGCATGCGCTCAGGTAGCGACAGGAAAGGGAAGCTCACTATTGGAAGTGCTGACCGGCGTATTACAAAAACCGGCCGGTTTATCCGCAAATACAAATTTGATGAATTCGCCCAGCTCATCAATGTTCTGAAGGGCGACATGAGCCTTGTTGGTCCCAGACCGGAAGTTCCGGAATATGTTTCAAAATATACAGATGAACAGAAGAAAGTTCTCAAGGTGCGTCCGGGCATTACGGATTACGCCTCCATAGAATATTCCGGAGAAAATGATTTGCTTGCCTCAAGCAGCGATCCTGAAAAAACCTACATCGACGAAGTGATGCCTGCCAAGCTGGAGCTGAACAAAAAATACATCAGGGACGCAAGTTTACGGGTAGATTTGATGCTGATTTTCCGTACGCTGAAAAAAGTTTTTAAGTGATTGCTTATTTACTATTTCAACAAGCAGGGTGTGTGGATTTCGTCAACGCTGTCAGGTTGGATCAAAAGAGCCGGTCTGCGGCTGCTGGTTACCTGCTGCGATGCGGGTGCTGAGGGATGCATCATCGGATAGTACAAAAGCCGCCTGTGAGGACGGCTCATTCAATTTCCGTGATGGGGGGATGTTGGTATTTACTGAGGGCGGAAATTGTAAGTAATGGTACCTGATTGCCGTTCTTCCGCAGCGCTGTCGGCATTGAACCTTGCATTTCTGGCTGAACTGACAGCTTTATTGATGCATTCGCTTTCACAGGCAGTACATCCACCGGGTTTGGCGTAGGCATTTACCACTTTTCCTGTTCGGTTAACCTCAATGGCTACAACCACATATCCTTCACAGCCCGATGCTGCTGGTTTTGGCAGGCTTTCGGCAGCACGACCGGAAAGCGACCAGCCGTTGCCGGACACATTCCCGGAACCCGGGCCATCACCGTCACCATCACCTCCATCGCCGCTGCCTCCGGAGCCCGGATTTCCGGCACCTTCTCCCTCTGCATCTGAATCCGAAGTATTTCCCCAGTTTGTATTCATGATATCAGACACTGTTTCATCAACCTCTTCCTGTTCTTCTTCCTCTTCTTCTTCAGGTTCGGGGGCAGTTTCTGTAGTTTCCGTTTCCGATTCTTCGGTGGTATTGTAATCAGGCATGGCAACAGACTCTTCAAAATCCTGGGTCATATTGGATTCCGGAGGTGTTTCCGGTGTTTCTTCCGGGCTTTCTTTTTGGCTTTCCGTATTTTGCTGAGATGGTCCCGGATCAGGTGTTCCGCTGCCTGATCCTCCAAAATCCAGGACAATACCTTCTTCCGGAGGTGGGGGATCCTGCTTATACAAGCCTAAAAACAATAACAAGGCAATGACAATGCCAATATAAATCAGCACTCCAATCACAGCAGCCCTATGTTTTTCAAAAAAGCTCATATCAATCCAATGGTCTGGTTGCCAGAATCAGTTTATATTCATTATTTTTTGCAATATTCATTACTTTTACAATTTCCTCAACAGGGACAGATTTATCAGCGTGAAGCGAAACCGTAGGTTCTTCCTCACCGGCAAGCAAAGAGCGCAATCGTCCTTCAACCTGAGAAAAAGGAATGTTGCTTTGTGAATCAGCAGTTCCCACAAAATACTGATACCGGCCACCATTGTCCTGTATTGACACTGTTGTGATTGGGGTTGCCTGCGTTTGATTGTTGCTTTCAGGCAACAACAATTTGATGGCATTTGGTGCCACCAGTGTACTGGTAACCATAAAGAAAATCAATAGCAGGAACACGATGTCCGTCATGGAAGACATGGCGAAACTTGCGTTAACTTTATTTCTTGAGCGTAATGCCATAATATTCAGCTTTATGCAGGTTCATTAAGGATATCCATAAATTCAGTGGTACGTGATTCCAACTGGCTAACCAGGTTATCTATCCTTGAGACAATCAGGTTGTACGCAAAATAGGCGATGATACCTACAATCAATCCTCCTACCGTGGTAACCATGGCAGTATAAATACCACTGGAAAGCAACTGTACATCGATATTGTTTCCGGCATTGGCCATATCAAAGAAAGCTTTGATCATTCCCATCACGGTACCAAGGAATCCAATCATCGGGGCGCCACCGGCAACAGAAGCCAATACGGGCAACCCTTTTTCCAGTCGGGCAATTTCCTGTTTGCCAACATTTTCAACGGCTGCGTTGATATCATTCAGTGGTCTTCCTATTCGCATAATGCCTTTTTCCAGCATTCGGGCAAGTGGCCCCGGAGTAGATTTACATGCACCGAGAGCTGCATCAACATTGCCCTGCTGTATGCTGGATTTAATATTATTCATAAACTGCTGGTCGTCTTTGGAGGCTTTACGCACAGCCATGTATTTGTCAACGAAGATATACACAGCAATGATTGACAATACGCCAAGTACGATCATAATCCAGCCACCATGCCTGGCCATTTCCATGAAAGAAATCTTTTCTGTTCCCTGGCTTGCCGCCTGAGCTGCAGTATCTGCTACTGCTGATGAAACGTTCTGTAAAAGAATCATAATGCCTAAATATTTTTTGAACGAATTTAGTACAATTTCAGGCCACACGATGTTACCTGAAGCTTTTTTATCAACATTTTCTTGTTAAGTAATCAAATTCATTGGTGATAACGTTTCCGGTTTTGTGTTTCGTATGCTTTGGATGGAGAGACAATGAATATTCCATAAAATTCCAACAAATGGCGGAGGAGAATTTCAAATCAGGCAATATTTTGTACTTTTGCAAAAAACAGATAATGCCTTATGAAATTTTTCATTGACACCGCAAATCTCGAACAAATCAAAGAAGCCCAGGAACTTGGAGTTCTTGACGGCGTAACGACCAATCCATCACTGATGGCAAAAGAAGGTATCAGCGGAGATACCAGGATCAAAAAACACTATCAGGATATTTGCGACATTGTTGACGGAGATGTCAGCGCTGAAGTAATATCCACTGATTTTGACGGTATGATAGCCGAAGCTGAAGAACTGGTAAAGCTTCATGATCAGATTGTTGTAAAGATACCCATGATTAAAGATGGAATCAAAGCCATTAAATACCTCAACGAAAAAAATATCCGCACAAACTGCACGCTGGTATTTTCAGCTGGACAGGCTTTACTGGCAGCCAAAGCCGGAGCCACCTATGTTTCTCCATTTATCGGACGTCTGGATGATGTTTCCACAGATGGTGTGGAATTGATTCGTCAGATTGTTGATATGTACAATTATTATGGTTATGAAACCCAGGTACTGGCAGCCTCCATCAGGCATACCATGCACATTATACAATGTCTGGAAGCCGGAGCAGATGTAGCCACCTGTCCTCTGAAAGCCATCACCGGCCTGCTCAATCATCCACTCACGGACATTGGGCTGGAGAAGTTTCTGGCAGATTACAATAAACTAAACAAATAAAAGCCTATGTACATTAAAATGTTCGAAGAAAATACCAGCCCCAGGCGCGTACGTCAGGTGGTTGATGTACTTGAAAAAGGTGGTGTAATCATTTACCCCACCGATACGGTATATGGTATTGGCTGCGACATTACAAAACCAAAAGCCGTGGAACGTGTCGCACGCATTAAAGGCATCAACCCGAAAAAGGCAAGGTTCTCATTTATTTGTCATGATCTTAGTCAGGTGGCAGAATATACCCCGCCAATTGACAACCATATCTTTAAAATGATGAAACGCAACCTGCCCGGACCCTTTACCTTTATCCTGCCGGCCAACAACAAAGTTCCCAAAATCCTGAAAGCCAACAGAAAACATGTTGGCATTCGTGTACCGGACAATAACATTATATTGAGCATTGTCCGGGAGCTTGGAAATCCAATTTTAACGACATCTTTAAAAAATGACGATGAAATACTGGAATATACCACTGATCCTGAGCTCATTTACGAAGATTTTCACAAACTTGTTGACATGGTGATTGACGGAGGCCCCGGAAACAATGTTCCTTCAACTGTTGTTGACTGCGACAATGAGGAGCCGGAAATTATCCGTCAGGGTGTTGGCGAGTTACGCTATTAATATGTTCTATAGCAGAACCTGACTTTTGTCAATTTTTAACCTAAAATGGTTTTCAATATTTGTCATGGATTTTAGGTTAGGTTATGATTCTAAGAAACGGGAAATTTGCACTTGCAGATTTTCCGTTTCTGTTTTCTGTTTTTGCAGTATACTGATGTTTCCAAAAATCCCTTCTGATAATCTATAAGCAACCTTTTAAAGAATTTACATTTGTGTGACTCAATGCACAAAACAGGGAGAAGGCATATGCTTGCAATCAAAAACAAATGGCTTTTCATCATAAAACAAAAAAGCCCCCGAAGGAGCTTTTTTATCAATTTCATATAATCATCCGAAACTTTATTCCTCGTCTGAGGGCATCAGAAACTGATCTCCAGTATCTTTAATAATCCTGCGATACCAGTCTTCTCCATAGCCGGGATATTCTATTTCCGGGTTGACATATTTGTAACCTTCTTTGGGTTCGGCTTTTTCTTTGAGATTGCCATCCATGTATTTGGTGAACAGGTAAGCATAAAGTTTTTGCCAGCGTTCCACAGTTTCATTTGCCGTATTGACAGAATATTCTGTTGCTTCGGAAATGGCTTTTTGTGGATTCTTTTCATACATTGCCTTTAGCTTATCCTCCATTTCTTTCACTTCAGCAATATACTTTTTCTCAAGCTCAAGCTGTACTTCTCTGATTTCGGGGTGGATGAGGTTGTAGCGTGTATAAGCATAATTTGAAACCATACTGAAAGCCCAGAATGCTGCATCCCAGTTGAAAGTCATCAGATCACCAAAACCCTGTTCATATCGTTCAGGAGCTTCGGTCATACCACAATACAATGGCACATACACAGTAAAGTCAGCATCATCAACAGAAAACCAGTTGACACCACCAACGGGGTCGGGCATCCAGCTTTTCAGTTGTGCAACAAAAGAAAAAGCAGTTTGCTGGGTAGCAGTGGCGCGTTCGTTGCAGTAGGTTTTACCATCAACTTCCCATGTAAGCGGACGCCAGCGGTAAGGATTGCCATATGGACCGGCACCGATATCTTTTCTCATGTCAAGTTCTGTACCTTCCAGGTGATTGCGCATATTATCAATAACAGTATGAACATCAATTTTCTCATCAGGTTTGATCCAGAGGGGCATGCGGTTTGAGGCATAACCATGGTCACCGTGCTCAATATTGCCTTTGGCATATTCCCAGTATTTGTCCATTCCGGAGGCGATATCATCAAAGAAAGCCCAAACGCGCATTTCGCAGAAACGGGCGCCACCAAAATCAACGGGAGCATAGGTATCAGAGAAACTAAAATCTTTGTCTTTGCCATCAAACCAGCCTTTTTCACGAGCAAAGTCAATCACATCTTTGGAATGGAAAGTCGTTTGGTCTTCATCAAACCATTTGTTTTTCCTGACTTTGGGAAATGTAGTGATCCTGGCCTGATTGGCATGCGCGGAGACATAGCCATCGGGAATCAGGCGTGCAACCCATACAGCACCTTTGTTGCCGGGGCCTTTACCGATAAGTTCCATAATCCACACTTCGTTTTCATCAGCGATGGAAAAAGACTCACCGGAAGAGTAATAACCATAATCTTCAACCAGCTCAGTCATTACTTTGATGGCTTCACGGGCTGTTTTGGCACGTTCCAGGGTCAGGTAAATCAGGCTGCCATAATCAATTATCCCGGTAGTGTCCCGTAGTTCTGAACGGCCACCATAGGTTGTTTCACCGATGGCAAGCTGATGTTCATTCACATTTCCAACAACGCGGTATGTATGCTCCACCTGTGGAATTTCACCCAGATGTTTTCCCGTATCCCACTCATAAATCTGCACCATACTGCCTTTGGGATGATCTTTTGCAGGGCGATAGTACAATTCACCATACAACAAATGACTGTCTGCAGCATAGCTGATCATTGTTGAACCATCTTTTGAAGCACCCTTGGTTACAAGAAAGTTGGTGCAGGCTTCTGCCGGCAGAATTCCGCTAAGAAGGAACCCGGCTGTAAGCATCAAACTAAAAATCATTTTTTTCATATCTTATTCTTTTTCATTTTGCCTGCAAAATATAAAAAAAAATCATGCCAGAAACATCTCTTGAGCTTTCTTGATTGCTAAAATTCTCTTTTCCTCTCATTATCTGGTATTTATTGAATTTTTTCCTGCGTGAATTTCTGATCTCTATATGAGAGAAAAATAAAAGCCCAAAAAATTCTCTATCTTCGCAATTCAAAATAACTATATTATGTTGGCAAAAATAATCTGGGATGTTGACCCCATCATGTTTGAAATAGGCAATTTTGGCCTGCGTTATTATTCACTGTTCTTTGCTTTGGGTTTTATCCTCGGCTATATGATCGTTAAACGCATGTTTCAAAAAGAAGGCGTTCCCGTAAAGGAACTTGACAATCTTCTGGTTTATGTTCTCATCGGGGCATTGCTTGGCGCACGGATAGGTCATTGTTTGTTTTACGACTGGGCTTATTTTTCACAGCATCCCCTCGAAATTATTCTGCCGGTAAGATTCCAGCCGGAATTTCATTTTACCGGTTATCAGGGCCTTGCCAGTCATGGTGGTGCCATCGGGATACTGATAGCCCTGGTATTGTTTGTCAGGAAATCCTCAAACATCAACAATTACCTGTACATACTTGATCGAGTGGCAATACCCACAGCCCTGGCCGGTGCATTTATCCGTCTGGGCAATTTGATGAACTCCGAAATATACGGCCATCCTACAGATTTGCCATGGGGATTTCAGTTTGTCCGCAACGGCGATACCTGGGCATCACATCCAACACAAATATATGAAGCCCTGGCCTATCTGATTACTTTTGCCGTGCTGCTGATATTTTACAACAAACGCTGGAAACGCAAACAACACGGCTTCTTCCTGGGAATTTTCCTGATCATGATCTTCGCTGCTCGTTTCTTTATCGAGTATGTGAAAGAAGTACAGGTTGCCTTTGAAGAGGCCATGAAACTAAACATGGGACAAATTCTCAGCATTCCTTTTGTTCTTGCAGGCATTGCCTTGCTTGTCTATAGCATGAGGAAAAAGAAATCATAAGTTTTCGGAAGCCTGAAAACCGGTACAATATCCTGAACGTGCCAAAGATGCAATTTGCAGTATCTCACAGGGTGATAAGAAAAATGGATATCAATATTTTTCAGATGTGATTGGTTTTATTCGTACTTTTGATCCTGTGGAACAAAATCCAATCATATGCTTTTACGACCTTTCAAGGCTTATGCGCTGACAGTACTCATATTGTCCTTTCTGACAGTCGCATCAACGGAATCTCAATCACAGAACCTCCTGGAAATCAAGCAGGCTGCAGGAAATTTTTATATGCTGCATAATGATACAAAATCAGACATTGCATTTTCAGACCAGCTTGTCATATCCCATCAGGAAGACACAGCCATTCTGCTTTTACAAATTGAAAGCGGCGGTTTCATTGCCATGTCTGCCAATCGAAACACCCAACCCGTGGTGGCATACAGCTTTCAGGGATATCATGACTTAAATAACATCCCCTCTCCTGCCCAAAACTGGTTCAATACCATGAGTGAAAAGATTTCGCGAACACAAAACAATCCAAAAGCAGAAAAACAATGGCAGGCACTGCTCAGCAAGAGCCGGAATCCCGGCCTGCGCACCTCCTTTTTGCTGACAACAAAATGGGGACAAGGCTGCTATTACAACGAACTTTGCCCGGAAACCGGCAATGACAGTACTTATTGCGGACATGCTGTAGTAGGATGTGTTGCCACGGCTGCAGCCCAGATTATGAACTTCTGGGAGCATCCACAGTTTGGAACCGGTTCCCATTCTTACGATACAGACTTTTTTGGCACCCAATCTGCTGATTTTGGTGCAACCGAATATCTCTGGGATCAGATGCCGGACAGTGTCGGGTCACAAAACATTCCGGTAGCCACGCTCATGTACCACGTTGGCGTTGCTTATGAAATGCAATATACAGCCACCAGCTCAGGTGCTGCAATTGCACCCGAACCTCTGGAAAACTTCTTTTCCTATTCGCCCAACGCGAACCGCATCATCAGCGCTTCCTACCCGGATTCCATCTGGATAAACATCATGAAACAGGAAATTGATGCCGGACGTCCGGTGTTGTATGCCGGGTTTAATGATGAAATGGGCGAAAGCACAGGACATGCCTGGGTGTGTGACGGTTATGACACACAGAATCGCCTGCATTTCAACTGGGGCTGGAACAGTTTCGGGGGTTTCTATAGCCTGACAGAATCATTGTACCCGGATGACAACGAGGCGGTGATTGAAATCATGCCAGTTAAACAGTGTGACGTCATTCCGACATCCATACCTGAGCCTTATTCCCAAACATTTACAGAACCCACAACAGTAACTGTCAGTCTGGAAAATTACGGTAGCGATACCATTTCAGATATTCCGGTAAGCCTTTTTATCAATGACACGGAAACGCTGACTGAAACAATTACAGACAATATTTTCCCCCAGGAAAGCATTACGTATGCCTTTGATAATCTGATTGATTTAACGGGCATGAGTGGTGAGGACATTGACATCAAAATCATCACCAACCTTCCTTGCGATGAATATAATCACAACGACAGCCTGACCAAACAAATCCGCAATGTCAGCTGTGCCTCTATCCCTTACGAAAACGATTTCAGCCTGGCGGATAATTTCATCGGCTGGCTGACTGAAGATGCCAACAATGATGGCAATACCTGGTTTCACAGCCAGTTCAACAGTGAAAACCTTATTTATCAGGGCAATGAAAACCCTGCTGATGACTGGGTTTTTACGCAGTGCCTGGAACTGGAACCCAACAAAATGTACAAGCTCAGTTTCGATTATGCATCCACAGGGATTCACTGGGACCAGCGTTTGGAAATTCATCTTGGCAACAGTCCCGAATCCGCTAACATGACAACGCTTCTCGATTCCTTATCCGGCATTGTAAACAACAGTTATCAAACCCGTGAAATTCTGTTTACCACGGATGCAACAGGACATCACTACATCGGCTTCAAA
>JBNJGS010000069.1:0-15815 GCA_051747965.1 Bacteroidota bacterium
GAAAACAAGGGACATCAGGGGATTATATGTAAAAAAAAGCCCTGTACCATCAGATACAAGGCTTTTGATTTATTCAATAATAATCTTAGAATGCGTATCCAATGGTAAAGCCGCCATATATGCTTGGCAATGTCAATGGCAGATTCATTTCTAAGCGATCCGGTTCGGTTTCTATCTCGATTTTCTCGCCAATGAAAAAGAAATCATCAGTTTCTGCATCTATTTCATCACCCCACTCCTCAAAATCCGGATTATAACCTTCAGTTTCATTTATTACATCAACTCCGAAATTCCAGCGTTCAACTCCCAATCCCAGAAAAGTCCAGTCAATGGTGAAATTTTCACCAATCAGCCATTGATACCCAAGTGCCAGTCCGCCGCCAAAACGGGTCAGGCTTCCATCAAATGCTCCATGCCCGGTAAACTCATAGGAGCCGTCGGCCCGCATTATCGCATGTTCCTGATCTTCCGGATCAAGATCCTCGTATGTTTCTTCTGAAATGTTGTTGGTATATACAACAGAGGTGCTGAAACTGTATGAATTGTAACGTAAATAGGGAGCCAGATAAAATCCGTTGGGTGCAGTGGGATTGTTGCCTGTATAATACCTGAATTCCCCGGCAATGGAAAATCCTCCCAATCTGTTTTTGAGATCTACATCCCCACCGTATTCTTTTTCGACTTTTGATGGATTATAAATGTAGCCCGGAACCGAATGAGGTATCATACCCCCGACTTTAATCATCACCGAGAGATTGTCATCCAGAATATGCTCGTAACTGAATCGCAATTCTGCTAATGAAAGACTGTTAAGGTCCATTCTGATGTTGTGTGTTTGTGCAGAGACAAATTTTCCCGAAATTATCAGACCAAAAATCAGGATGCCAATAAGATAAGCTTTTTTCATAATGTATAAGTTAAGTTTGCAGGTCAAAAATAATGTATTATTGAAAGTATACCTTGCTTTTTGCTGGAAATTTTGAATGAAATGTTTGTTTGGGTATTTTTTTGCGTTCTTATCTGAGAAGGCTTGTGCCGACAAATCCGGCAAGAAAATATCATGTTCATATATTTTGTATGTTTTGTAAAATATACCAAATTGCTTGTTTGATAATCACTTGTTAGTCAGTTCTGTTAATCAGCTTGATGCCTTCTGATTTGCCGGGAATTCCGCATCCGTGTTTTTTTTACAATCAATTATCTTATATTTGCAGCGGAATGACAAACAACAGAAGTATCGTGACGGAATATGGATTGATAGGATACCCACTGGATCATGCCTTCTCAAAGAAATATTTTGAGAAGAAGTTCAGTGAAGAAAACATTGAGGCTTGTAAATATCATTTGTTTCCGATTTCCGAGATACAACGACTCCCCAGGCTTTTAAAATCACACCCGAATTTGCTGGGACTGAATGTTACCACACCATATAAGGAGCTTGTTATTTCTCATCTTGATGATCTTGATCCGGTTGCACTCAGCATTGGAGCTGTAAATACCATTACCGTCATGCCGGTAGGTGACAGGTTGTTGCTGAAAGGTTACAACACTGATATTCTGGGAATGGAAAAAATGTTTGAAGGCATTGATCTCCCGGACAAAGCACTGGTTTTTGGTTCCGGGGGTTCCTCTCGGGCGGTGCGTCATGTGCTTAAGCTCAAAGGTGTGAAAAGTCTCACCGTTTCACGCGACCCCATGTATGATGATCAGATTACCTATGAAGAGGTGAATAAAGAAGTGCTGATGTCGCATAAGCTGATTATCAACTGCACACCTGTTGGCATGTATCCAAAGAGTGAAGCCAGGCATAATATTCCCTACCAGTTCATTGGGAAGGATCATATTGCTATGGACCTGATTTATAATCCGGAGAAAAGCAAATTTCTGGAAGCTTGTGAAGAGCAGGGAGCAAGCATAAAAAACGGTTTTCAGATGCTTACCGAACAGGCAGATCAGGCCTGGAATATCTGGCAGCGGGCTTACAAGGAATATAAACTTGTCAGGTCTTCAACCTAAATACTGAAAAATCAATTCATCTTCGAATCTGTCAGGGAGTTTTAACCAGTCTTTTTTAATCCCGGACTGCCTGAAACCGGCAGAGCTGAAAAGTTTTATACTGGCCGTGTTGCTTGCCGCAATATTGCAGTATAGCTGATGAAGATTCAGGTGTTCAAAAGCATACGCTTTGGCCAGATCTAATGCCTGAGCTGCATAACCCTGCCCCCTTACTTCTTTGCATACCATAATGCCAATACCTGCTCTTTGATGAAAGGGGTCGAAATCAAAAAAATCCAGCATCCCATACGGCTTGCCACTATAATCTGCAATCACAAAACGCACTTGTCCCTGCACAAAAATGCTTTCCTGCGCCTGTTCAATATACCTGCTCAGAAGATGCCTGGAAAAGGGCAGCCTTGTATTGGATAAATGCCATATTGCAGGATCATTTTCACAATCGTACAGCCAGTCCAGATCATCTGGTTCCAGCGCCCGGAGTTTTATGTCTTTATGTTTTAATTTCCCATGCATGGCAATGATCTTATGATGATGACAAAATCATTTATCGCTTTGTAATCCCTGGCATAATTCAGATTCAGACGGGCTTTTTCCTCATTGCTCAGTTGACTGTTCCGATAGGGTGAAGCCGTACTGAGGATGCCGTCTTTTATGACCGGAATCCGGTGGTCATCCTTTTGACCCGAATCGGCATAACCAACCCAGCTTTTTACGCCCAGAATAACCAGCAGGGTATTGCGGATGATGCCCCATATGGTTTTTGTAATCAGCATGAAAACCGGCAGGAACAGCAAAATCAGCAGACTTGTAAATACGTCTGTAATGCGCTTTTTACGGATATTATCGGCTGTGCTGATGGTGTTGAGTTGCAGTGTATACAGATCGCCTGCAGTGTTGATGCTGTTGCTGCCAATCACAGATATTCCGTCAGGAGAAGCGATTTTATATGCAGCTTTCATTCCCGAGAGCGACAACATCGTGGAGATGATTTTTTGCGAACTGATATCGCGGGCACAAAAGACAATTTCATCTACCTTGTGAATTTTGATGATTTCTTCAAGCTGGCTGATATCTCCAAGATAAAAACCGTTGCTGTGGCGATTTTCCGGACTTACATAGCCAATGATTTCAGGTGAGATTTCTGACTGTGATATCAAATCATGAACCCGATTGATCTCTTCCACACTTCCAAGTATCACCATGCGCTTTTTGCGGCGGAAATAAATATTGAAACCCGGAATTCCGAGGCTGGTTCCTGCAATCCTGATTGCGGGAACTGAAATCAGTGTCCATACTGAACCGAGCAGCAACAACGCACGGGAAAAACGGTAAGATTCGGGCAGCAGGGAATAAGCAACCAGTATCATAAAAGATCCGGCAACAATGCCACGCAATAATTTCCATAACCTGGTGGGTTTGTCGTAACCCCCACTAAGAAAAATGCTTATCAGCCAGACAACAATATATGCCGGAACCACAAATTTCATGAAATAATCAGGGTAATATCCCGGATCGCCGAATTTGTAGTTTTCCCAGAGAGGTGTAAGCATAAAAAAACCGAGAAAAATCAAAAGCGAATCAATCAGTGGGATAAATAACTTTTTCAGGAACCTTACCATGATGGCAATGGCAGCCCTGAAATAAATGGCCATATTGATCAGGGCAGAATATATTTTGGCATTTTTTTGGGAAAAATGTTTTTCTGCAAAGATGATCATGGCCTGGTAAAATATCCGGACATAATTGATGCTGCCTTTTTTTGTGCTCTCTCCTTTATAATGAATGATGGTGGTTTCCGGAAAATAAATGTTCTTATACCCTGCTTTTTGTATCCGGTACGACAGGTCTATGTCTTCTCCGTACATGAAAAATGTTTCATCCAACAGGCCTGTTTTATCCAGTGCTTCCTTGCGAAGCCACATAAATGCACCTGAGAGAATGTCAACCTCATGAATTTTATTTTTGTCCAGAAAAGAGAGATGGTACTGTCCAAATTTTTTTGATCCGGGAAACAGGGCTGACAAGCCAAAAATTTTGTAAAAGGCCACCCTGGGTGTGGGTAATCCGCGTTTGCTTTCAGGTAAAAAATGCCCTTTTCCATCAATCATTTTTACCCCTAGTCCGCCAACATCAGGATGCTTATCCATATAATCCAGGATTTTCACAAAGGAATCTTCTTCAACTACAGTGTCGGGATTAAGCAGAAGAATGTGGCGGCCTGTTGCCTGCCGGATTGCCTGGTTGTTGGCAGAAGAAAATCCACGGTTTTCCCTGTTGGCTATCAGTTTGACTTCCGGGAATTTTTTCCTGACCATATTGCAGGAACCATCTACGGAATTATTGTCAACTACAAATATCTCAGCATCAATGCCTTTGCTGGCCTTGAAGGCCGAGTGGAGGCACTGCTCCAGAAAATGCTTGACGTTATAGTTGACAATAATTACCGAAAGGCTTGTCATACAAATTTACATGTTTTCTTTGATGAGTTCTGCAAGTTTTTTCACGCCTTCTTTGTTTTGTTCAAGCGTTGGGAATGAAAAGTTCAAACGCATCGTGTTTTTGCCTTTTCCGTTACAGTGAAAAACACTTCCAATTACGTAAGCAACTTTCTTTTCAATTGCTTTTTCAAAAATGGCTTCAGAATCCATATGTTCAGGCAAATAAAGGAACAAAAACAGCCCGCCTTCAGGTTCTGTCCATTGTACACCTTCGGGCATGTGTGTTCTGAAGCCTTCCAGCATAGTGTCGCGTTTAATGCGGTATTGGTCAATTGTTGCAGCAAGATTTTTTTCCAAATAGCCATCGGCCATATAGCGGGCAGCAATCATTTGTACAAAAGGAGGCGTACAAAGGTCAGCGGCCTGTTTGGCAATCACAAATTTATCCGCAATTTCCGGATCAGCCAGTACCCAGCCAATACGAAAACCCGGGGCAAGAATCTTTGAAAAAGTCCCGAGTGTAATAACCTGTCCACTATCATCCATTTGATACATCATGGGCTGAGCCTCACCATCAAACCGCAACTCACGGTAAGGGCTGTCCTCTACAATCAATACATCATATTTGTGTGCGATGTCAATGATTTCTCTACGACGAAATTCCGGCATGGTAATGCCTGCGGGATTTTGAAAATCCGGTATGATATAGATAAATTTGGGTTTCTCTCCGGCTTCCTTCATTTCCCCTAGTTTCGCTTCAAGAAGGTCGCTGCGCATGCCGTGTTCATCAAATTCTATACCTTCCATTTCTGCCCCGTAGGTTCTGAATGCACTCAGGCCGCCCAGATAGGAGGGAAGACCGCAAATTACCTTGTCCCCGCGGTTGATGAATATCTTACCCAACAAATCAAGTCCCTGCTGGGAAGCTGTTGTGATAATCAGATTTTCCAGTCCTACATCCAGACCTTCGGCGTGGTAGCGTTTGAGAATCTCTTCCCTCAATGGAACAAAGCCCTCTGTTGTTCCATATTGCAGGGCTGCTGTGCCTTGTTCTGCCAACACTTTTTGGCTCACTTTGGCGATATCGTCAACCGGAAAACTCTCTGGTGCAGGTAATCCTCCGGCAAATGAAATAATATCAGGATTTTGGGTGAGTTTGAGAATCTCCCTGATTGCAGAGCGTTTCATGCCCTGGGCACTTTCTGAATAAATTGAATTAAGATCACTTATCATATGGTTTCTGTATTTTGATTTGTCCGTCAAAGGTAACAATATTGTTTGTCAAACACTTCCGTTTTCACCGGAATTGAATAATATTCTGTTGGTAATAGAGCGCCCCAGGGTTAATTCATCAGCGTATTGCAGTTCGTCGCCGATGGCTATGCCTCTGGCTATGCTTGTGATTTTAACATTGTATTCTGCCAGTTTGCGGTATAAATAAAATGCAGTTGTATCGCCCTCCATGGTAGTGGGCAGAGCAAGGATGATTTCGGAAATGTCACCCTCAGCAGCCCTTTTTCTCAGGCTTTCAATATGCAGATCACCCGGGCCGACACCATCCATGGGAGAAATAATGCCTCCTAGCACATGATATACTCCCTGGTATTGCCCGGTGTTTTCTATGGCCATCACATCCCGGATATTTTCAACAACGCAAATCGTGTTGTGCTCACGTTTTCGGTCTCCGCAGATGTTACAAATTCTGTCATCTGATACATTATGACAGATGTCGCAAAACATCAGATTTTCACCCAGTTCATGCAATACCCTGCTAAACTCTTCAATTTCCGAACTGTCTTTGTTGAGCAAATGTAAAACCAGGCGCAGAGCTGTGCGCTTTCCAATCCCGGGCAATTTGCTGAATTCCCTGACAGCCTCTTCAAGCAGGGCTGACGGGTAATTTGCCATCTCCATATGCATTTCTCCTTCTCAAACAAAGATGGCAGATTTTTTGAAAACCTGCAAATCGGTTCTGCTGGTAATCTTCATTATTTTTTTATTTTTGCTTGTCGCATCAGAAAATTTTCCTGAGAATTTCGGCTGAAAGCATGTGAGATTGTTGACCTTATCTTTCATGTTTTGAGTAAAGAATGCTATATTTGCTGTTCTGTCAAAAAAAACCGGAATTATCAGATATTGATGTAACGAAAAACTTGCTTATGAGGAAAATTGAAAAGTGGAAAAAAGAAGATATCCCGGGTGATGTGATGCCGGGAATAATTGAGCAAAAAACCTGGTTGTCCGATGGTGAATTTCATCTCTGGAAAGGCGATTTTCAGGATGTCTATTCTCCGGTTCAGTGTGAAGGACAGGAAAAACCATATTATCTTGGTTCCTATCCGCGGCTTACTGCCAGGGAATCACTGAATGCTCTGGAAGCAGCCGTCAGTGCCTATGACCACGGACGTGGTGAATGGCCTGTGATGGGTGTGGAAAAGCGCACGGAAATCATGGGCAATTTTATGGTACGTATGGCCGAAAAGCGGGATGAAGTGGTCAAAATCCTGATGTGGGAAATAGGCAAATCTCTGAAAGATTCTGAAAAAGAATTTGACAGGACCCTGCAATACATTCGTGATACGATTGATACATATAAAGATCTGGACAGGGACACCAGCCGCCTCAGGCTTGAAGAGGGAATCATCGCACAAATCCGGCGTGCACCATTGGGCGTTGTTCTGTGCATGGGCCCGTACAATTACCCCTTGAATGAAACATTCGCCACCCTTATTCCTGCGCTTATCATGGGTAATACCGTGATATTCAAACCGCCAAAGGTTGGTGTGCTTTTGTTTGAGCCATTGTTGCAGCTTTTCCGCGAATGTTTCCCCAAAGGGGTGGTCAATACCATTTACGGAAAAGGAACCGAAGTTGTGACACCCATCGTAAAAAAAGGACAAATCAATTCCCTGGCATTTATCGGTAGCAGCAAGGTTGCAGATACCATTAAAGTACAGCATCCGAAACCACACCGCATGCGTACCATCCTTGGGCTTGAGGCAAAAAATGCTGCCATTGTGATGGAGGATGCAGATCTGGAAAAAAGTATTCCTGAAATTGTTACCGGTGCACTTTCTTTCAATGGACAACGTTGCACTGCTTTGAAAATGATATTTGTCCACAAAAGTATCAGGAAAAAATTCATGGATCTCTTTGTCAAAGCAGTGGATAGCCTGAAAACCGGCATGCCATGGGAAGAAAATGTAAAAATCACACCCCTGCCCGAACCCGGAAAAACCGATTACCTCATAGATCTGGTGGAAGATGCAAAATCTCATGGTGCTGAACTGATGAATCCTGAATATGGCGCGAAAGTCATCGATCAGATTTTTACACCGGCCATCATGTTTCCGGTAAATGATAAAATGAAACTGTACTACGAAGAACAATTCGGTCCGGTAATTCCGGTAGCAGAGTTCAGTGATATTGAGGAGCCACTGCAATATATCATCGATTCCAAATATGGTCAGCAGGTAAGTCTGTTTGGTTCTGACAGCGATAAAATTGCTCATCTGATTGATCCGCTTGTGAATCAGCTTTGTCGTGTGAATATCAATTCCCAGTGTCAGCGCGGGCCGGATACATTTCCTTTTACCGGACGCAAAGACTCTGCCGAAGGGACCTTGTCCGTCTTTGATGCTTTACGCTCCTTTAGTATTCGCAGCATCGTGGCCGCCAAAGAAACCGGGGAGAATAAGGAAGTTATCCGGGATATTATCCGGAATAACAAATCATCTTTCCTGTCAACAGATTATATTTTGTGATAATGTTTCTTGTTTTTAGAGATGCCGGGTATCAGAAAATTTTCTGTTATCCGGTTTTTTTTTATCGTTTATCTCATCTTTTCTGTACAAAAAAGCCTGGGGATTTTGTCTGCAGTTACTGAGAAACAGAGGCCTATGGCTGTAAACCGGCCTGGTCTGATATTCTTCAGGAATAAGCATTGCCGGGCTTGTTGCTACAAAGCTGTTTTCCCTTTTTGCATCCGGAAAAAAATTGTATTTTCGTACACCATAAATTAAAAAGAATTATCATGTCATTATCGTCCAAAAAAATTATCGGAGAGGGGTTAACATTTGATGATGTTCTCATGGTCCCCGCATATTCTGAAGTTCTGCCCAACGAGGTGAGCATCAGTACCAAATTCAGTAAAAATATCCAGCTGAATATGCCCATTGTCTCGGCAGCAATGGACACAGTGACAGAAGCCGACATGGCCATAGCCCTTGCCAGAGATGGAGGGATAGGTGTTGTACACAAGAATATGAGTATCGGACAACAGGCTTTGCATGTGCGCAAAGTTAAACGTGCTGATAACGGTATGATATACGACCCCATCACTGTCACCTCCAATCTTACGGTGGGAAATGTGCTGGATATTATGAAAGAAAATAAAATTGGTGGTATTCCCGTTGTAGATGCTGAAGGTTTTTTAAAGGGCATTGTTACCAATCGTGACCTGCGCTTCGAAACCAGGATGGAGAAAAAAGTGAGCGAAGTAATGACCACAGAAAATATCATCACAACAGGCCAGAAAACTGACCTGGAACAAGCTGCTGCCATACTGGAAGAACACAAGATAGAAAAGTTGCCTGTTGTGGACAGCGACAATAAACTGGTTGGCCTGATTACATACAAGGATATTTTTAAGGCAAAAGACCGTCCGAATGCCTGTAAAGATGAACAGGGAAGACTGCGTGTAGCAGCGGCTGTTGGCATTTCAGGCGATACGTACCAACGTGTAAATGCATTGGTTGAAGCCGGTGTTGATGCCATCGTAATTGATACTGCCCACGGCCATACCAAATCCGTTACAGAAGTTCTCACACGTGTGAAATCTCTGTATAAAGACATTGATGTGGTCGTAGGAAATATTGCTACAGCAGAAGCAGCAAAAATGCTTGCCGATCATGGGGCAGACGCTGTGAAAGTAGGGATTGGCCCCGGCTCAATCTGTACAACACGTGTGATTGCAGGTGTGGGAATGCCACAACTGAGTGCCGTATTTAATGTGGCAGAAGTAATGATCCCACGCGGGATTCCGGTTATTGCTGATGGTGGCCTGCGCTACTCAGGTGATATTGTGAAAGCCCTGGCCGCAGGTGCTTCATCTGTTATGGCAGGTTCGCTTTTTGCCGGCACAGAAGAATCTCCGGGAGAAACCATCATTTATAACGGACGCAAATTCAAATCATACCGTGGCATGGGGTCCATTGAAGCTATGCAAAAAGGCTCCAAAGACAGGTATTTCCAGGCTGATGAGTCTGATGCTTCAAAACTCGTGCCCGAAGGTATCGCTGCCAGAGTACCGTACAAAGGTACACTGGGAGAAGTGGTTTATCAGCTTATTGGTGGACTGAGAGCAGGTATGGGTTATTGCGGTGCAGCCAATGTGGAAGTCCTGCAGAAAGAAGGCCGGTTTGTCATGATTACAAATTCCGGAATGATTGAAGGCCACCCGCATGATGTGGCTATTACACGCGAAGCACCAAATTACAGCAGAGATTATTAATGAAATAAATCTAAAATCAAAATATACTATGAAGAAAAGTATTATAATCCTGATGATCAGCCTTTTTGCCAGCAGTGCATTTGCACAGCAGGGCGATGAAATCCTGGTAGAAATCGGTCCTGAAAAAGTAACTGTTGATGAATTTCTGCACATCTACAACAAGAACAATGATGTCCGGGATGACAGATATAATCTTGATTCACTGAAAAGTTATATGGACCTTTTTGTGAATTTCAAACTCAAAGTGGTTGAAGCAAAAAACATGGGCCTGGATACCGTGAAAAGTTTCAAACAGGAACTCGAGGGATATCGGTCACAACTTGCCGAACCTTACCTGACAGACAAATCCGTAGAGGAAGAACTGCTGCAGGAAGCCTATGAACGCAAGCAGTATGATGTGAAAGCTTCACATATTCTGATTGAAGCAGGACCGGATGCCAGCCCGGAAGATACTCTTAAAGCATATAAAAAAATTAAAGCGGTCAGAGAAAAGGCCATGGACGGAGAGGATTTCTCCAGGCTTGCAGTAAAACACTCTGAAGATAAATCAGTAAAAACCAATGAGGGAAACCTGGGATGGTTTACCGTGTTTGGTATGGTTTATCCTTTTGAATCTGCTGCCTACGAAACACCGGTCGGGGAAGTTTCTGATATTGTCAGAACCCGCTTTGGTTATCATATTATAAAAGTAGAAGATAAAAGACCGGCCAAAGGAAAAGTACGTACAGCCCACATCATGGTGCTGAAGCCCAAAAATGCATCTGAAGAACAATTGCAGAAAGCTGAAGAAAGGGTTGCCGAAATAAAGGAAAAACTGGATGCCGGTGAAGATTTCCATGATCTGGCCAAAGAGTATTCCGAAGACCGGCGTTCTGCCCGTACAGGCGGAATGATGCCATGGTTCGGTGTGGGTGGCAAAATGATCAGTGTGTTTGAAGATGCCGCTTATGAGCTGGATACCGTAGGGGAAATATCAGATCTTGTGACAACAAATTACGGATACCATTTTATCAAACTTGTTGATAAAGAAGAGATCGGCAGCTTTGAGGAGGAAAAACCAAAACTTTCCTCACGCATCAGTAATTCCGCCAGAGCCTCCCGCTCCAAAGATGTATTGGTGGAAAACCTGAAAAAGGAATACAATGCAAAAGTATATCAGGAAAATCTGGATGCCCTAGCCGCAAAAGTAACAGATAGCATTTTTTACGGAACCTGGGATGCTGAGGAAGCATTGCATATGGACAAACCTGTTCTTTCTTTTGCCGGTACGCAGAAGTCACAAGGTGATTTTGCAGAATTCCTTAGAAAATTTAACAGAAAATCTCCTGAAAAGAACCTGAGCAAATTTGTTGATGAAAAATTTGATGAATTTGTCAGTAAGGCAATCCTCGATTATGAAGAAGCCAACCTGGAAAATAAATACAGCCGCTTCAATTATCTGCTAAAAGAATACCACGATGGCATCCTGCTTTTCGATGTGACCGATAAAATGGTGTGGTCAAAAGCTGTGGAAGATACCTCCGGATTGCAGGCATACTATGAGGCACACAAGGAAAAGTACATGTGGGATACCCGGTATGAAGTGAAAAAAGTCAATCTGTCTGACAAAAAGCTTGCTAAAGAAATCAAAAAAATGTTTAAAAAGCAGGATGATCTCAGTTGGGAAGAAATTGACAGCCTGTATAATACAGAAGACGAGGAAAATGTCTCCAAAGCGTACTGGAAGGTGTATGAGAAAGGCTCTGATGCCCAAATCACAGAAATGGTAAAAGATTACAGCAAGAAACTGAATAAAAAAGGAGAAGTTTTGGAGGCGGATGATGAATCAGTCTTGTATATACGCAAGCATGAGCCCAGTGTGAAAGAACTCAGTGAAGCCCGTGGACTTGTTACAGCGGATTACCAGAATCAACTTGAAAAAGACTGGCTTGAAGCATTGCATGATAAATATGAAATTACCATACATGAAGATGTGCTGAAAAAAATTGCTGAACAATAGAAATGATTGCTTTTGCATCATTAATCTTAGCCTGCGGATAATATCAATGATGCAAAAGCGTTTGTTTTGTGCCGGATGAAAACGGAAATAAAATGCTGAACCAATGAAAAATCACATAATCAATGGCATACTGATTGCTTTCCTGCTGGGGTTTTCTTTATCATGCGATGAGCCTGAGAAGGAGGAGCTTGCAGATGATGTGATTGTTCGTGTGCATGATGCCGAGCTTACCAAAAACGAGGTAAACAGCTTTGTTCCGGATAATATGATGCCTGCTGACAGCCTGGAGCTGGCTGACTCTTACATCAGACAATGGATAAATACAGAGTTGCTTTTCAATAAAGCCCAAACGGAATTGCATGATACCAGCAACATTCACAAGAAAATTCAGGAATTCAGAAAACAACTCTATATTCATGAATTTGAAAAAGAATACCTGGACAGAAAACTTGATTCCCTTGTGCCAATGTCAGAAGTGCGTGAATATTATGAGAAACATCTGACCGAATATGTCTTGGATAAAATTGCAGTGAAAGCTCATTACCTGATTATGGATGTTGGCATTGTCAGCTATTATCCGGAGTTGACCAAAGTCAGGCGTTCAGAACCTGATGATATGGAAGACCTTCGTGAATCGGTAGGCACCACAAATAAAGAAATCGTAGAACATAAACGATGGATTTATCTTGATGACCTTCTCAGGGAAATGAATACCACGATGAATCCGGAAATACGCTCGGGCTTTGATCTGGGGTATTTTACCTGTACCGATACGGCAAACCGCTATATTGTCAAAATAAACGAGAAAGCCATGCCCGGAGATACCATGCCCCTTGATCTGATTGAGGGGAAAATATCCAGCATCATTATGAATAAAAGAAAGCAGGAACTGCTGGCGGATCTGAAAAGTACGCTGAAACAAAATGCCCGGAGTCAAGAAAATCTAATTGAAAATGAAAATTAATTGTATGCATATTATTCGAAAAATACTTGTTTTTGTACTTGTTGTGTTTTCTGCACAGCTTATGGCTCAGAAAGTTATTGAGCAGGTGGTTGCAGTGGTAGGAGATGAACCAATTCTGGAGTCGGAAGTTGAAACCCAGGTGATGCAGATGAAAAGCCAGGGATATGTTTCTGAAACCGACCTGAATTGTGAAATCCTGGAAGAGTTGATGTTTCAAAAACTTCTGCTGAAACAGGCAAAACAGGACAGCATTGAAGTGAGCTCCGCCGAAGTGGATAATGAACTGGACCGGCGCCTGAGCGTTTTTATCAGACAGCTTGGCTCAGAGAAACAACTGGAAGAGTATTATCAGAAAAGCATTCCCGAAATAAAGGAAGATTTCAGAGAAATGATTAAGGAGCAAATGCTTACCCAGAGAATGCAGGAACAGCTTACTTCTGATGTCAGCATGACCCCTGCCGAAGTAAGAGAATATTTCAACAGGATTCCTGAAGATAGCCTGCCGGAAATTCCAACAACATATTCACTGAAGCAGATTACTATGTATCCGAAAGTTTCGGAAGAAGAAAAGGAGCGCTGTCTTACCAAAATTCAGGGTATGAGAGAACGTATCCTCGATGGAGAAAGTTTTTCCACCCTTGCCGTATTGTATTCTGACGATCCCGGATCTGCAGCAAAAGGAGGGGAGCTTGGCTTTGTCAGCCGCACCGATCTCGTACCGGAATTTGCATCCACGGCTTTCGATATGAAACCGGAAGATACGGTTTCCCGCATCATCGAAACAGAATTTGGTTATCATGTCCTGAAACTTATTGAAAGAAAAGGGAATATGGTCAATGTCAGACATATTCTGGTAACTCCCCGCACCGGACGTGAGGAACAGAAAGAAACCAGGCTTGAACTTCAGGAAATCAGATCAAAAATACTGTCTGATAGCCTGAGTTTCGAAAAAGCAGCCGAACTGTATTCCGAAGATGAAAATACCGCCAATAACGGAGGTACCATGATGAATATGGAAACCGGCAAAACCAGCTTTATGGCTTCTGATCTGGACCCCCAGGCAAGAGATGTTGTTGAAGGTCTTGATGTCGGGGAATTGTCCGAAGTCATAAAAACCCGGGACTATCGTGGTAAACCTGTTCTTAAATTTTTCAAACTTCAAAAGAAGACAAAACAGCATAAAGCCAACCTAAAGGACGACTACCAGCGCTATTATGATGAAGCCCTGGAGAAAAAGAAACAAAAGCTGATTGAAGAATGGGTGAAACGCCAGCTGAAGTCAACCTATGTAAGAGTTGATGCCTCTTATCAGGGATGTGAATTTCAGTATGCTGACTGGAATATTGACTGATAGCTGAATACTGATACTAAAAAAACAGCAGAGAAGGGGCCCCCGTCTCTGCTGTTTTTTTTTATCTGTCTTTTGTTGTGCTATGCGATATACCGCTCATTGACTTTGTCCCAGTCAACAATTTCCCAGAAATTCTCAATGTATTCCGGACGTTTGTTTTGACGATCAAGGTAATATGCATGTTCCCAGACATCACAGGTGAGCAGGGGAGTGTGACCTTCCGTCATAGGATTGTCAGCGTTTTGCCCCTGTATGATGTCCAGTTTGCCGTCTTTGGTTTTTACCAGCCACGCCCATCCGGAGCCAAATAAAGTAGCTGCTTTTTTGGAAAAATCATCCTTGAATTTTTCAAAATCGCCCCATTGCTTATTGATGGCCTCAGAAATCTCACCTGAAGGTTTGCCACCGCCATCGGGAGAAAAACCTTCCCAGTAAAATGTGTGATTCCAGGTCTGGGCAGCATTGTTGAATACTCCACCGTCGGATTTCTTAATGACATCCTCCAGAGACATGTTGGCATACTCTGTGTCTTCGGTGTGCCCGTTAAGTTTTTTCACATATCCGGCGTGGTGCTTGTTGTAATGAAAATCCATTGTGCGTTTTGAAATGTGTGGTTCCAACGCGTTCAGTTCGTAAGGTAATTCTGGTAATGTAAAAGCCATATCGTTTAAATTTTTAAGATGTGTTTCGCAATTAAATAACGCAAAGCCTGCAAAAAGGTTTTAAAAATATTGCCGGGGGAGCTGTTTTTCATTGATAAGAACCTGCAGGCATACTTTATACATGGAAAATCTCACCATCACGTGACGGATGTACTTCTGTGTCTTCGGGTGTAATCTCTTTGATTTTGTCGCGGGCTGTCTCAACATCTTCCATAAACCAGGTTCCAAAATGCATCATGATAATGCGCTTGCTGTGTTTGCTGAATACCCTGATGATATCCGGCACACCGGTATGACCGAATATCTTTCCGCTTTTTTTGTCGCGGCGAATCATGCCACCTTTTTCAATAAAACTGCCCTCGGTAATTACCACATCAAGCTGCCCTAATGATTTTTGGTATTTCTTTTCCATCCAGGCCATATCGCCGGTATAGAGTAGCCTTGTATCTTCCTTTTCTATCAGGTAGGCAAGGGATTTTACCTTCAGACTGTGAATTACCGGGATGGGAGTGATGTGGTAGCCATTCTTTTCAAAAGCCTTGTCAACTACGTTCACATCATTGAGTTCTTCAGGCTTTTCCGGCCCGTAAGCCTGAATCTTCTGCTTCAGGCTGTTGTGTTTGCGCATGAAAAAAGCATGATCGGGATGAAAATGGGAAAACAGCACAAAATCCGGATTGTATTGCAGGTAGCTTTCTTCCCCCAGGTCAATCATCACCTCATCGTTGATCAACACCCCTGAATGCTTGCTGTGCCAGGGGGCTGATTCGTCAATTTCACCTCGTGTGCCCAGAATTTGTATTTTCATACCTGAAAGGTACGGAAAATCGGGGGATTTATGAAAAGCGTACAGGCAGTGGCAAATATGCAGGC
>JBNJGS010000070.1:0-15098 GCA_051747965.1 Bacteroidota bacterium
CACCTGTTCGACTACCGGTGAAAGTCCGGTTGAGAAATATCCAATCCAGGCAGATTGCAGAAAACATCACAGCAGAAAAAACAAGAAGGACTTTTCATTCAGGCCATAAGGAATAAAAGACAGCTGCAAAATCAATGGAAAATATTTTTTGCTTTGCTTTAGGACGGAAACAATTTTTTATAACTTTGAACAGAATATATTGTTATGGAAAATTAAACTGTATTGAATGAAAAAATATCTATTCATTTTACCTGTTTTACTTTTTGGAATGCAGGTAACAGCACAAACAGAGGAGGGTGACGACACAACCCGCAATGAGGGTGATCTTAACCAGTCAGAGGTAGAGATGTTTACCATTACGGAGTCAGAATTGGGCATGGACGAACAAAGCCAGGACATTTCCGGTTTGCTTGGTTCCTCTTCCGACATTTTTGTTCAGCGCGCAGCCTATACTTTCAGTCAGGCCCGTTTTAATATCCGGGGCTACGACAGCCGGTATCTGGATGTGACAATCAACAACCTCCAGATGAACAATATGGAGTCCGGCCGTGCATACTGGAGCAACTGGGGCGGGCTGAATGATGCTGTCAGAAACAAAGTAACAGCCATCGGTCTGGAATCCAATGATTATGGTTTTGGTGGTGTAGCCGGTTTAACCAACATCACCATGCGTGCATCAAAAGACAGGAAACAAACCAGGGTAACCTATTCGCGTGCCAACAAAAGCTATTTCAACCGGGCAATGTTTATTCACAGTACCGGTATGATGGACAATGGCTGGGCTTTTACTGTTTCCGGTTCCAAGCGTTGGGCACAGGAAGGATATGTTGAAGGCTCTTTTTACGATGCCTATTCATATTTGCTTTCAGCCGAACGCAAAATCAATGACAAGCACAGCCTGGGCCTTGTTGGTTTCGGTGCACCCCTGCGTAGTGGCAGAGGAGGTGTGGGAACACAGGAAGTATATGATCTGGCCGGCAGCAATTTTTACAATCCCAACTGGGGCTATCAGAATGGTGAAAAACGCAATGCCAGGGTAAGTGAATATCACAAACCCAAGATTATTTTCAATCATTACTGGGACATTGATGAAAACCAAAGCCTGACTTCCGGTGTGCAATACACCTTCGGCCGCGGCGGATCTACCCGTCTGAACTGGTATGATGCACCAGACCCAAGACCGGATTATTATCAGAAGCTCCCAAGCTTTTGGGATTTTGACCCCAACATGCAACGCTATTATCAAAATCAGTGGGAAAGCGGCGATACTGATTTCACACAGCTTGACTGGGACAGTTTTTATTTTGCCAACAGCAAAAACCTATATACTGTCAATAATGCCAATGGAGAACACGGCAATGATGTTACAGGCATGCGCTCAAAATACATCATTGAAGAAGGCAGAACCGATATTGACCAGTACGGCGTGAACTCTAGCTATACCAACAGAATCAATGACAACACAACACTGACAGGTGCCTTGAATTTCCGTTTTTATGAAGGGCATCATTACCAATCACTTGTTGACTTGCTGGGTGGCGATTACTATCTCGATATCGATCAGTTTGCCGAGCGTGATTTTGCTGACATGAGCTTTGCACAAAATGATCTTGACAATCCAAATCATATTGCCAAAGAAGGAGATATCATTGGTTACGATTATACCGCCAATATCAATTCTCACGATGCATTCGTACAGGCACAATTTGTGTATCCCAAGGTAGATTTTTACACGGCAGGTGAAATTGCTTACACTGAATTCTGGCGTACAGGCAACCGCAGGAATGGTAAATTTCCGGCCCAGTCATACGGCCCTTCACCCAAACAGGAATTTTTGGATTTTGGCTTTAAAGCCGGTGCAACATACAAAATTACCGGCCGACACTTTATCCTGCTCAATGCCGGTTATATGACCGAAGCCCCCTATTTCTGGGATGCTTATATTTCACCACGTACCCGCGATCATGCTGTAAAAAACCTCCAAAGCGAAAAAATCCTCAGCGGAGATATTTCCTATGTTTGGAGAGCACCTACAGTGGACCTTCGTCTGACAGGATTTTACACACAGTTCAAAGACGGACTCTGGAACCGCAGCTTCTATCATGACGAACTCAACAGTTTTGTCAATTATATCATGACAGGGGTTGACAAACTCAACTACGGTACCGAGCTGGGGCTGGATGTGGAAATCACACCAACATGGTCAGTCAATGCCGCAGGAAGCTGGGGACAATACATCCACACTTCCCGTCCGCAGGTTACCATTGCACAGGACAATGATTCGGAAATTATTGCAGAAGACCGCACTGTGTACATCGAAAATTATCATGTTGGCAACATGCCGGAGGTAGTAGGAAGCATAGGTATCAAATACGACTCACCAAATTACTGGTTTGCCGGACTGAATCTCAATTATTTTGACAGAATTTTCCTGGATTTCAGCCCCGACAGACGCACGGCCGAGGCCATGGAAAACTTTGTGGTTGAAGACCCACAATGGGATCAGATGCTTGATCAGCAAATGCTTGACCCCGGTTATACGGTGAATTTCTTCGGCGGAAAATCTTTCAAATGGGATGATTATTACGCAGGTTTTACCCTCAGCGTAAATAACGTACTGAACACAACCGATTTTGCCATCGGCGGATTCGAGCAGTATCGCTATGACATCTCAAACATTGATAAATTCCCGCCGAAATATTTTTACATGTACGGCACAACATTTTTCCTGAACGTTTATTTTAGTTTCTAATAATATCAAAAGCAGATAAGAAATGAACAAAAACATATCAATCATAAGCCTGGCAGCCCTGATTATCTTTAGTCTCACCGCATGTGTGGATGATTATGATGAACCACCTGTCAATAGGGTACCAGAAGACATGAAACTCAATGTTGAAAACATGTATGAAATCTATCAGGACAGTGGCGACAACTACACCTTTGAAGAGGATTACATGCTTTATGCCACAGTCATCATGGACGATTCAAAAGGCAATATATACAAAGAAGCCTACGTACAGGACAGCACTGCAGGCATCAACCTATACCGTTTAAGCAGCCCCGGCCTGATGGTTCAGGGTGATAAAGTACGGGTCAATCTCAATGATGTCAGTATTGTATATTACAACGGCAAAATGGAGCTTGTCTTTGACAACATCCTCAACGCAGAAGAGCATATCATTGTTCAGGCCTCAGACCAGGAAATAACACCCTATCAGGCCACATTAACCGACATCCTTGACGGAACCTATGATTCAGAACTGGTTACCATCAGTGATGTACAGTTTGCCGACAGCGAGCTGGGAAAAACTTATGCCAACATCAACGGTTCATCAGCACAAAACCGCACGCTGGAAAACTGTGATGGTCAAAGCATCATTGTCAGAACCAGTGATTATTCAGATTTTGCAGGTGACACCATCCCCGAAGGAAATGGGCAGATTACCGGTGTCATTACCAAATATTCCTATCCGGACAGTCCGGATGTGATCTGGCAACTACTTATCCGGGACACTGAAGAAGTGCTTCTGGATGGCCCCAGATGCGATGAGAGAAAATAAACGTAACAATCAGAACATTAAAACTTTTTTATTGTGAAAAATACAGCATATAAAACCGGAATTCTTGCAGCACTGGCCATATTGTTTTTGGCAGGCGGCTGTATTCACGACGATTTTGAAGCACCGGAGACAGAAGATATTCCTACAGGTAACACCCTTACCATAGGTGAAATCAGACAAATGTACACCGACAGTGTGGAATCAGGAGCTTATCCCGAAGGCTACAAATTTACCGGCGATTTCTCCCTGTACTGTGTATGTACCATGGACGATAAAAGCGGGAATATTTACAAATCTGCTTACGTTCAGGATGAAACCGGCGCCATCAACCTGCACCTGATGTCTTCCGGCGGATTGTATCAGGGTGATTCTGTTCGCATCTATCTGAAAGACCTTATCCTTGGGGATTATGAAAACATGCTGCAACTGGATTCTGTTTCTGTTGATGACAATATCGTAAAACTGGCAACGGAACAGGAAAAAGAACCTGAACTGGTTGAAATCAGTCAGATCACCGGTGCATACCAGGGCAAACTCATCAAACTCGAGAATGTGCAGTTTGTGGAAGCAGACATCAACAAAACTTTTGCCGATGCCGACAACCTGATCACGGAAAACCGCACCCTGGAAGATTGCAACGGCCAGACCATTGATGTAAGAACATCCGGTTACGCAGATTTTGCAGATTATCCTGTTCCTGACGGCAAAGGAACTCTCATTGCCATTGCCAGTCAGTTTCGTGACGACTGGCAGCTATTCATCCGCCACTTTCATGAAGTGGATATGGACGGACTTCGCTGTGGTGAGTATGATGATGTCTTTTATGAAGATTTCGACAGCCTGACCCTTGGAGATCCCATCGCTCTGGAAGGCTGGAATAATATAGCAAGCGCAGGCAGCATTCTCTGGACAGGCAAAAACAGCGATAAAGTCAATTCCGCCTATATCGACGGTACCACCAGTGGGGAAAGCGATATACAGTCATGGCTGATTACACCGGAAATCGACCTGTCCGGCATTAACGGCGGACTGAGTTTTGCTACCCGTGGCCGGGATGATCGTGGCGCGGTACTGAAAGTAATGATTTCCGAAGATTATGATGGTACTGCCGATCCACAAAACGCCACATGGACTGAGCTCAGCGCAGACATTTCCGATGCTCCCACAAGCGGCTTTGCCCAAAACTGGACAGCTAGTGGTGATATTGATATCAGCAGCTACACAGGCGCTGTTCACATCGCATTCAAATATGAAGGCACTGACGCCAATACAGGCAAATATTACCTGGATGAGTTTATGGTCTTTAACCAGTAGTAAACAAAGTATGTAATCATAGAAAAAGGCTGTCCGCTGGTTAGCGAACAGCCTTTTTCTTTTCCATATCTGTTCTGAATCATTCCCGTATTCGCCGTTTCAGGCGTTCGGAAGCGTATTTTTGAAGATCTTCAATATCATCTGTTTCATCCACAATCTCCAGGCCCAGTATGGTTTCAATGATATCCTCCATGGTTACCAGGCCAGCAGTGCTACCATATTCATCCACAATCAGAGAAATCATTTCCCGCGAGCTCATCATTTTCTCATACAATTTAAAAACAGGAGTGCTTTCGGGAAAGACCAGAATCTCGCGCTTAAATTCCGCGATGGGCTTGTCATATTCATTCAGTATCATCTGCGCCATCACATCCTCTTTCAACAGGTAGCCGGTAACATTTTCCGAACTGCCTTTGTATACCGGCAGCCGTGAAAAACCAACCGTAGCAATATTGTCGTAAAATTCCTTAACCCGTGTTTTTTCATCTATGCTTTTCATCATTACACGCGGGGTCATGATGTCCCGTGCCCGCACAAATTGAAAGCGCATCAGATTCTGAACAATCAGGCTTTCGTTCTTTTTCAGGGCGCCTTTCTCTGCCCCGTGTCTGGCCATGGCCAGCACTTCCTCACGGATTTCATCCTCGGTAGCATCCGACTTACGAAAAACCCTGGTAATAAACTGACTGAGCAGAATGATGGGATACAGGGGTGAATAAATCAAAATGAGCAGCGTGTATGCCGTAAACTTCAGCAGTCTTTTCCAGTAATTGGCTCCCAGTGTTTTGGGAATAATTTCGGAAAAGACAAGAATCAGCAAGGTAAGCACCGCCGATGTCAGGGACAAATAGGTATCACCCCAGAGTTTTTGTGCCTGCGCTCCAACACCTGCTGCCCCAAGAGTATGTGCAAAGGTGTTCAGGGTAAGTATGGCCGCCAGTGGACGGTCAACCTTATCCTTAAACCCTGCCAGAATGGTGCCGTACCGTTTGCCATCCTGCTTAAGCATGGTGACATAGCTGGGCGTGATGCTCAGCAGTACCGATTCCAGCAGCGAGCACAAAAAAGAAAAGGCCAGGGCGATAAATAAAAATACAAATAACAGTTGCATGCTTTTACAAAGGTAAAATTAATATTTTATTTTCTTAACAGCACCTGGCATCATCCCCCGGATTGTTGGTAAAAAATCACATCAGGCATCAAAACCTGCTATGGCTTCCCGCATTCGGTGAAGTAATGTCAGACACAGATTCAGCAAATTGCCAAAATAAGATGCCTGATGTTTACCTCTTGTTTTTTTGTATCTTTGGAATATCTGGTGAACCGGCCGCTATACATGGCTGTTCATCAGAACACCGGTTTTGCTGCCCTGTGCTGCATTTCCGCAGTAAAAACATGATGATGTCCGTAAAACGTTACATATGGCTTCTGTTTGCTTCTTTGCCTGTGCTGTTGCACGCGCAAACAGCACCCAAATACAGCAATGAATTTCTCAGCATAGGCGTTGGTGCCCGTGCCCTGGGAATGTCAAATGCTGTGGTAGCATCATCTCAGGGTGTTATGAGCGGGTACTGGAATCCTGCAGCCATGACAGAATTAGATCAGGAGATGGAAATTGGTTTGATGCATGCCGAATATTTTGCGGGCGTCGCTGCCTTTGATTTTGGCTCAGCCATATACCGACTTGACGAAAAGACGGTTATGGGTGGCAGCCTGATACGATTTGGCGTGGATAATATCCCCAACACTCTTGATCTGATTGACAATGACGGCAACATACGCTACGACAGGTTATCGGCATTTTCTGCTTCCGATCTGGCAGTCATTTTCAGTTTTGCTCGTCTGAGTAAAGTTAAAAATCTTTCACTTGGCGGCAACGCAAAAATTATACGTCGCAAAGCCGGGGATTTTGGTGGTGCCTGGGGCTTTGGTCTGGATTTTTCTGCACTATACACCACAGACAAGTGGTTGTTTGCAGCCATGGCAAAAGATGTCACTTCCACCTTCAATGCCTGGAGTTTCAATCAGGAAGTTCTGGCTGAAACCTGGCTGCAGACCGGCAACTACCTACCTGAGAGCAGCCTGGAAATAAGCCTGCCTACACTCAACCTGGGAGTGGCACGAAGAATACCCATTGTCAGCAAATTGTCAGCCCTGGCTGAAATAAACCTCTACAACAGCTTTGACGGCAAACGCAATACCCTGCTGAAAACAAATTTCATCAGTCTGGATCCCCGTGCAGGCATAGAATTCAACTGGGATAAAAAGGTTTTTCTAAGATCCGGCCTCGGGCAATTTCAGGAAATACCCCTTAGCAACGGGGAAAAAGAACACAGTGTTCAGTTGAGCATAGGTGCAGGCATAGCATTTCGCAACTTCAGCGTGGATTATGCTCTCAGCAGCCCCGGAGACAGTAACAATTTTTATTCTCATGTGTTTTCCCTGAGATACAGCTTTGATATCGACACCGAAAATTCATCCAACGCACGATTATGATACAAGCCAGGCATCACATATCCTCCTGTCATCAGGCTTTTCGCTATCAGAAAGCACTGAACAATATGCCCCCGAACGATATTGTAGCAACAAACGGAGATGTAAAAACAGCAAAGCATATGGCAGGTCATAAATCATGGATACACCGGTTGCGCAGCCTTTTTACAGCATTTTTGCTTGGGATTTTATTTTTTTCTGTGACTGATGTGTTTGCTCAACCGTCCGGTAACGAATGGATTGATTATGATCAGACGTATTACCGCATTCCTGTTACCCAGGATGGAATGATTCGCATCACCTACAACCAACTCATCAACAGCGGATTCCCGGCTGATGAAATTGATCCCCGCTGGATACAGTTGTTCCATGAAGGGGAAGAACAGTACATTTACATAGAAGGAGAAGGCAGCAACGGGATTTTTGATCCCAATGGATACCTGGAATTTTACGGTCAGCGCAACCGTGGTGAGAATGAAGCTATACTGTATGATGACCCCCAGAATCAGATCAATCCTGATCATAGTTTGTTTACCGACACAGCGGTTTATTTCCTGACCTGGAATAATCAATACGATAACCGCAGGATGCAAAGCGAAGACGATCTGAACTTTGCTGCCCACAGCGACAATCAGGCCATGTATTGCATCCGTCACCTGAGGAACAATTACACCGGATTCTATTATCCCGCCTCCAGCAGGGCCATGTACACCCGGTCTGAAGCCTGGCTTGACAATGCAGAAATCAACCTGGATGAAAGTCGTACCAAAAACATCAATCTCACCAACAAATCCGGCAGCGGATCTGATGTGGAAATAGAACTGGCTGTAGCCGGCACACCGTCAAGCTCAATCCAATCCTCCATCCCCCATCATCTTAAAGTTGATTTCATGGGCAGCACACGGGTGAATGAAATTTATTCGGGATATGACTACATACGGAAAAGTTTTACTTTTGCATCTGCAGATGTACCTGAAAGCATAGATTTTGTATTTTCATCAAACGACACGCAATCACCGCAGTACGATGACGACAACCGGGTTTCCTATATTGACATTACATACCCGCATACGATGGATTTTCAGGCTGCCGATGCATTTGAATTTTATCTGCCTTCCGGTGGTGGCAGCAAGGATTATCTGGAGATATCCGATTTTGGCGACAACAGCACCGTCTGGCTGTACGATCTGGATCAGCATTTACGCATCAAAACAAGCCGCGAATCAGGTCTGGTTAAAGCACTGGTACCTGATAACAACAGCAGCCGCCACATGATAATCTGCAACCAGAACGGATATAACCAGCCCCATGACATCCGTCCTGCAGCAGAAAACGGCCAATTTACCAGGTACACAGCACTGAATCCCGGAGCAGATTACCTGATTGTTACGCACAGCAGCTTAGCTTCTGTGGCAGAAACCTACAAGGCCTACCGCAACACCACGGGTTACAATGCGGAAGTTTTCATCATGGATGAACTTTACGATCAGTATGCACATGGCATTCGCAAACATCCCTATGCCATTCGCGGGCTGGTTCAGGATTACACCAACCTGAACGGGGTTCCACCCAAACAGCTTTTTTTGCTGGGCAAAGGGATAAAAACCAGCTCTATTCGCAATGGTGCTGCAATTTCTGAACTTTGCTTTGTTCCAACTTTTGGCAACCCTCCTTCAGATGTGCTGATTACTGCCGGTATGGGTGATACACATTTTGAACCTTTTGTTCCCACGGGACGCCTTGCTGCCAGAAACCCTGGTGATGTGGAAGATTATCTGACCAAAATACAGGCATATGAATCCACCCAGAATGCTTTATGGATGAAGAATATTCTGCATTTTGGCGGAGGAGCAAATGCAGGAGAGCAGGCCAGCTTTGCCTCATATCTGCAAGGCTACGAAAACACCATTGAAGACACCCTGTTTGGCGGATTTGTACATACCTTTCTGAAGAACTCCTCTGCTCCCATACAGATTTCCGTTTCCGATTCAGTGCGAAACCTTATCAATAACGGTGTTAGCATGATGACATTTTTCGGCCATGCTTCGGCCAGTGGATTTGATCAGAACATCGACGATCCTGAAAACTATAACAACCAGGACCGCTATCCCTTTATACTGGCAAACTCCTGTTTTTCCGGGGACATCCATGATCAGGGCAATGCTTCGGTAAGTGAACGCTGGATACGTATAGCCGATAAAGGGGCCATTGCTTTTATGGCATCTGTTGGATCCGGATATGGTTCCTTTCTCAACCGCTTTTCCGGCAGGTTATACGAAAGCATAACTTACCTGCATTATGGTGAAAGTCTGGGAAAACAACAGCAGGAAGCCACCCGCCTGGCACAGGAGGGCAGCCTCAATGATATCACAATGCAAAACACCTTTCACGAAATGACCCTGCACGGAGACCCGGCTCTGCGCATCAATCATGCTGATCTTCCGGATTTACAAATCTCATCTGCCGACATCAATTTTGAACCATCAGAAATTACCACCCTGCAGGATTCGTTCCTGGTTAACATTCACATGACCAATCCCGGCCGTGCTTTTGCCGATACATTTCTTGTACGTTTAGAGCGGCAATACGCAGACAACACTGTTGAATCCTACGAAAAGGCAGTGGAAGGCTGTCTGTATGATAACAACCTGCAGATAAAATTGCCCGTTAAGCCTGAGATTGGCACCGGTCTCAACAGAATCACAGTCAAGCTGGATTTTTACAATCAGATTGAAGAATTATCGGAAACCAACAATCAGGCAAGTCTGCAATTCCTGGTTAAATCAGCTTCAGTATATCCGGTATATCCTTTTGAGTATGCCATTTATCCGGACAATACGGTAGAACTGAAAGCATCTACAGGAGATCCTTTTGTCGGGGAAACGAATTATCTGTTTGAAATGGATACCACCGATATGTTCAGCAGCAATATGGGCCTTCCATTGTATTCAGGTGAAAGCTCAGCAAGCGGTGGAGTCATCAGCTGGTCACCCCAGGCAAGCCTGGAGGAAAACAGGGTTTACTACTGGCGGGTCGCTGCAGATCATCCTGTTCCTGATTCCATCAGCTGGGAAGAATCTTCATTTATTCACATTCCCGGAAAAACCGGCTGGTCTCAGGCACATCCCTATCAGTTCAAAAAAGACGATTACGAGTTCATTGAGTTTGATCGTGATGAGCGGGATTTTGATTTTGTAGAATCTGCCAGGCAACTGCAGTGCCATAATATCGGATCGCCTTCTTCCGCAGAATTTGAGAGCATACGCTTCACCATTGATGGAGCCATCAACAACGGAGATGGTGACGGTGGCTCGTGTTTGCCCTCAAGCGGTATGCACATTGTCGTTATAGACCCGGTGACAATCAAAGCATGGCCCGGAAACATTGCCGATTATGGGCAGAGCAATTATCCCATGTGTGAGGGCATGGGCCGCCCGAATTTTTTCTTTAAATTTCCCAGCGGAGATTCCCTTTACCGGCAGAATATGATCGATATGATTTCCAATGAGGTGCCGGACGGGCATTACATCCTGGCCTATTCGTTCCGAAACGGCAATTTTGAAAACTGGGCAGAATCTGAATACCAGGGATTTGAAAATATTGGAGCCACAAATATCCGAAACGTTGAAAATAATGTACCATATGCCTTTTTCACGCAAAAGGGTGAACCCGGCAGTGAGCAAGAAGTAACAGGCAACAGCACCACAGATGTAATTGATTTGTATGCAGACCTGTACAGCAAATTCAATTACGGTACCATTACCAGCACGGCTATCGGACCGGCATCGGAATGGATTTCTTTCCACTGGTACCAGGAGGCCATGGAAGAAAACAATGATCTCACGCAGGTAGAATTGCTGTCATATCAGCCTGCTGAAAACAATACAAGCGTTCTGGACACCATAACAACCGCCACTTATGACATTTATAATCTCCAGCCATATATTGATGCCGGGGAACATCCCTGGCTGAAACTGAATTTCAGGACACGGGATGACAGCACCAAAACACCCGGACAAATCAAAAAGTGGCAAATCATGCATGAAGGCATTCCCGAGACAGCCATCAATCCGAAATCCGGTTTTTACATCAGCGGAGATACCATCTCCCGGGGAGAGGAGCTGCAATTTGCCCTGGCCACGGAAAACATCAGTCCCTACGACATGGACAGCCTGCTGGTGAAATCCTGGATACAGACATCAGATAACCAGATCATATCGCTGGGCGAACGCCGTCTTCGTCCCCATCCTGCCGGTGATGTGCTGACAGACACAATCATATGCAGCACCACAAATCTGCAGGGACTGAATTCCATCTGGGTTGAATTCAATCCTCTCACAGAAAGCGGGGACTATGATCAAGCCGAACGCTATCATTTCAACAACATTGCCCAGTACTATTTTTACGTAGCCACGGATAATGCCAATCCACTGCTGGATGTTACTTTTGACGGCGTGCATATACTTGACGGAGACATCGTATCGGCCGAACCTGAAATTCTGGTCAGCCTGAAAGATGAAAATCCCTACCTTGCCCTGAACGACACCAGCCTTTTTCGTGTATATCTGACCAACATGCAGACTGGCCTGGAAAAACGCGTTCATTTCCGCGACAGCATGGGCAATGAGGTTTTACAATGGATGCCGGCGGAGCTTCCTGAAAACAAATCAAAGATTCTGTATGAGCCGGAATTCACCAAAGACGGAAAATATCAGTTGAGAATTCAGGCTACCGACGTTTCCGGCAATGAGTCTGGTGACAACGATTACATCATTTCCTTTGAAGTCATTACCAAAAGCAGTATCACCAACGTGCTTAACTATCCCAATCCTTTTTCTACATCAACGCGTTTTGTGTTTGAACTTACCGGCAGTGTCATTCCCGATAAATTCCGGATTGAGGTTTATACACTCACCGGTCGCCTGGTGAAAGTCATTGACAAGGCAGAGTTGGGACCGATACATATCGGCAGAAACATCACCGAATATGCCTGGGATGGTCGTGATATGTACGGCGATCAATTGGCCAACGGGGTGTACTTCTACCGGATAAAAACCGAAATTGCCGGCGAGAATATAGAACATCGGTCCAATGAATCGGATACTTATTTTGAGAAAAATATCGGCAAGATGTATTTGATGCGATAATTGCCGGTGATTTCGGCTCCGCTACTATACTGGTGATTTCGGCTCCGCTCATGGGCCGGTGATTTCGGCTCCGCTCAATCACCTACAGTGGTACATATTAAGGTGGCTGAGCGGAGCCGAGGCCACCGGATTACTATTCAATACGACCGCACATTGCGGCCTTCAACAAAATTGATGAAGGATCGGTTCACAACGCGCACGCCGCCGGGAGTGGGATAATTGCCGGTAAAATACCAGTCACCTTTGTCGTTGGGACATGCCTGATGCAAGGTTTCTATGCCCTGATAAATGATTTCTACTTCCGCATTGATGTCCCCGGGTTTAAGCAGTTCAGCAATTTTTGCTGAAATCTGTTCGGGGCTGAAAGGTTCGTAAATGTGGCGCACGTAATTTACCATGTCCTCTTTGGGCAGGTTTTCCTGGGATTTGCATTTCTCATACACATCGGAAATGGTACTCTCCATGCCATGATCTTTCAGCAGGCCAATGGCAGCCTGAAACGCGACAAAATCCCCAAGCCTTGCCATATCAATGCCATAACAATCCGGATAGCGAATCTGGGGCGCAGAAGAAACAATGATAATTTTTTTGGCTCCAAGGCGGTCGAGTATGCGTAAAATGCTTTGCTTCAGGGTTGTGCCTCTGACAATGCTATCATCGATGATGACCAGGGTGTCGGTGTTTTGCACGGTACCGTAGGTGATATCATACACGTGTTCCACCATGTCTTTGCGGCCTTCATCCTGAGCGATGAATGTTCTCAGTTTCACATCCTTAATGGCAATTTTTTCAGCACGGGGACGCTGTGACAGCAGGGCTTCCATTTCATCATCCGACAAGGGCTTGTCGTGATTTTTCATGGCCTTGATTTTCTGCTTTGTCAGCACATCTTCCAGGCCTTTTACCATGCCGTAGAAGGCCGTTTCGGCTGTATTGGGGATGTATGAAAACACGGTATTGTTAAAATCGTAATCCACGGCTTCCAGCACTTGTTTTACAATGCCTTCACCCAGCTTTTTCCGCTCGTTATATATGTCCTTATCGGAGCCTCTACTGAAGTATATGCGTTCAAAAGAGCATGAAAACTTTTCCTGGGGCACGCGAATCATGTGGGTTCCGGCATTTCCCTGATGATCAACCACCAGCGCTGCGCCGGGATCCAGTTCTTGTACCTGTTCGGCTTTCACGTTCATCACGGTCTGAATCACCGGACGTTCGGAGGCAGCCACCACAATTTCATCATCCATATAATAAAAGGCCGGGCGAATTCCCCAGGGGTCGCGGGTAATGAAAGCGTCGCCATGCCCGACAATACCACCAATAACGTAACCGCCATCCCAGTTTTCTGAGGCTTTTTGCAGAACGTTTTTAATTTTCATTTTTTCGGGTATCAAATCAGAAATTTCACGGTTGCTGTGGCCCTGGTTTTTCAACTGGCGAAACAGGGTTTGATTCTCTTCATCCAGGTGCAGGCCCACCATTTCGAGCATGGTTACCGTGTCGGTGTAATCTTTCGGATGCTGACCGTAGTCGATGAGGTTTTGAAACAGTTCATCCACGTTTGTTAGGTTGAAATTGCCTGCCAACATGAGCGAACGGCTTTTCCAGTTGTTCAGTCGCATCACGGGATGGAGTAATTCCAGATCGTTTTTACCAAAGGTACCGTAGCGCAGGTGTCCCAGGTATATATCGCCCAAAAACGGGAGGTTTTCATAGGCATAGTCAGCACCGTGTTTTTCACCGTTTCCGGCTGCATCAATTTTATGGTGTATCTGGTCGAACACGTCTTTAATGGGGTTTTGTGCATTGGAGCGGGCCCTGTCAATGTAATTGTTCCCGGGCTCGATGTTATTTTTTATGCTCAATACACCTGCTCCATCCTGTCCGCGGTTGTGTTGTTTTTCCATCAGGATGTACAGTTTTTCCAGTCCGTAGCTGAAGCTTCCGTACTTTTTCTGGTAGTAAGACAGTGGTTTACGCAGGCGGATAAAAGCAATGCCGCATTCGTGTTTTATCTGTTCGCTCATACTTGCATTCTTTGCTGCAAATGTAGTGTAAATTTTTGTTTCAAGCCCAAGAGCCTGTTCGAAATATAACAGGTATTTTATAAGCCGGTTCCAGGCTTGAAAATCACCGCTTTCTTCGTCAATTCTAATCAGTTACGGCCTATTAAAGAAGGAGTGGATCGATTTTGAATATCCTTTCACAGTGTCAGCGTTTATTTGGAGTTTGGAATTTGATGTTTGGTACTTTTGTGTGTGGCGCCTGCTTTTCAGCCTGGCTGAGCTTTACGAAAGTTTGGGACTTTCGTAAAGTTAAAAAGCCAGATCTGAAAAAGCACCGGTCTTCGGCTTATATCTGCATATCCCTTTGGGCTTTTCTGCCATGCTGTGCTTGTGAGCTAACTGCCGCGTGCTACAGCACAGCGCAGAAAATTGCCCAAAGGGATATGCAGGATGCCAGCCGGCGCCCTGGCGCGGGATATTCGCTCCGGTTAAAAGTAATGCTGTGTCAGGTAAATTTTTTGCTCTTGCTCACCCTTTGTCGAGCCTGGAGGGCTCAAACATGAATAGCCCCGGAT
>JBNJGS010000071.1:0-14941 GCA_051747965.1 Bacteroidota bacterium
GAACAAACCCCCTTCACCGCAAACCTGTCAAACATCAAAACAAGCATAGGATTTCGATATTATTTTAACAACACCAAAAACTAAGCACGTATGAAAACACAAAAACTACTAACAACACTGCTTTTTACAAGCATGTTCATCAGCAGCGCCTTGTCGCAGGGGTTTTATGCAAAACTCGGGGGTGGCTATGCCATGGGTATGAACAAGCAAAGCATGCCCTTTAATTACAACAGCACAAACACAGATGACGGAACCACCATAAGCCAGTTCTGGTATTCCCTGGGAAAAGGCATCACACCTGAGCTGGAAGCCGGCTATATGCTTAACGGGCATTTCGGCTTTGGAATCAATGCCACTTACCTGTACGGCACAAACAATACCCGCTTTGACAAATTTATGGATGGTGAGAATGACGTTTACGAGTATTTTTATTCCAGAATGGTGCTGATTTCTCCCCATTTAATCCTGCAACCATTAAATTCGGACTTTTCTCCTTATTGCAAACTTGGTGGAACCTTTGGTATTGGTAAGTATTACAGAAAAACAGAATACAATGATTCCAAAATAACACGGGATTTTTCAGGAGGCATACCGTTTGGAGCCAGCATTGCAGTGGGCTTTGATTACAGCCTGAGTGAATCCGTCAGCTTTTACGCAGAACTCAACAGCCTGATCATGTCATGGGCTCCTGAAAAAGCAGAGTTAAGCCAATATATTGATGAAGGAGAAGATGAATTGTCTGAATTATCAGTATCTCAAAGAGAAACCGTATTTGTAGAAACAAGAGAACCTGGCGACTACAACCCGGAAGAACCCTCTGTAGGATTAAAAACATACTACAATTTCAACAACATTGGCCTACGGGCAGGTTTTAAAATCAAATTTTAACCACAAAAAATCAGCATCATGAAAACACATATATCAAGCACATTAGCAGCCATCATTTTATTATGTGCCTTAGGCGCAAACGCACAGCAAAAGGTCAGTTTTACATTACATGGTACATACGCGTATGGATTAAACCAGAACAGCGAACATTATATCAACCCGTTACCAGGATATGATGATGATGAAAAAGATTACTACTCGTACGGAACAGGAACAAACATTGGTCTGTCCGCAGGCTATGGTATTTCAGAAAACATTGCTCTTAATCTTGACCTCACTTACATCTTTAGCAATGCGTATGAGATTGAATTTTACAGCGAAAACGTCACGCATCGGGCCCGCATGCTAAACATTACTCCCGGAATTGTTATGTCTGCTGGTTACGACAAATTCAACCCTTATGCCAAAGCCGGAATTGTGCTGGGAATTGGCAAAATCATCATCGAAACCGAAGCAGATAATACGTACAACGAGTACTACAGCAAAGAAGAACTCACCGGTGGTCTTGCACTTGGAATAAACGGCGCACTGGGCATAGAGTACAGCATCAGCGAGATGTTTCAGATTTTTGCTGAAGCCAGTATCACCTCGCTTTCCTGGGCACCTGAAAAAGCAGAATATGTGACTTATGAAACGAACGGAGTAGATTATCTGCCAAACATGACAACATCCGAAAAAGAAGTGAACTTTGTAAATGAATATGAGGAAGAGTATGGCATGGATGATGATGATCCGGATGAACCGGAAAAGCGACTCAAGAACAACTACCCGTTCAGTAATGCTGGTTTGAGGCTGGGTATCAAAATCTCATTATAGGCTACTGATTTACTCCTACAGGAGATATATCACTTCAGGTTTGGCGGACAGCCTGCATCGCATTCCTCAAGCGTGCTTCTCCCCTGCCCCTGATGATGTGAAAATCTAAGCCGTAACGCTCAATTTCGGCCTGGTATTTATTGAAAAAATGCATGCGCAGGTCTTTGTTTTCTCTCAAAGGGTCGGGTTCCCATGGCAAATCGGGATAACAGAGCAGATGAATATGCCGGGGCAGTTTCTTTATCCGCTCATCCAGCCATTGCGGAGATGAACCATAGAGGTGCTCAAGCCATACTTTGGTGATGATAAGGCCGGTATCCATAAACAAATATTCAGGTTGACAGCGGGCCATTTCCTCTTCCAGCTCTGCCTGCATGCGTGCTATGTGCTGCACATCAGCCTCAGTGTAGTCCCTGTTCAGGTGCTGAATGTAAAACCGTGCATACTCGGGCAACCACAGGCTGTTTGTTTCCTTTGCCAGATGATAGCTCAGCCATGATTTTCCGGTGGATTCAGGACCGGTTATGACTACGCGTTTTGTGATTTTTTCAGGTCTTTTCTCCATGCAAAATATCCGATAAATGCCATCACGCTTAAAAACAAAAACAAGGCGGCTGTGGGATACAGGCCTTTGTATACGTACAATCCGGTAGCCACCACATCCACAACAATCCAGAACAACCAGTTTTCTATCAGTTTTCGGGCCAGCATCCAGGTGGCAACAAAGCTCAGGGCAGTTGTAAAGGCATCTCCTATGGGAACCGGACTATCAGTAAATTTATCAAGAATGTACCATATGATAAAAAACAGCGTAATGGATGCCGCGATTGACAACAACCATTCCTTGCGTTTTAATTTACTGACAGGCAGTTTTTTCTCATCCTCCTTTGTCTTTCTCTTGTTGTTGCCAAACACCCAGTGCAGCCAGCCGTATATGCTGACAATGACATAATATATCTGCAATGACATATCAGCATAGAACCTGGCTTCGTAATACACGTAAATATACATGCTCACCATCACCAGTGCCACAAGCCAGTAAAAATGGTTTTGTTTTATCTGTAAAAAGATGCTTACAACCCCCAGCAGGGCTGCTGCCAACTCAAAGTAATTTCCTGCCAGCCAATCCCACAGTACCATCATAAAAAACAGGCTATTTCTTGATTATTGCATCATATTTTTCCGGATTCCTGAGTAGCTCAACGGCCTTAAGAAAGGCAGGGTCCATTTTGTTATTTATCTGATGAAATTCATTGGTTTCCCATAAATCTGAGGCAACAAGAGATTTCAGGTGGATTTTGAGCCGCTTAAGCTGATCACTGTCCATATCATCCATGGATTCTTTCATCTCTTGTTTCTCATTGGCAAATTCATCCAGTTCTGCAATGATATCATCAGTAACTTCAAATTCCGATTCAAATTTCTCAAACTCCGGATATTTATCATGTAGCATATCTCTGTTGTTATCAACATATTGCACTGCAAAACTAAAAATCAAGCCTTTGCGCATGAGTTCTCCATGATAATCAGATACCTGTGTGGTGTCCAGCGGGATAAAAACGTCAGGCATAATACCACCGCCACCATACACTTTACGTTCCTTACGCAGGGTACGATACAGCAGGGAATCCGGGAAGTGGATACTGTCGGAATGGATAAGTTCACCCTGGTTGTATCTGTCTATAAGTTCATGCCCGTAGTCTTCTGAACCTTCTTTATAGGGTTTCTGTATACATCGTCCTGCCGGTGTATAATACCGGGCTACGGTAAGACGAATCATGCTGCTATCAGGTAAGGGAAATGGGCGCTGCACCAGTCCTTTACCAAAGGTACGGCGACCAACGACCACGCCTCTGTCCCAGTCCTGAATGGCCCCGGAAACAATTTCACTGGCTGATGCAGAGCTTTCGTTTACCAGGACAACAACCCTGGCATCATCATAACGACCATCATCTGATGCTTTATATTCACGTTTGGGGGAATTCTCACCTTCGGTATAAACAATCATTTCGTTGCGCTCAAGGAACTGGTCAGCCAGCCAGATGGCCTTATCCATATAGCCACCCCCGTTATTACCTAAATCAAGAATAATATCTTCCACTCCTGCAGCATCAAATTCATCAAAAACTTCATTGAGTTCCTCGTCAGTTGTTTTGGAAAAGCGGTTCAATTTCACATAACCTATTTCTTCATCAACAACATAACCCGCGTTAACAGAATAAATGGGAATCTCATCCCTGACGATGGTAAAATCAAGCAATTCATCTTCACCGCGGCGCAATATTTTAACATCTACTTCAGTTCCTTTTTCACCCCGCAGCATATCTCTTACATCAGTATTTGACAATCCGATGCCTGCGATATCTTTTCCATCTACTTCAATAATCCGGTCTCCGGCCATAATCCCCAATTTCTCAGAAGGGCCGCCGGGAATGGTTGCTACCACCATCAGGGTATCTTTCATAATATTAAACTGTATGCCTATCCCATCGAACGCTCCCTGAAGGGGTTCATTCATGCGCTTTACTTCATCTTTACTGATGTAAATGGAATGAGGATCCAGCTCCTGAAGCATGGAAACAATGGCATCTTCAACCAGCTCCTCCTGGTCAACGGTATCTACATAAAGAGAATTCACCAGGGTCAGAACCCGGCCAAACTTGGATAGCTGTTGAGAATACGAAGATTGTGCTATGGCCTGAATCCCGAACAGACTGACTATCAATACTATAACTGCTTTTCTGAATAAATTCATAATTCAATATTTTTCGTAAAGATATAAAAGCTGTAAGAAACAGCTTCTTCAATAAGTTTTTATTAACAAAATGAAGTAAAAAACAGACAGGATTGAATCTTTCCATTGTAATCCTGGTAAACAGATGTCAGTTTTCTGAAAAATAAATTTGCATTTTTCATGCATTTTTTGTACTATGTGCTTAGCAAGAAAAATGAAAAATTATGGCCAATACCAGAGAATCAAGCTACGCAGGACAGTTTTATCCTGATAATCCAAATGAACTGAACAGTCTTATTGAGGGGTATTTTTCCAGTGCAAAAGAAAAACGGGTAAAAAACAAAGAAGCCAGGGCAGTTATCGCTCCACATGCAGGATATATTTTTTCAGGGCAGGTTGCTGCTGATGCCATAATACAGCTCAATCCGGAAAAAATCAAGCGTGTATTTATCCTGGGATCCTCACATCACCATTCTTTCAAGGGTGTTTCCGTTTTTAACGGGGACCATTACGAGACACCTCTGGGGAAAACCAAAATTGCTGAGGCAGCAAAAGTATTGACCGACAAGCATGATTTCATTGATTATATCCCACTTGCTCACAAGGAAGAACATTGCATTGAAGTAGAAATTCCTTTATTGCAGAAACATCTGAACAATGCGGAAATCGTACCTATCCTGATTGGCAGTTATACTGAAGAAATTACTGAACAACTGGCTGATGCACTCAAAGCATACAGGGATGATGAAAATACAGCTTTCGTGGTTTCCAGTGATTTTTCACACTATCCTGATTATGAAACAGCAGAACATACCGACCATGAAACAGCCAAAGCCATTGCCACCGGTAAGCCCGAACAACTTATCTCCCTTATGGAAAAACATAAAAAGGCTGGTATCCCGGCACTGGCAACCGACTTGTGCGGATGGACGTCTGTGCTCACAATCATGCGCCTGTTTGAAGATTATCAAACAGACTGGGAGATTATAAGCATGGCCAATTCAGGTGACAGCTCCTATGGCGAAAACGACAGAGTAGTTGGCTATGTTGCTCTGGCAGCATTTGAATCTGAAAAAAAAAAGGATGAGTTTGATCTGACAGCAAAAGAAAAAGACTTTTTGCTCAGACTTGCACGTAAATCCATCAAAGAAAAGTTTCATCCACGGGACACCGATTTTTCTGAATTTAAAGACATTCCCGAAAATCTGCATACCCCTTGTGGAGCATTTGTGACACTTCATAAAAACGGCAAGCTACGGGGATGTATCGGCCGGCTGGGGGAATCAGAACCTTTGTATGAAGTGGTAAAATCCATGGCAGTATCTGCGGCTTTCCATGACCACAGATTTCCTCCCCTGATTTATAAAGAACTGGAAGAAATCAGCATCGAAATTTCTGTTTTGACACCTCTGGTTCCAATGAATGATATATCTGAACTTGAACTGGGAAAACACGGCGTATTCATCAAAAAAGATTTTGCATCAGGAACATTTTTACCTCAGGTGGCAAAGGATACCGGATGGTCAAAAGAGGAGTTCCTCGGGCACTGTGCTCAGGATAAAGCAGGCATAGGCTGGGATGGCTGGAAGGATGCCGATGTTTTTCTTTACAAGGCCCTGGTCTTTTCGGAAGAATAATCATCACAAGTTTGAACACATCATCAAAAAAAGGATCAAAACAATGACAGAATTGAAAGAAGCAGCATATTATAACAAAACCAGCAAAAATGAAGTCCTATGCACACTCTGCCCCCACATGTGCAGATTAGGGGAAGAAGAGCACAGCCCCTGTGGCACCCGCATGCTGGTTGACGGAAAACTCAGGGCATTGTCTTATGGCAGACTGATTGCAGCCAATATTGATCCTGTGGAGAAAAAACCTCTCTATCATTTCATGCCGGGCAGCTACACCTATAGCATTGGCACGGCAGGCTGCAACATGCACTGCCTGAATTGTCAGAATGCAGATATTTCACAGGCAAAAATTGATAAGGAACAGGGACAGAATTCCACACCACAAGATATTGTTGAAGCTGCATTGGACAATAACCTGGAATCCATTTCCTATACCTATACCGAACCAACAATTTTTTTCGAGTTGATGCGCGATACAGCAAAAATTGCCCGGGAAAAAGGAATGAAAAATATCATGGTCAGTAATGGGTACATCAACCCAAAGCCCCTCAGGGAGCTGCTACCTTTGCTGGATGCAGTCAATATTGACATGAAAGCATTCAATTCTGAAATATATGAAAAACTTACCGGTGCAAAACTTGAGCCTGTGTTAAAGAGTATAGAAACACTGCATCAGTCTGAAGTTCATATGGAGATAACCCTGCTGCTGATTCCCGGCTATAGTGATAAAGATGAGGATTTGGCAGGCTTTTTCAAATGGATGACTGACAGGGACATGCATGAAGTCCCCCTGCATATCAGCAGATTTTTCCCTACTTACAGATTGCTTTCAGCACCGCCAACACCTGAACCGGAGATTTTTGAAGTCAGGCAAAAAGCCCTGGATGCCGGGTTAAAATTTGTTTTCCCGGGCAATGTCTCCGGCGGAGACGCCATGAACACCAATTGCCCTGAGTGTGGTACGCTTGCCATCAACCGGGACCGCATGAGAGCTGAAAACAAGTTGAAAGACGGTAAATTCTGCACTTCATGCGGATACCAGGTCATCACGGACAGTTAATCATCCTTACAGACAATACAGGTCATTTTCATTGACCGCATAGCTTTCAGCAAATTCCTCTCTGGCTTGTGTTTCAATAATGCTGTGGGATTTATACCTGGTGGAGAAATGTCCCAGCAAAAGTTTTTTTGCCCCTGCAGCCCTGGCAATTTTCCCTGCCTGCCTTCCCGTTGCATGAAATCGGGCTTCCCCGCTGCTTTCCATATCGTCGGCGTAAGTAGCTTCATGATACAGGTACTGTACTCCCCTGATGTCTTTCACCATCTCAGGATAATATCCAGTATCCGAGCAATAAGCATATGACCTGGATTCTGCATCCGGCAGGGTAAGCGCATCATTGTCAGCTATGGTATTGTTATCACGTATTAAAGCCGCTCCGGATTTAATGCGCCGGATTTCTGTGTAAGATAAGTTGTAATCCTCAATGGCTGACTTTTTTATGTTTTTGTCGCCCTGCTTTTCCTGAAACAAAAACCCACAGGTTGGAATACGGTGTTTCAGGGGAAAAGAAAAAACATCCAGCTTCTTACTACTGAATATCAGCGTTTTTTCCGAAAAACTGAGCGGATGAAAAATCACAGGAAAACTGAATGTGCTGCCATTGTGGTAAAACACAAACTTTATCAGGCTTTCCAGTTTTGCATGAGCATAAATGTGAAGTATTTTTTTTCTGCCAAGCAATTGCATGCTTGAAAACAGACCAAACAGCCCGAAATAATGATCGCCATGCAAATGAGAAATGAAGATATGTTTAATGTTTGCCAGGCCGATTTTATTACGCCGTATTTGTATCTGACAGCCCTCACCACAATCCACAAGAAATGAAGCGTTGTGATATCGCACGAGTTGTGAACTGGGAAAGCTGGTGCTGGTGGGAAGAGCTGAACTTTTCCCCAAAATTGTGACACAAAAATCCGGTTTCATTCAACAATGTTATTTTTTGTTAGGATGTACAATATTTTTTGCTAATTTAGTTAGCTTAAACTAAAAACCATATTTTTTATGATAAAAGTTTTGGTTGTAGATGATCATAAAATTGTAAGGGATGGTATTGCTGCCCTGTTGAAGCACAACAAAAATATCAAACTTGTTGGCGATTGTAAAGATGGAAATGAAGTAATTCCCTTTATGGACAAACATGATGTGGATGTGGTTCTGATGGATATTATGATGGAAGATGTTAATGGAATTGAGGCCACAAAAATGATATTTGACAAATATCCGGAAACCAAGGTGCTGACCCTGTCCATGAACAATGATTACGACTACATTCACGAAATGCTGAAGGTTGGTGCCAATGGTTATATTTTGAAAAATACCAGTGGTGAAGATCTTGTAAAAGCCATAGAAACAGTTGCAGAAGACAAGCCATACTTTTCACCGGAAGTCACTGACATCGTGATGAACAATTATATGCAACCGGAAAGTACCAGAAAAAAAACATCAAAAAATAAAGAGCTTGCAGACCTGCTTACCAAACGTGAAATTGAAGTTTTGCAGTTGATAGCCCAGGAATTCACCAATGTTGAAATTGCTGAAAAGCTGTTTATCAGCCGGCGGACAGTGGACACGCATCGTCGCAATCTGCTGCAAAAACTGGGTGTAAAAAATTCCATAGGTCTCATCCGTTTTGCATACAGCAATGGATTAATTGAAGATTGATTTGTGACAAACGGGATCAACAACATGACAGAAGTCACATAATGCGGTGGATTTTTGACTTTAATTTGACAATAAAGCAGGAGGAAATGGTTTGCGGATAAGGTTTTTAGGCACAGGAACATCACAGGGCGTACCGGTTATCGGTTGTCAGTGTCGTGTTTGCTCATCAGGCAACCCTAAGGACAAACGTCTGAGAACATCCATTCTTATTGAGCAGGGCGACAGCACAATTGTTGTTGATACCGGCCCGGATTTCAGGCAACAGATGTTACGGGAAAAGGTGCAAAAGCTTCATGCTGTTTTGTACACCCACGAGCATAACGATCATATCGCCGGAATGGATGAACTGCGTTCGTTCAATTTCATTAGCAGACAGGCAGTTGACCTGTATGCAGAAAAACGGGTACAGCAGGCATTGCGCAATTTATTTCCCTATGTTTTCACCGATAAAAAGTATCCCGGTGTTCCCCGGGTCAATCTGCACAATATCGGCACGGGTGAATTCTATATCCAGGGAATAAAAATCATTCCCATACGGGTGATGCATTACCGTTTACCCATACTGGGGTTTCGCATCGGGGATTTTACGTATATAACTGATGCCAAGTATATTTCTCCGGAAGAAAAGGAAAAAATCTACGGATCAAAATACATTGTACTCAATGCACTCAGGAAACAGGGGCACATCTCCCATTTTTCGCTGAGTGAAGCCACAGCCCTTGTCAGGGAATTTGCACCCAGAGAGGCATATTTCACCCACATCAGCCATCAGATGGGACTGCATGAGGAAGTTGAAGAAGAATTGCCGGATAACCAGCATCTGGCATATGATGGATTAGAGCTAAACATGTAAAGACAAAGGCGATGAAACTGATTATCCTGAGCATTTTCTATCTCACAGCCCCCTACATTATCATTTTACTTACCAAACGTTACAAAATCCTTGACCGTATAGGTGCAGTTTTGCTTTGCTATGCCCTGGGCTTCATCATCGGGCTTGCCGATTTGCTTCCTGAGGGAAGTGAGAAGGTACAGGAAATCATCACCAGTGCTACCATCCCAATTGCATTGCCTCTCTTGCTTTTCGGGTCAAGAATTAAAGACTGGATAAGCCTGGCGGGCCGCACTTTTCTGAGCATGTTTCTGGCAGTGATTGCACTTATAGCCGTAGTTACAACTGCCTGGTTCAGTTTTGGAGAATATTTGCCCGAATCATGGCAGGTTGGTGGATTGCTGATTGGATTATACACCGGGGGCACACCCAATCTGGCATCCATTCAAACAGCACTTGACATCAGTCCTGAAATTTATCTCATGGTCAATACCTACGATATTTTTCTTTCTGCGATTTTTCTGTTGGTCATCATGAGTACCGGCAGCAAACTTCTCTCCTGGATATTACCGGCATACAAGGAAAAGAAATCAACTTACCGATATAAGCTCAAATACAATGGGGAAGATCCTGAACCATACGACAGGTTTTTCAAAAAAGATTATTTTCCCCGTTTTATGATTGCCTTTGGTGCTGCCATCCTGATAGCTGCTTTGTCAGCAGGCATCAGTTTTTTATTTACAGGCGGTATTTCCATGCTGGCAGTGATTCTTAGCATCACAACACTGAGTCTTGCAGGCAGTGCAGTTCCCGCCCTGAATAAAATTGAAAAAACATTTGAAGGCGGCATGTACCTCATACTCGTATTTAGCATTACGGTGGCATCAATGGTCAACATCCAGGATTTTGTCAACCTGTCTCCTGCCCTTTTCTGGTTTGTTACGAGTGTGATTTTTGGCAGCCTGATTCTGCATATTGTCTTTTCTGCGATTTTCAAAGTGGATACCGATACAACAATTATCACAGCTACTGCCCTGATTTGTTCCCCGCCATTTGTTCCGGTGGTGGCCGGTGTTCTGAAAAATAAACAAATCATCATTTCAGGCCTCACAGTTGGCATCATTGGGTATGCCATTGGCAATTATCTTGGTGTTCTTATGGCTGTTTTTCTGAAAAACTTCATCTGATGAAAAATGTTATAATACACTTAAGGCAGATGGCTCAGAGAAAAAAAAGATTACTTTTGCTTATGAAATATAAAAAAACATTATTATGAAACATTTTAGCTTACTTAGTTTACTGATTATCCTTTTGATTTCTCCTGTATTTGCTCAGGATGACAAAGAAAAAGAAGATGCCACCTATCAGTTTGAAACTGTTTATGACATCCCCACTACATCGGTCAAAAACCAAAACCGTGCAGGAACCTGCTGGAGCTACAGTGGTCTGGCTTTGCTTGAAGCCGAGCTGTTACGTATGGACAAGGGGGAATATGATTTGTCAGAAATGTGGATTGTCCGCAAGGCTTATGAAGACAAGGCAGATAAATATGTCAGAATGCATGGAAAAACCAATTTTGGTGGTGGCGGTGCTTTTTATGATGTTTTTTACGTCTATGAGCATTTTGGTATGATGCCGGAAGATGCATATATCGGCCTGAATTACGGAGAAGAAGATCATGTACACGGAGAATTCGACAATGTGTTGAAATCTTATGTTGATGCAGTAATTAAAAACAAAAACAAAAAGCTTTCTACTGCCTGGAAACCTGCTTATGACGGTATCCTGGATGCTTATCTTGGTGAAATCCCCGAGACATTTACTTATGAAGGCAAAACATACACTGCTGAATCATTTGCCGATGAACTGGATATGGATATGGACAACTACATCAACATCACATCCTATACCCACCATCCCTTTTATGAGCAGTTTATTCTTGAAATCCCGGACAACTGGCAGTGGGCCGAATCATATAACCTTCCCATGAATGAAATGATGGCCGTATTGGACAATGCCATTGAAAACGGATACACTGCTGCCTGGGGTTCAGATGTTAGTGAAAAAGGTTTCTCATGGACCAACGGCGTTGCCATTGTACCGGAAACAGAAACCCAGAGTGTTGACGGACTTGAGCAGGCAAAATGGGCTGAATTAAGCAGTAAGGAAAAATCAAAACTCCTGTACAGCTTTGAAGAAATTGTTGAAGAAAAAGAAATTACCCAGAAGATGCGTCAGGAAGCTTTTGATAATTACCAGACCACTGATGATCACGGTATGTTGATCTCAGGCATTGCCAAAGACCAAAAAGGCAATAAGTATTACAAGGTAAAAAACTCCTGGGATACCAACAACGTATATGAGGGCTATTTTTATGCATCCCAGGCTTTTGTTGAATACAAAACCATGAACATTGTTGTTCATAAAGATGCTATCCCTAAAAACATCCGCAAAAAAATGGGAATCAAGTAAATCTCATTTCGAAAAACAATATTCTAAAACCGGTATCCTGAGTGGATTCCGGTTTTTTGTTTCATCCTGCTGCTTGACCAATTCAGCACTGATAATCATCACACATCTGCTTTTGGACTTAAATGCAAGTCAGCTTTATTCAGGCTGTGGATAGATAACAGTTCCAAAATATTTTTACAAAGTATAGCATTAATACACAAAATAATTATCTTTAAAAAAAAATCTTTAGCATGAAAAAACTTATCAGTATTGCTGCGGGTCTCCTTCTTTTGTTATCTGTCGGCGGAGTAAAAGCCCAATCACTGGGATTCTCCTATTTTTTCCCTACGGACGGATATTTCTCCAATCCCATTGCCCCGGTACACTTTTCCCTTCCTGTGGCTTTTGGAAATTACTTTCAGATATCTCCCGGTATCAGCATGAATTCTATCGGAGGGATGAGCATGACCGGTCTTGATGAGGGTCTCAACTCCAGCCGGCCTCTTGTAGGGCCTTTTCAGACCTTCAACGGATCCTTGGTGCCAACCATAGTTATCCCTACAAAAAACGTACAGCTGGACCTTGAAGGCGGGGTTTTTGGCTTTGTCAGCATGAATACAAAACTAATGGAAGGTAGTTTTGATGCCATGTATGAAGAGACTTACAATTTATACGCCGCAAAATCTGACATCACCTACGACAAGGATATGTTTGGCTGGGGATATGTATTTGGTGTAAAAATGAGTTTTCGTCTTCAGGATAACATCTGGGGTTTTGTTGGTGCAAAATATTATATGGGATCTCAGGACATGCCACTGAACGGCTCGGTTTATACCGGTGATAACAGCATGCTGCCGGTTGATATGCCTGATGCATCTTTGCAGTACCACGGTTTTGAAATCACCCTGGGTGGCGCAATGAGAAAAAAGAAGTAAACTTCAATATACCATTTAACATAAAATCCGCCCGCTGCTTAGCGGACGGATTTTATTATATCATGTATTTGACAATTTATTCAACAACAATTTTTCTGACAATGGTGCGGGATTCAGTCACGATACGAACCATATAAATACCGGCTTCCATATTCATAGGAAGTTTCACTGTAGTATCTGCAGTTTTGCTGCCGGCAACCCTTTGTCCATGAATGTTATAAACACCCACTTCATTGATCATATCATCGGATTTGATGGTAAATACATCAGACACCGGATTGGGATAAGTCATAACAGCATTGCTTTCCATGCCTTCCAGGCCAACAAAGTAATCCAGTTCAACAGGGATGGAATTCCATTCAGAATCCGGATCATTACATCCGACAATGACATTGCCGGAATAAACACCTGTAGTGAGTTCCGTGGTCACAAAACCAAGGTCGATATCCATAGAAGCGGCGGCAGGAATATTCCCGTCAGCCGGGCTCACTGTCATCCATTCCGGTGCAGCAGTTCCGATCACGTTGGCACGGATATTGAAATTGCCCATTCCGTCGCCACTGATGCCTGTAAATTCAGACCATACAAGTCCGGTTTTCAGGTAGTTTCCATTGTCAACCAGTGGCTGGTCATCCATACCAAGAACAAAAGAACCATCTGGATGATTAAAACCATAACCTACCCAGATTTCATCGCCGTTCAGCACGATTGGATTATCGAGTGTGATTGTGTTCCACGCCCCTGCGGTTACGGTGGCGTCTTTTTCTGTAATCATAGAGCCTGTACCCGGAGTTATGAATCCGCCTTTTGTGGCTACAAATACTCTGATTGAATCATTTGTGGGTGCATCATTGATATAAACATCCACAGATTCAATGGCCTGTGAAGCGAAAGGAGACGTATATTCCGGCAGGAATCTGGCAGCAGCCATCACATCAAAAGTTGAACCCCAGCCAATAGCATTGGCATTGTCTCCATCATAATTGAGTACTCCGTCTCTTGTTCCTGATTTTACCGGAACATCCCATGCATATGTGGGATAAGCCTTGAAGTTAAGAGCTTCTTCTCCATTGTTGCCGACATTGATTAATTCGGGCGCTGATCCGTCTGTCATGATGGGATCAGTAGCTACCACAACTTCAGGTGGCAGCAGGCCGCTTTCAATTTCAGTGAAAACAAATTCATCTACATAATAGTCATTGTTTGCAGGACCATAAAAGTTGATACAACCCAATTGGTTATCACCGGTTCCACCACTTTCAATATTGCTGAATATCCAGGCTGCAACTTCAACACCATCCACATACAGATAGGCAGAATCCATTTCCAGGTTATAATCAATCTGAAAATTCATCCAGGTATCTTCAGTGTAAGAATATGTGGGTGAAGTAGTTTCACCATTGGCAAGTGTCATTTCACCGGCTGCAAATGTGCATGAAAATGCCCATTCATCGGCAAAACTGTGCTGGGTATTAAAATACGCCTCTGCACCGGAAACCACATAATAATCAAAACTCACGGAGTAAATACCACTGGTTTTGTTGCCGAAATCATAAATAATATCATTGCCGGCAAGAACATTCAGTGACTGTGATCCGGCACTGGCCTGTGCATCAGTAATCAAAGGATCTTCTGATCCACCTTCAGAACCCGACCATGTTTCCCAGTCTGCAGAAACTACAGTTAGTGCATCACCAACAGTATAAGACTCAAATCCATCGCTGAATACAACGGTTTGGCCTGTGACATAAAATCCAAAGCTCAAGAGAGCAAATAGTGTAAATAGTTTTTTCATAATACCTGTTTTTTAGTTTATATTTTATAAAGATACATAATTTATGTCATACAATCAATATTATTTGCAATTTTTTAAGAACAACGATAAATTTCGATAGATATCGGGCCTGCTGCAAATTGAAAAAGGATCAT
>JBNJGS010000072.1:0-14802 GCA_051747965.1 Bacteroidota bacterium
TTAGAAAGCCGGGTCACCCAAATCAAAATAATTTAAAGGATAACATTTTGATTATCAGAGGCAAATTTTGGAAACATCAATGTGGTGCACAAAACAGGAGCGTAATCTCCCCCAATCCCTGGTGATAATAAAAACCCACAGCCCGACGAAGGAGGGCTGTAAGGGTTTTGTGCTTGAATCTCCCAATGAACCATAAAAGGAGCCACATTCATTTCTGTAATCAGGCATGAAAAATGCGTCTTTTTGCTTAGGCTACATCATGAATTCAGGCAAAAAGCGTACGCTTTATTTTTGTATCTTTACACTTATTGAAGTTTTCCTACATATCCTGAATCAGGAAACACACATTAGATTTTTTATGCAAAACAATAAGGAAACACTGAAGCAAGAGCTCGAAGCCATTAAAGTTGGCCTTCTGGGTATTTATCTGAAAGTTGAGCTACCTGATGGTGTGACTGATGCAGTAAAAGTGCTGGATTATAATGCGAGAGCACAGGCTTTTTTTCATCTGCCAGAAGCCGGGACATTGTATCCGGTACATACATTCAGTGAAGTTCTCTCACCGGAAGCCGACTGGGAGCTGCTTATCAGTGATGTCTGTAACAAACGGACAACCAAGCATATTGAAGTTTTTCATCCCAGGCATAACAAGCATTACGGTATTGATATCTCTCATCTTAGCAATAATCAATGTCTGATAAACATTGAAGACATCACTACATATAAGAAAGAAAAAGAAAATCTTAAACTTCAAGAAGCCCAATATCAAAAATTTGCTGATGATATTCCACAAATCATTTGCGAGGTCAACCGGAAGGGAGAACTGGTTTTTGCCAACAATGTAGCCCTGGAAGCTTTTGGCTACACCAAGCAAGAGGTGGAAGAAGGAGTTGAACTGTTGGATTTTTTTCTTGACAAGGACCACGAAGAGGTACAACTCTATTTGCAAAGCATTTTATCAGGCAATAAATTGCCTCCCCGTGAATATACACTGAACACAAGACAAGGCAAAATCCGTGTTGTATTATCCACTGCACCAATTTTCCATAACAACAAAATAGAAGGAATACGGGCAGTAATAACAGACATCAGTAGTCAGCACCAGCTAAATGAACGTCTGAATATTCTGATGAAGACAGGCAAGATTGCCTGGTATGAATTTGATTTGATAAACGGCATGGTAACTGCCGGTGCCAACAAAGCAGAAATGCTTGGTTACAATCCGGAAGAGTTTGAATATGTACATTATTCAAAGTGGACCGACAATATTCATCCCGATGACTATGACGCCACCATGGACGCCATGAGAGAGTGCATGTTTGAACGCAGTACAAATATTTACGAAGTTGATTACCGCATCAAAAAAGATGACGGCACGTATGGCTGGTTTTACGACAGAGGTGTCATCAACGATTATGCCGGGGATGGCAGACCATCACGCATGATCGGGGTTGTTGTGGATATCACGGACAGGAAACTCCAGGAAATCAAATTAAAAGAAAATGAAAACAAATACCGTCAATTGGTGGAAAACGCCAATGATGTCATTCTGATTACGCAACACGGAAAAATCATTTTTGCGAACAATCAGATACAAACGTTTTTTGGATATAATAAGGATGAAATTATTGGCAAGGATTTTATTGATTTTCTTCCTCCAAAGGAGAAGAAGCAAGTGCTTGAAATACATCAGAAACGCTTAGAGGGCATTGAAGTTCCGATGATTTACGAAACAAAAATCATCAATGCCAACAACAGCATATCCGAGGTGGAATTAAACAACGCCATGATTGAAATGGGTGGCCAGCCCGCTGTGCTCACTTTTGTCCGTGATTTGACCGAAAGGAAAAAAACTTCCAGGAAATTACGCCAGCTTCATATGGATTATGAGCAGGCTGTAAAAAACGCCAAAAGCATTTTATGGAAAAGCGAATACACAGACAACAAATTCACCAACACGTTTATCTCCGATGTGGGAGAAGAACTGCTTGGATTACCAGAGGGATACCTGAATAATAGTCTTGCAAATTTCCTTACGCTTATTGATAACAGGGATAAAGATAATGTTCTGGAAAAAATCAACCAGAGTCTGGAAAATCCCGGAGAAAAAGTTGAATTTGAATACAGGATACAAAACCCCAAAGGGAATTTGATCTGGCTGGTAACCCAAAGCAATACAAAAATCACATCTGAGAACAAAAAGGTCATTTATGGGATAACCCTTGACATTAGTGACAGGAAGCAGTATGAAATTGAACTGAACCGGCAACAGGCATTTTTGCAAAAGATATACGACACCATCCCCAGCACACTGGGCGTAAAAGACCAGGAAGGTCGGTACATCAATGTCAACAGGAAGTTTTCAGAATTTGTTGGTTTGCCTGTGGATGATATCATTGGAAAAACAGACTTTGACATATTGGATGACCAGGATGAAGCCATTGAACACGATGAAGAAGACAAGCAAATCCTGGAGTCAGGGGATGCGGTAAGCAGTATCCGTGCGCATCGCATTGGCAACAAGACGGTGTATATGGAATACACAAAGGTTCCCTTCAGGAACAAAAATTCTGAATCAGCACAGCTTTTATTTATCAGCCATGATGTCACTCAGCAGATTCAGGATCACAATGCAGCAAAACGCAAAAGCCGGGAGCTGATGTTGCTTAGCGAGAACACTGATTTGCAAATCTGGTATCTGAAAAACCCTGATACCTACGGGCTCATCAATAAGTCGCACGCAAAATTTCTTGACAGAAAAAAAGAAGAAATAGAATACCAAAATTTCAGGAACCTGTTTTCCAAAGAATTTGCAGAAAAATACATTGCCAGCAACCGTCAGTGTTTTGACCAGAAAAAGCGCCACAGATTTCAGCAATGGAACCTTGACGGCAAGGGCATTCCCCGCCTGCTTGATATCACAAAAACACCCATGGTTGACAGCTCCGGTAATGTGGAATTTGTTGTATGCACCGCCAGAGATATCACCAAAGAAAAAGAAGCCGAAGACAAACTGATCACGGCATTGGAATTCAACGAAACGCTGATAGAGAATTCCCCCATGGGCATCATTGTTTACGAGCCATCAGGACAGTGCATCCTTACCAATGAAGCAGCAGTAACAACCATTGGAGCCAAAGAAAAATCGGATGTCCTGAGCCAGAACATCCACAACATACAATCATGGAAAGAAACGGGCCTGTACGATGCTTTCATTGCCTGTAACAAAACAGATCAGAAACAGCATAAAAAGGTCAACATTATCACAACATTCAACAAAGACACATGGCTCGACTGCAATTTTATCCCTGTCCGGTACAAGGAGCGCAAACACATCATGCTTATCCTTAATGACATATCGAATACTGTAGAATATGAACAAAGCATTCAGAAAAATCTCTCTCAGCAAAAGCTGCTGTCCACTGTCGCTTTTGAGCTCAATGAACTCAAGCATTTTGATACAAACATGCAGAATGCACTGAGCCAGATCGGTCAATACGCCAATGTAAGCAGAACATACATCTTTCTGGACACAGCAGACGGTACAAGAACGAGCAATGTTTTTGAATGGTGCAATGAAGGCATAAGCACTGAAATTGACAATTTGCAGAATATTTCCTATGCCGATGATTTACATCCCTGGAAAGAAATGCTTATCCAGGACGGCCTGATTCATACCGATGATACTGACAAACTTAGCTCCGTGATTAAGAAAACGGTAAAACCCCAGGGCATCAAGTCATTACTCGTTTTACCATTGTATTTTTTCGGAGAATATAAAGGTTTTATTGGTTTTGATGAAAACACCCAAAACAAATACTGGTCAGAAGAAGAGGTGGAATTATTACGAACTGTCAGCCACATCATCGCCAATACTTATGAGAGAAAGATTATCGGAGACAACCTGCGTGAAAGTGAAGAAAAATTTAAGAAAATATCCACCAATGCTCAGGATGGAATTATACTTATTGATCATCAAGGCATAGTCACATACTGGAACCATGCTGCAGAAGAAATTTTTGGATATAAAGAGACTGAAATTCTGGGAAAAAATCTTCACAAAATAACCACTTCCCGAGTACACCATGAACAATTTCTCAGGAACATGCCGGAATTTGCAAAAACCGGTAAGGGAAATGCCATAGGGAAAAATATAGAATTACAGGCTTATCACAAAAGAGGAAAAAAGATTGACATTGAATTGTCCCTGTCATCTTTGAAAATTAAAGGCCGCTGGAATGCCCTTGGTATTGTACGCGATGTCACCAAACGGAAAAAAGCAGAAACAGAGCTGCGGACACTTTCCAAGGCTGTAGAAAATGCTTCTGCGATCATTGTTATTACCGATCCTGATGCTACCATTCAATATGTAAACAAAAAGTTTACCGATATCACCGGCTACCTGCCGGAAGAGGTTATCGGGAAAAATCCCAGCATTCTATCAACCAAATTGCTGCCCGATGAATTTTATCAGGACCTCTGGAGTACATTACAATCCGGTAAGGAATGGAAAGGAGAATTCATCAACAAGAAAAAGAATGGTGAACACTATTACGAAAGCGCTCTGATTTCCTCAATAACTGACAAAAACGGAGATATCCTGCATTATATTGGCATCAAAAATGATATCACGCAAGAAAAAAATGCAAGAGAGGAACTCATCAAGGCCAAGCAGGAAGCAGAAGCAGCAAACAATGCCAAATCAGAATTCCTGGCCAACATGAGTCATGAAATACGTACACCGATGAATGCCATCATAGGATTTTCCGAACTCCTTGCCAAAGACCTCTCCAATGAAAGACACCGGAAATTCATTCAGTCGATACAGAACAGCAGCAAGACATTGCTCAATCTGATCAATGACATTCTTGATCTGTCAAAAATAGAAGCCGGGCAAATCCATCTGCAACCTGAGTCAACAAATCTGAAGAAACTGGCTGAGGAGATCACTCAGGTATTTTCACTGAAGATACAGGAAAAAGGTTTGGAGCTCATTCAGGATATTGATCCTGAAATCCCTGAACATATCATCATTGATGAGATGCGAACAAGGCAGATTTTGCTAAACATCATGGGTAATGCAGTTAAATTTACCGAAGAAGGATACGTGAAACTGATTCTGGAAAAAACCCATACCCACGAAGACAACAGTATTGATATTGTTTGTCATATCGAAGATTCCGGCATTGGAATATCCCGTGAAAATCAGGAAGAAATTTTTGAATCGTTCAAACAGCAAAGCAAACAGGATAATAGAAAATACGGAGGCACTGGCTTGGGACTGGCTATTTCCAGGCGCTTAATCAACATCATGGGTGGAAGCATCTCACTACAGTCTGTACCTGGAAATGGAAGTACTTTCAGCATCTTTTTCAAAAAAGTCAACCTGCCCGAAATCAACATCCAAACAGAAGAAAAAAATAAAGCAAAAGAGCAATCTGATTATCTTTTCAATGGTGAAACCATCCTGATTGTGGACGATGTTTTGAGCAACAGATATTTGCTGACATCATATATTGAAGAATTCAATCTGGAAATCATACAGGCAGAAAACGGACAAGAGGCAATAAACAAAACACGAAAACATCGTCCCTCCCTGATTCTTATGGATTTACGAATGCCGGTCATGGATGGCATAGATGCCACACTTGCCATCAAATCCGGTGATGACAGTAAAAACATTCCTGTTATCGCTGTGACAGCCACGAGCATGCAATATCAGAAAAGTGAAATCGACAGGGCCCGCTTCGACGACTTTTTGGAAAAGCCGGTTTCTCCTGAACAAATCATCGGAATACTGGTCAAATACCTAAAACCCAAGACCAAACAGTCCGGCCAACAAAATACAAAAGCTCAAAAAGAGGAACAAAAGGTAAGTAAAGAGATACAGAACTTATTCCTCAACAAATTCAGCCCAAAGATGGCAGTAGCGGAGGCATCCGGGAACATGCAACAGATAAAAGATTTTGGAAAAGAAGTACTTGACTTTGGAAAAAGCCACAAGTCAGATTATTATCAACAAGAGGGAAGCAATCTTATCAAGGCAGCGGACAATTTTGATATTGAACAAATCAACAAAATATTCAGGGAACTGATATAAAAACAAAGCAAGATGCTCAAAAACAGCAAAATACTGATCGTTGACGATGTGCCGGGAAACATACAGATTGTGGCTGCCACTTTGCAGGAAGCCGGATATGATATATCTTTTGCACAAAATGGTCCGAGAGCTCTTGACATGTGCGAAATGCATGACTATGACCTGATTTTGCTGGACATTATGATGCCGGGCATGGATGGTATAGAAGTATGCAAAAGACTTAAGGCAAGGAAAGAATTTGAAGATCTGCCAATCATATTTTTAACGGCCAAAAGCGATACGGACAGCATCACAAAGGCCTTTGAGGCCGGAGGTGTGGATTATGTCACCAAGCCTTTCAAGTCAGCAGAACTTCTGGCCAGGGTAAAAAGTCACCTCACCATCAGGCATCAGAAAAAAGAGCTACAGGAGCTCAATGCTACAAAAGACAGATTTTTCTCCATCATCGGGCATGATCTAAAAGGCCCTTTTACCGGTTTACTGGGATTCACAGAATTGCTGATTGAAGAAAGCGCAGAAACTCCGGCAGAAGAACTGCAAAACTATTACCAACTCATGTACCAGTCTGCCAAGCAAGGCTATGAGCTGCTCACCAACCTGCTGGAATGGTCACGGACACAATCGGGGAAGATTAGTTTCAATCCTGAGCCGGTGAATATCAAAGACATCATTGAAGAAAACATTTATATTCTGGAAAATCTCGCGCTGAAAAAGCAAATCGACATATCCATCGGCAAAGAGACTGATATTGAAATCACAGCAGACAGAAACATGCTAAAAACCATGATGCGTAATCTCATCAGCAACGCCATTAAATTCACTCCTGAAAACGGCAAAATCAGTGTCAACGCCGGTCTGAGTGACCATTCAGTTGACATCAGTGTCAGTGATACCGGTGTGGGTATAGATGAAGAAAAAATCTCACGCCTTTTCAAGGTTGATCAGAATATTTCGACAAAAGGCACCAATCAGGAAAGCGGTACCGGCCTGGGGCTGATTATATGCAAAGAATTTGCCGAACAACATAAGGGAAGCCTTTCCGTGGAAAGTAAAAAAGACCAGGGCAGTACTTTTATCATAAGCCTTCCGCTCAAGCCGGAAGACTAAGCCATTAGCGCATTTTTCCGACAAATTTCAGGCAGATATTTTTCCCCGGCTTTTCAACAAGGCCTGTGCTTTCGCTAAAAAATTCTATCTTTGTTTTCAAAGAAAAATGAGCTACCATGAAATACCCTGATGTTAACCTCAAAACCGCTGCAGAGCTAGGTGTCAACGAGGAAGAATTCAAAATGATTGAAGATTATATGGGCCGCAAGCCCAATTTCACAGAACTCAGCATTTATTCGGTCATGTGGTCGGAGCATGCCAGTTACAAAAACTCTATCCGCTGGCTGAAAACTTTGCCACGTGAAGGTGGCAGACTGCTAACCGGTGCCGGAGAAGAAAACGCCGGTCTTGTGGACATTGGGAACAATCTGGCCTGCGCCTTCAAAATAGAATCCCACAATCATCCCTGTGCAGTGGAACCCTACCAGGGTGCTGCTACCGGTGTTGGGGGCATCAATCGCGACATCTTTACCATGGGTGCACGCCCCATTGCCCAGCTCAACTCCCTCCGCTTTGGCAACCTGAAAAAGGACAGCACAAAGTGGATGCTGGAAGGCGTAGTCAAAGGCATTGGAGATTACGGCAATTCCTTTGGTGTTCCCGTTGTCGGAGGTGAAGTATTTTTTGATGAATCATACAACACCAATCCGCTGGTCAATGCCATGAGTGTAGGAATCATGAAAAAAGGCCGCATGGTATCTGCCATTGCCGAAGGTGCCGGAAACCCCGTTTTCATTGTGGGTTCTTCCACAGGAAAAGACGGCATACATGGTGCTACTTTTGCTTCCGCAGATATTACCGAAGACTCTGCTGAGGACATTCCCAGCATTCAGGTCGGAGATCCTTTTCAGGAAAAACTGCTCCTGGAAGCTACCCTGGAACTGATTGAAACCGGCGTGGTTGTCGGCATGCAGGACATGGGTGCTGCTGGTATTATCTGCTCAACTTCCGAAATGAGCGAAAAAGGAAAATCCGGCATGCGCATTGATCTGGACAAGGTGCCACTGCGTCAGAAAAACATGGAAGCATGGGAAATTCTGTTGTCAGAATCGCAGGAAAGAATGCTTGTGGTTGTGAAAAAAGGCAAGGAAGCAGAGGCTCAGAAAGTATTTGACAAATGGGATATCAATTGTGTGCAAATCGGCGAAGTGATTGATGAGGACAAACTGTATTTCTCCTACAAAGGCCGGGAAGTAGCTGAAGTGCCGGCTTCCACTCTTGTCCTTGGCGGCGGTGCTCCCGTTTACGAAAGGGAGTACAAGGAACCCGACTATATCAAAAAACACAAAAAGTTCAGGATTGAGGCTATTGAAGAACCCAAAGACTACCGACAGGTGGCTGAATTCATGCTCAGTCAGCCCAACATTGCCTCCAAACGCTGGGTTACCGAGCAATACGACAGCATGGTGCGCACCAACAACATGAGCACCAACAAGCCCTCAGATGCCGGTGTGGTAAACATCAAGAATACCAATACAGCTCTCTCCCTCAGTGTAGATTGCAACAGCCGTTATGTCAAAGCAGATCCCAAAACAGGCACCATGATCGCGGTTGCTGAATCAGCACGCAATGTAGCCTGTTCCGGTGCCAAACCCACGGCCATCACCAACTGCCTGAATTTTGGTTCACCCTACAACCCCGAGGCATACTGGCAGTTTGTCATGGCAATCGAAGGCATGGGCGAAGCCTGCAAAGCCTTCAAAACACCCGTGACAGGCGGAAATGTCAGCTTTTATAATCAAAGCAGTATCAAAGGCAAAACTGTTCCGGTATTCCCCACTCCCACCATCGGTATGCTGGGAATTATCGAAGACAAATCATATCATACCGGTTTATCCTTTAAGCGCAAAGGCGATATGATTTTCCTGCTGGGCCGTTCAAAAAACGACATCAGTTCATCAGAATACCTGTACAATTACCACGGGGTAAAACATTCTCCCGCCCCCTGGTTTGATCTTAATTTTGAGCTCAAACTGAATAACATATTGCAGCTCCTTGCTCAAAAACAACTTGTCGAATCCATGCACGACATCTCCGACGGAGGATTGTTTGTGACCCTGGCCGAATCTGCCTTTGAGCACAACCTGGGATTTGATATCACCAGCGACGCTGAAGTAAGAAAAGATGCTTATCTCTTTGGTGAAGCACAGGGACGCGTGGTGGTGAGTGTGGATCCCGACAAGGAGGAAGAATTCATAGACCTGATGCTGGATAACGACTTCCCTTTCTCTACCCTGGGGCATGTTACCAAAGGCGATATGCGCGTGGACGACGTTTCCATCGGCTATGTCAAAGACATGAAAAATCTGTACATGACAGCGCTGGAGGAAAAGATTAAGGAAAAATAAGCATGGGAAAACCATTGCATAACAATACTGACGATACGGTTGAGCAGATGTTCAACCGTATCGCGTTTAGATATGATTTTCTCAATCATTTTTTGTCTCTCGGGATTGATAAAATATGGCGGCGCAAGTTACGGCGATTGATCCGCCGGCAAAAACCCGAATCACTGCTGGACATTGCCACAGGCACAGGAGACATGCTCATGCTTCTGGCAAAAACCAGTATACCTGATCTACACGGGCTTGATCCTTCCACCGGTATGATGAATAAAGCCAGAGAAAAATTTGCCAGACGTTTCCCCGAAAAATACATTCACCTTCATACCGGATTTGCTGAAGATATGCCGATCAAAAATGACAGATTTCAGGCTGCCACTGTTCTTTTTGGCATACGCAATTTTGAAAACCTGAATGCAGGCCTCCGGGATATTCACCGTGTCCTGCAAGCCGGTGGCAAATTGTACATCATGGAATTCAGCATGCCAAAAAACAAGTTTGTAAGGGCTTTTTACCTGTTTTATCTCCGGGGGGTCATTCCTTTTTTTGGCGGACTGATTTCCCGCGACAAGGCAGCGTACAAATACCTGTCAGAGTCCATACGGCAATTTGCCGAAAAGGTGGATTTGGAGAAGCGGCTAAACTCTGCAGGCTTTTCATCCATTGAAAGCCACCCGCTTAGTTTTGGGGTTGCCAGAATATGGGTAGGAAGCAAAGACAAATCCTGAGACAAAAAATCAGGCAACAGATTGGTTTTTTGGGAGTATCCCGTACACATAGCCTCCAGGGCTTGTTGATTTTATCATGGGTAATAAGCATAGCAAAAGTGATATCGATACCTGATTAAGCATTCTTTAAGCATTTGCAGATATGGTGTCTGTGATTTTTACAAGCATTCTTTTATATTTGTTCTGTAATCAATTCAATGCTATATGAAATTTCAATTCAGACTTTTTGCACTTTTACTGGTGGGATTATTCTCACTGCAGGGAAGCATGGCTCAGGACAAAATGCTGAGCATAGAAGATGCCGTCATCGGGATGTGGCGCGAATATTATCCCGAACACCGCAGAAACATTCAGTGGCGGCCCGACAGCAAAGAAATCACATGGCTTTCCGGAAAATCTCTCATGAGCGAATCTGTATCTTCAGATGAAGCCACAGAAATGATAAGTCTGGAAGAGCTTGGTACAGCCCTGATTGCTGCAAATATTGAAGCACCAAAATACTTCCCGTCCATCACCTGGCATGACAACAAGAGTTTTTCCTTCAGCACCGACGAATACTGGCTGCTGTTTGATATCGAAAAGCAGGAAGTAAGCAAACAGATCAAATTACCGGAGAACAGCGAAAATTATGATATTCGTGCAAAGGCGGGAATCATGGCATTCACCAGCGGCAGCAATCTTTTTGTTGCAGACGAAAGCGGCGTAACCGGCATCAGCAATGACCGCAATCTTGAAATGCTATACGGACAAAGCGTAGCACGCCGTGAATTTGGCATTGAAAAAGGAACCTTCTGGTCGCCCGATGCATCAAAACTTGCCTATTATGTAAAAGATGAAAGCACGGTAACTGATTATCCCATGATTGACATCACCACACGCGTTGCCAGTGTGGACAACACAAAATATCCCATGGCCGGCATGAAATCCGAAGAAACCCGCCTGCATGTGTATGATGTCAGCACGGAAGAAAGCATTCAAATCAAAACCGAAGGCGATAAGGAACAATACCTGACAAATATTGCCTGGACACCGGATAATGAATACATTCTGATTGCTGTGCTCAACCGGGGACAGGATCATATGAAACTCAATATGTATGATGCTGAAGACGGCAGTTTCAAGAGAACACTTTTTGAAGAAAAACACGACAAATACGTGGAACCTCAGCAAGCAGCTCACTTTGTGCCCGGAAGTGATGACACTTTCATCTGGCAATCGCAACGCGACGGATACAATCATCTTTACCTCTACAACACCAAAGGCAAATTGAAAAAACAGTTGACAAAAGGCGAGTGGCTGGTAACAGACATCCTGGGCTTTGACAGAAAAGCAAAATATATCTTCATTCAGACAACAAAAGAAAGTCCGGTAGAAAGACATGTATACAGACTCAGCATGGATGACGGAGAGATGACACAACTCACCAAAGATGCCGGCACCCACAAGGCCAAACTATCATCAGACGGAAAATACCTGCTTGACAATTTTTCTTCTGTCAACCTGCCCAACCGATATGACCTGCTTGATGCCGATGGTACTGTTATCCGCAATATACTGACTGCCGACGACCCGCTGAAAGACATCAAGCCGGTAAGTATGGAGCTTGGAACCATCAAGGCTGCTGACGGGGAAACCGATCTGCATTACCGCCTGATAAAACCCGCTGATTTTGATAAAGACGCCACCTACCCTGTCATTGTATACGTATATGGCGGTCCACATGCCCAGCTGGTAACAAATTCCTGGATGGGCGGTGCCCGCGGCTGGGAATATTACATGGCACAGCGCGGCTATGTCATGTTCACTCTTGACAACCGGGGTTCAGCCAACCGCGGACTTGATTTTGAAAACATCATCCACCGTCAGCTTGGCAAACACGAAGTTGCAGACCAGATGGAGGGAATCAGATTTCTGAAAACAAAACCATGGGTGGATACTGAACGCATAGGTGTACATGGCTGGAGCTATGGTGGATTTATGACCACCAGACTTATGCTGGATTATCCGGATGTGTTTTCAGTTGGCGTTGCCGGAGGCCCTGTTACCGACTGGAAATATTATGAAATCATGTACGGTGAACGCTATATGGACACACCCGAAGAAAATCCTGAAGGCTATGATACAGCCAACCTGAATACACGTGTTCAGGATCTTGAAGGTCGTTTGATGATGATTCATGGCGGTATTGACCCCACAGTGGTGCAGCAGCACAGCCTGGTTTTTGTCCGCGAGTGCATCAAAAACAGAATCCCGGTGGATTATTTTGTCTATCCCAGAGCAGAACATAATGTGCGGGGCTATGACCGCGTCCATCTAATGGATAAGGTAACACGCTATTTTGATGATTATCTGAAATAAACAGAAAACATACGAAGGAAACCGGATGGAATGCAAATCTTTCATCCGGTTTTTTGTTGCTTTGTATCCGGATGATCTACCATGCGATTACCGGGGCGGTCTGGCAGCATTTACAGCCCGTCAGGTAACAGCCATAATTCACTTGTCCGCTTAATGACTGACATTTTTGCTTTTTTCAAAAAGCAGGGTCTTAAGCAAGCGTCAGAAAAATATTTTGTATCTTCGAAAATAACAAACCGGTACCTTATGAAACATGCCATTCTGATTTTTTTGTTTACTGCCATTGCCGGCAGCATGACAGCCCAGCCCATGACACCTGCAGAAGTGAACATTCCCATGCGCGACGGCGACAGTCTGGCCGCCGATGTTTACATTCCGGAACCGGCCATGGAACGTCCCACCATCCTGGTGCAAACACCCTATAACAAATTTTTCTACCGCTATAACCTGCCCGTCGGTTTTGGCACCAATCCCGATACACTGATGTACAACTTTGTCATCATGGACTGGCGCGGTTTTTATGCTTCATCGGATGCAGCCGGAGGAGAATCAACCCGGGGAGAAGATGGTTACGATGCCATCGAATGGATATCACAGCAGGCATGGTCTGACGGCAGCGTGGGAACATGGGGCGCATCAGCACTTGGAAATGTCCAGTTTATGACAGCCGAAGAACAACACCCTGCACACGTCTGTGCAGTGCCAATGGTGGCAAGTCCTGAATTCAATTACCAGATGTACTACCCCAACGGCGTGTACCGCGAAGAATACGTGGAACAACTCGACGGCCTTGGTTTTGGCATGTCGGGGTGGCTTGAAGCCCATCCGTATCATGACTGGCTGTGGACATATGTTGAAGATTCCACATGGGCTCCGGAAGATATCCACATTCCTATGCTGATGATTGGCGGCTGGTATGATCACGCCACCGAATGGCTGCTAAAATATTTCAATGGCATACGCACCCACTCTCCTGACAGCATAGCCGCACAGCACAAGCTGATGATGGGCCCATGGGCGCACGGTTCACCGGGACAGCAGGCACTTGGCAGCCTCAACCAGGGAGCGCTTGAATTTCCCGGAGCTGAAGACGCCAGCGATGGCTACGCGAAAAGCTTTTTTGATTATTACCTCCTCCACGCTTATAATGGCTGGCCTTACCGACCCGTGGTAAAGTATTTCCAGATGGGCGAAAGTCAGTGGCATGCTTCTGATAACTGGCCTCCGCCTTCTGACCTCTTCACCGATCATTTTCTCTACCTGCATGCTGATGGCGGACTGAGCCAGAGCATGCCGGCAGCGGGCGACACTTGCAGCAGCTACCTGTACGATCCACGCGACCCCTCACCTACCATTGGCGGACCTACTCTGCATGCCGATCTGCTCCAGGGACCGTACGATCAGGCTCCGGTGGTGGAATCCCGCGACGACATCATCATTTTTGACACCGGAATTCTTGACAACCCGCTGCACATGGCCGGGAAAGTCAGTGTAAAACTGTACGTCTCCAGCAATCGCACAGACACAGATTTTGCCGTCCGGCTATGCGATGTATATCCTGATGGCCGCAGCATGTTGCTGGCTGACGGCATTTTCCGTATGCGGTTTCGCAATGGCTTTAGCACAACCGATACCAGCCTGATTACTCCCGGGGAAATTTACCCTGTGGTAATCACCCTGCCCGATGTGGCGCAGACATTTCCGGCCGGTCACCGCATACGTCTGGACATCACCTCCTCCAACCACCCACGCTACCACCGCAACATCAACAACGGCGGCCCCCTGTATGAATCCGGAGACACCCTGACAGCCCTGAACAAAGTATACCACAATGAAGCATATTCCTCCCATCTTAGATTACCGATCAACAGCACTGTTGTAAACCCTGTACCAGTGATGCAGAGCATCCGTATTTATCCCAATCCCGTATGTGAAGGCAACAGGCTCCATATCAGTGGCATGCAGGACAAACATCTGGAAATCTACAGCCTGTCAGGACGTTTGGTAAAAAGCATCAGCATCAACAGTCATGAGACTACCATCAATCACGGTTTGAAACGAGGGATGTACATTCTGCATGCCGGTGGCACTCGCCAAAAACTTATGGTCTGGTAAAAGATGTTTATGGTATGGATTTTTGAAAGCCTGCATTCACGCCAGCGCTGGC
>JBNJGS010000073.1:0-14710 GCA_051747965.1 Bacteroidota bacterium
AAACTATGAAAAAGCTAATTTATCTTGTGCTTGTAATTGGCACAGTATTTCTTTTCTCTTGTGAAAAGGATGAAGATGACAACGATCCAGTTGGTGTAGCTCAAGAGCTGACCGGTCATCAGGAAACCAATATCATTCTTGAAGACATTGTTGATGGTCCTGGTGCTGACTACTATGTTACAGGCAAATGGAGTGTTGACGCTGATGTTACTGTGCGGGAAGGCGTGAAAATCCGTATGGATGCCGACTCAAAAATCGAAATTCTTACGGATGGTTCTTTCAGTGCTGTGGGCACAGCGGATAAACGAATCATTATCTATGGCAATGAACCCACAAAGGGCTATTGGCAGGAGTTTTCTTTTGAAGACTGCAATGATACCAAAAACAAACTTTCCTTTGTAACAATGTCTGACGGCGGTGGTGGATATGGTGCCGGGATGCTTGATATCCACGGGAATTCCAATGTTGAAGTGAACAACACAATACTGGAGAATTCAGATAAGTATGGTATGTATCTTACAACAGGTGATGAAACGCTTCCGAATTTCAACAACAATGTGATAGCCAATTGTGCGGATTACCCCATTGGCATCAACACCGGACAGTTACATTTTCTGGATGCAAGCACGATATTTAGCGACAATGGAGACAATAGCTATGTTTATGTGGATGATGGACAGGTAGATAATAATGTTACCTGGAAGAAACTTTCGGGACCGATATTGTTTTACAGCGCGTATAATAGTATCTACGCAGATGTTACTGTTGAACCCGGCGCTCATTTTATTATGGGATCAGGAGGCAAAATCATTGTAGAACCTGAAGGATCCCTCAATATGATGGGTACCGCAGATGAGCATATAACCATTACCGGCAAAGTGAACTCTCCGGGGTACTGGGAGATGATTGCCTATGACGATTCCAACAACCCGCTGAATAAGCTCAATTATGTAGATATCTCCTACGCAAATGAAGCCAATTTACGATGCTCCGGATCCACACGCATAGAAATAGCCAACAGTAGTTTCAATCATAGTGCCAATTACGGGATTTATCTCGGGCGTGATGTGACTTTTACCGATGGCGGTGGAAATACATTTACCGGAAATGCTTCAGATGACATTTATGTGCAGCCCAGATAATACAAAATCATTTTTTGCTTTTTAATATAACAGCCGACATTGCCATTAGGGTGATGGCGGCTGTTATATTTCAATGAAATTCAATCTTATCCTTTCTATGCCATTGATTTCAGGCAAGTCCGATGAAGAAGTCTGCTGATGGGACAATCTACATGCTTTTCATTTTCTGAACAGGGAAAAGCAGGTGATCGGATGCCTTTTCGGATGGTGAATATGCTTATTTTCTTGGTCACCCGTGAAAAATTGTTATTTTTATGACAAATGAAAAGGCACAGAAAAAAGAGAGTTTGTTATGAGTGATAATAATAGCAATACATCAGAATATTTTGTTTCGGTGAAGCGTTCATCTCTGCCATCTCTGGTGTTTACAGTATTGATGGTGGTAACCGGAATTCTGCTTTTGTTTTACAGCATTTTGGGCTTGATTCCTATTTTTATTGGTTTGCTTTTATTGTTGCATAAGCCTGGAGTAGAAGTGGATATGCAAAACCGTAAGTACAGAAATTCAGGCTTTATTTTCAACAAGGGGATTGGCCCATGGCAGAAATTGCCGGATGTGCAGTATATTTCTGTTTTCAAGGCCAGTGAAGTCAGTGCTGTACGTGGATTAACAAACACACGGGTCAGCCAGAAACAGGATATCATTAAAGTAAATTTTATATATGACAGAACCCGCCGCCTGACCATCTATCAGACTTCAGATATTCAGGATGCTTTTCAAAAAGCAAAAATTCTGGCTGACGGTTTGCATCTGAAAATTTATGATGCCACCGGTAGTCCGCAGGGCTGGATTGAAAAAGAGGATATACAATGATAATGGATCCTGAAGTAAATACTGAGGGTCTTCTTTCCGAGCTCTCATTTACCACAAGTCGCAGCGGTGGTAAGGGAGGGCAGCATGTAAACAAGACAGAATCCCGCGTACAGCTTTTTTTTGATGTGGAGGCAAGTCAGGCTCTGACTCCGGAACAAAAAGACATTATTCTGAAAAAAGGGAAGTCAATGATCTCCACTGATGGAGTTTTGCAAATGACTTGTGATGCGGGAAGATCACAGGCAGCCAATAAACAGGAAGCGATTGAGAAGTTTCTTGCTTTCATCAAAACTGCTTTGAAGCCTGAGAAAAAGCGTAGAAAAACCCGTGTTCCCCGTAAGGAGAAAAAAAAGCGATTACTCAATAAAAGACAGCAATCAGAAAAGAAACAACGCCGGCAAAAGCCGGGTCCGGAAGGTATTGTCTGATTTCCAGTCAGGAAAATTATCGTATCACTTCCCTTTGCTGGCCTTTAGTGTATTATGCAGCAGGGCGACAATCGTCATTGGTCCCACGCCACCGGGTACCGGTGTAATGTATGAACATTTGGGTGCGACATCATCAAAATCAACATCGCCCAAAAGCTTCCACCCGCTTTTGGTTTTATCGCTCTTCACCCTTGTGATACCAACGTCAATCACAACAGCACCTTCTTTTACCATATCGGCCTTGACATATTCTGCCTTTCCCAATGCCACTATCAGAATATCAGCCTGACGGGTGATTTCTTTAATGTTTTTTGTGCGGCTGTGAACCATTGTCACTGTGGCATTCCCGGGATAAGATTTTTGCCCCAGCAAAATACCTACCGGCCTGCCTACAATATTGCTGCGTCCTGCTACAACAACATGTTTGCCGCTGGTTTCAATATCGTAGCGTTTCAGCATTTCCAGTATGCCATATGGTGTAGCGGAAATGTAAGCGTCCATTCCCAGGGTCATTTTGCCAATATTGACCGGATGAAATCCGTCAACATCTTTTGCAGGGTCAATGGCTTCAACAATTTTTTCATCATCAATGTGGTCAGGTAGGGGCAATTGTACAATGAAACCGTCAATTTCCTCATCTTTGTTCAGCTTATCTACCTCAGCCAAAAGCTTATCCTCCGTGATGGCATCTCCAAAACGCAATACGGTAGATTTGAACCCCACATAAGCACAGGCTTTTTCCTTATGCCCTACATACGTTTCCGATGCACCATCATGTCCAACAAGGATGGCGGCAAGATGTGGAATTTTATCGCCTGAAGCCTTTATATTGTCAACCTCTTGTTTTATTTCTTCTTTGATCTGTTTTGATAAAGATTTTCCATCAATTTTTTCCATAATTACAATAGTATCAGTGAATTATTTGGTAAAATCTGCCGGCATTTTTTTTAAGCCGGCCTTTGGTAAAAATATAAAAGATACGCTGCTTATCCAAAAATTTTTGGCAGGGCTAAAGCCCATTTATTTTTTATCTCTTTCACCACCAGGTCCTGAAGGTCCCGGTTAGCAATCCCCCTTCAGGTGAGGATGATGGCTAATTTGGGAGGAATAAAGGGGGAAAGGGCTTTAGTCCTGATGTCTTATCTGCTCTGATATGACAGAATTCGCTGTCATGCCTGTTATGATCAGCTATCTGGCAGATGCGGGGTTTTTGGCACGTGTATTGTTTGTACTTTATAAATCAAAGCCGGGAAAAAGGGTTTTTATCCTGGCAATTTTGTATTTTTGTAAAAAATATTTCAAAATTGACACAACAAAGCAACCAATTAAGCAGAAAGAAAGAATCCGGGTTCTATAATAACCTGAGAGAGATGACTGGAAAAGTTGTCGGTCGATATGTTGCCAGGGGTGTAATTCCCAGGCGGGAACATGAAGATGTGGAAACAGCAATCATTGAAAAATTTCTGTTGAAGCAGAATAAAATCGACAGCTCTTTTCAGGGAAAGGCCAAATTATCAACATATTATTTAGCTGTGATAAACCGAATGTGTGCTGAAGTCATAAGAAAAGAACAAAATCATTGGTATGCTGTCAACGATATGAACGACAGTGGCATATTTTATGATTCAACACTTAGCTTTGAAACTGCCAAGCAAACTCTCCTGCAGGAAGAACTGAAAAGATTCAATGCTTGTTTGTTGCTTTTTAACTCACTGCAGGGCAAGCTTATTTTGTTTTTGAAATATCAATACAATATTCCTGTGAATACAACCGATGTGGAAAAATATGCCGGTGATAAGAGCAGGGAAGCCATGAAAATACTAGAAGGCAGGAATGATTTATCAAAAGCCATGGTAAACGAACGGCTGGCCAGGCTTGTTGCTCTTGTAGAGGGCAAACAGTTGACTGGGGATGCCGTGCGGATGTGGCTGAATAAACAGACAGATATTTTATTAGCACGCCTCAATGGCAGAGGCAAAAGATTTCACAATAAGGAAACCATTGGTGTGATGCTTGAAATGCAAATCAGCAATGGAAACAATGATTTTAACGCAAGATGACAGAATAATGATATGCAAAAGATAACTGAACACTTAACACCGGAGCAAATTGCCATATGTGCTGATGCCGTCAACCAGGGCAAGTTTGATCAATTGCCCGGTAATTTGCGTCACCATCTGATGGAATGTGACCAATGTGCACATGAAATGATTGTCGTTGCAGAAATGTCTTCAGATAAGGAAAACAGCCTGTCCACAGCCAAAAGGTTTGTGGAAGATATAAGGAAAAAATCACGGCGAAACTTCAACAGAAAACTGCTGCTTGGTATTGCTGCATCTCTGACTGTTGTTGTCGTTGCACTTATTTTAAGCTTCCCCGGTGTTTTTGGCCCGAAGCAGGAGCAGGTTGCCGAACAACAAACTGCTGAACAGGAGAAATCCACACCGCTTGAAAATCAAATCCCGAAAGATACAATCCGGAATGCCGATACAGGTGGTAACGGAAAACCTGCCGAAGAAAAGAGATCAGTTGAAAAAGAAAACAGTCATATCATAAATGACATGGACGGGGAAAAGGAAATGCTGGCCATATATGCGCCCGATCCTGAACTGGAAAAATTGTACGATAGCATGCAGGGAACATTCAGAGGAGAATCCATGGAAGTGAAAACCCCGCGGGAATTGCATCTCACAAAATGCCAGAAACTTGAGTGGAGCAATGAATCCGGGCAAACCGTTTTTGTGGAAATCTTTGATAACAAGGGCAACGAAATCCTTGCGGAGGAAACCACGGATAAAACTTACAGCATTCCTGACCTTTCTCCGGGCTTGTATTACTGGAAGCTCATTGACGCGGATTTTGAATTGCAATTTGTCGGAAAAATCATCGTGAAAGATTAAACCCTGCCTTTTTAATCAACCTTATTTCTGCATTTTTTGAACCCGCATTTTCCGCGATTAGATACGGCGACTGCTGCTGCTGGTTAGCTGAGCAATAACCGGGAAATATAGCATAGCCCGGGAAATATTGCAGAGACGCACGGCCTTGCGTCTCAACGATCATCATCATCAGTAAAAATGCAGCGCATCGCTTTTCGATGTTCTCACCCTGTTGGTTCTGGCATATTCGAAGGTATCTTAAAAAAATCAAAACATATCTTACGAAACATGTTGCACCAACAGGCTTGTGCCGCCCCTGATGAAAAATAATAAAACTTTTTTTTCAAAACCACATCTTGGCAGCAACTATACTGACAGAACAAATATCTAAAAATATAAATTATGAAAGAAATTCGTTTAATTTTATCAGTATTAGCAGCATTTATGCTTTTGACTTTTGTTTTTAGCTCTTGCAACAAAGACGAAGAGCCCGAAGAGCCTGATGTGAGCTTCGATTTCACCAACAATTATCACAAAGCACCGATAGAAGTGGAGTTTACAAATACCTCTCAGGCCAACGATTTTACCATCAGTTCCTGGGAGTGGGATTTTGGTGATGGAACCACATCCACTGTAGAAAGTCCGACCCATGAATTCACCGAGCCCTTTTACAATAAAAAAATTACCGTGAAAGGTTATTACGATGGTGAAGAATACCGTACAGGGTATGGTTATATTACTGTTTATGGAGATATCACAGGCTGGACACCTGACGATATAGATTTTTATAAAGATGCATGGGCCGGCGAAGAACTCCCGGTAAAAGCTTATTTGGTTGTGAGAGATGCTCAGGGAAATATTCATCATTATTCAGACAATGAAAATTTCATTATATGGACACTTGATGAAGATGAGAATAGTGTTGGCATATCTCTTGATGATTATGGAACACAATCTCTGTCAGGAGGACAGATTACTTTTGAACTTTTGGAATATGGAGGTGGAGATGTAGTATATCCTGAGAGTGATCGTGAGATTTACAGTATCACAATTGAAGGCTCTGATTTTACACCCGAAGATGATGCAGGACCATATAATCCTATTTATAATCCAAGTGACCCCATCAGTTTAGGCATTGATTGGATAGAAGATTAATTGCGTAGTTTTTCTTATGTTCATTTGGTTTAGTGCTAAGCAATTATTGTCCTGATAAATGCCTCCGGCCTGAAATCCGGACGGGGGCGTTTTTCAGAACAAAGGCAAAATCACTATCCTGTTGAATATCCGTGACGAGCTGATGCAATAGAACTGAAATGTTTACTTATGATATTTGTTGTATTTCAGTGAACAAAATAAAAGCAGGTATGATATCGTAAACCAGAACAAAAATCGGGTAGGGGACTTGAAGATAGAAGGAAAATAGAAATATTAATTGGTACATGTATTCTCTCTATCTTTCTCTCTGGGGAAGGGCATTCTGCTCTTCCCTTTTTATGTGAAAATATATTGCAGGGATTTATCCGGGTAACAGAATATCAGAAAGCGTTTATCCTCCAATCAGGACAAATCCGGCCCAGTTTTTCGTAAGGAAACCGGCCTGTATGGCATCCAGCTTAGCCTGCTGCAAGGCCTCGCTGTAAGAAATCCCCTTGGCCAGATGCTTGTAAAACAAAAACATAAAGTCTTTGGTTCGTTCATCATGTACATTCCAAAGAGAAGCCATAACCCGGGGAACACCGGCCAGGATTCCTCCCCTGGGCAAAGCAATGATGCCTTCACCGGAAATATAGTTGCCTTTGCCACTGTTGCACGAGCTAAGCACCAAAAGATCAGCATTCATGTTCATATTAAAAAATTCTCCCAAACCAAAAAGACCGATATTTTCCCTTGTGTTGTTTCTGCTGCTGTCATTGATAAATAAAACCATTCCTGATCGTTCCGGATGCTCTTCGTTGACAATACCGTGGCTGGCAAAATGAACAATATCGTAATTTGAAATATCTTCTTTTACCTTTGATTTGGTGGCATCTGTATGGATCAAATGGCTTAGTGAGTCAAGACTATTCTGCAAGATTTTCTCAATTCCCATGATTTCTTCCCGGCTGTAGGGCAGGGGCTCTATAACCCTGTCTCCCCAGTATGGAGATTTGAAATTTTTGCTGCTTTCTGTGCTGTCCTGATCAAAAACGGGGGCGATGGTCAGCAAACTTTTGGGTCCGGAATCTGCATCTGATTCTTGCAGGTTATGCCAGAGGGCAGCAGAATAGGAGTAAGAGACCGCAAATTGCTCAATCAGCAACTGATCATTTGCACGCATAGATTCGAAAGGAATGTAATGTAAATTATCATCGGGGATGATAACCAGTTTTTTGGTGTTTTCAAGATATGGCATAACTGTTCCCAGCAGTGTTTCTCCTATGCCTGTAGTTTCGCGACCTGTCATTACGGCGTATCGTTCCTTTCTTATTTGATTGGCCGGATTTTCGCCCTCATAATAAAAGCTCAATGTAGTATCCGGTAATATCAGAATCTGCCCCCAGGAATCATCAAGCATAAAATACTCAATAATGGCCTCGTCATTATCCAACACCTGCTGAATATCCTGTCGGGATACCAGGGAAAAATTATCCTGAAAAACCTTCATGTCCCTGTTTTTGATCTTTTCATCAGCCCTGAACCTGAGCATAAGATTATCTATCAACTGGCTGTTGAGCTCCGTTTGAAGCTGGTGAATATTTTTTTCATAGGTTAATATGGCAGCGGCCAGTTTGTTGCGTGTTGTCTGAATCTCTTGTGTACTGGTAATCAAACGGGAAAAATGTGTCGTGTCGCTTTTGAGCAGGGAATGAGACTTTTTCTTTACCATCAGGCTGTTGAGGTGAATGGCTTTTGATGACAAGATTATTTCACTTGTTTTATCATAATATGTATTGTCTTCAAGATTAAACATATATGGCAAAACCCTGTCCAGAAAATCATCATACTCGCGGGATAATCCGCCAATTTCATAGCCATATACATTTTCAGCCATTGTCTTCTGAAAAAGTGAATTTTGTCGCTCAATGATTTTTACAATTGCCTGTGTATTTTTCCCGTTTTTTTCAGACAAGCCTATGTATAAGCTTTCAAGCAAGCCAAAAAAAGATATTTGGGTGGAGTATTCAACTTCCCGGGCGATATGCGGTACCTTACAATCTCCAATGGTTTCATAATCATCAAAGACAGAGAGAATCAGATTTTCTGCCTGCCTGTGATTGCCTGCCTGTATGTGGGCTTTTGCTTTCAGCAGGCTGATATCGTTGGTAAAGAACTTTTTCCCGGGTAATGTGTCCATGACAGAAATATAGGCCAGTGTAGAGTCTGTTGAGTAAGGCAATACAGCCTGGGAGATCAGATGATATGCAAAAGCACGATTGTATGCTGACATGGATTTTGTGGCAGCAAGATCCCTGGCCTTGTTCGCATTCGACCACATTTTGAGGGTGTCTCCTTTTTCTCCGTAGTAATTTGCCAGATTGCCATAAGTTGCTGCTTCGATATTGTATGCTGCATAATTGAGAGAATTTAGTATGCCGATGGCTTTTTCCGCATATTCAATAGCACTGTCGATATCATCAAAATGCTTTGCGTAATTTGAACTCACCAGGGTATGGAAATAAGCATTGTACAACTTTACGGGAATTGAACTTTTCTTTGCTTCAAATAAGGCAATGTCGGCTTTGAGTACCTCATTCTGGGTTTTTACCAAATCGTATGATTCGCTCATCTTTGATATTATGCTGTAATCGGCCACAGCCAGACTGGAAAGATCGCCGGCCTCCAGTGCGAGGTTTCTTGTCCGGTACAAAGCCTCTATGGCCTCTTTTTCCCGGCCTTTTCTATATAACATCATTCCATAATCTGCAAGGGCATTTCGCAATGGCTCACCGGTTTCATTTATGGAATCAAGCACTGCAAATTGTGCCTGAAATAATTCTTCCTCTGTTCGCTCTGTTATGTCATCACTGCCAGGTAAGTTGTTGATATCGTTTACACAATTGCGCATCAGCCTTAATGAAGCAAAATACTCAATATGCATCGTATCATTCATGGCCCTGAAGTTCTGCATACTGTTTTTCAGGATATTATAAGCCTTGATATAATTACTTTGATGACTGTACAAATTGGCAACTTCATTTCTCAGGAAAAGATACTGCAAATCTTCGGATTTTTGCTGGCTCACGGCTGCAAGACTGTCTATAGCCTCTATGACGGCAGTGAACGCTTTTCCATCATTGTATTCAATGATTATATCTACATAATCCTCATAAACAGGATACTGCTGTATTTTCCTTTCTTCTGCATTGAATGTACCGTATTGCCCGAAAAGAGTGGAACCGGTGAATACCATTCCTGAAAATATCAGAACAAATCTTATAATATGCGCCATCAGCTTTTGCCTAATCATCTTATCCTGTTAAAATTTATTTGCCTAAAATCTGCATACTAGCTTTATTGTTCCGCAAGATGACAAATATTCTAATAGTGAGCAAATATCTTTAATGATGAGGTTGAAATAAACTACAAAGATTTTTCAAAATTATAAATAAGCGGGATATGGGACAAGTAATTATTCCCGGGATGGACTAGTAACTGTTTTTTCCGGATTGGACGTGAGTATGTGAACTAAGATCAGGTGGGGCGTGGTATGGGTAAACCAGGGAGAATATGACCGGATAGGATTCCACAATCAGCATCAGAAAAAGGCGCTACACCTGCTGACAGATGTAGCGCCTTTGCTATGTAGTGTTAATGGTATTTAGTCTTTAATGCAGCGGACAGAAAAGCCCCTTGACATATAATTAGCATCATGCTCTATGCTTTTTGATTCTTCTTTCAGGAATACAGCATAAGTAACTGTAGTAGTTGAGGAAGGTTCCTCTCCGGCTATCCAGAAATATGTTTCATCACCACGGCTATAAAATGAACCGGCGGTGGAATGGCGGTATCCTGCCATATAGGCATTGAAACTTGTTTGGTTATTGTCGCCATATGTAGTACTCCCTGTATGTTTTAGTTTGTCTCCATCTCCATCAATAAAATCCTTCAGGACATCCCATTCATCTTCGGTTGGAACATGCCAGCCATCGGGAGCCAGATTACCGGCCGCTACTGTATAATAATTATACATTGCACCCCAGTGATCATTGGCTTCTTCGGTATCATTTTCCCACCAGCAGTAAGCTGCACTGGTAAGCTCTGACCATGTGTCTCCGTCTGTGACATTCGGAATTGAGCTACCGTCATTAAAAGTGGTGGTTTTGAGGTTTTCAGCCATCCAGATTTGGTCTCCGATCTGTACAGTGGGATATTCATTTCCATCTATATCCTGTACCGGAGAAGTGGTTGAAAACGTAATTTCCTGCCCGTAAGAAGTGCCGGCATCACTAGTGGCATAGCCTCTGGCATAATACTCTGTATCTTCAGTGAGTTCTTCCAGTTCTGCAGTAAAGAAGTCTTCATAATCACTTGCCTCCACGGAATTGTCATCGATTGTAGGTTCAGGGCTTGTGCTCCAGCATACACCATTATCGCTCACATTTTCATCACCTTCATCAATCAGTTCTGCCTTTAATGTGGCAGTATTATCGGTGATATACATGATTTTGGTTTCTCCCATTTCCGGAGCCAATAAGTCTTCTTCCTTGTTACAGCTTGTAAATCCAATTGCAATTGCTGCAAGTACAACAAGTGCTTTAAAAGCATTTTTCATAATCATTTTGATTTTAAAATTTCAATAAAACATTTAATTAACGGGGTTTTCCCTTCTGTCTTTATTGGTTGCAGAAAAATGTCAAATTGAAAATATTTTCTTGATGTTTCAGGCTTTACTTGATATGCCAACAGTAAAAGCCATAGTTACTGTGTTTGCTTCGTTCAATGATGCATGCTTTATCAGAGAGATGGGCAAAGCTACTCGTTGAATTCAAACCCAAAAAAGCAAAGAAGGAGGCTCCCTTTATTTGCGGATTATTCTGCTTACGGTTTTATCATTATGCATGATGAAATACACTCCCGGGGCAAGATCAGAAATATCATTGGAACCGGCGTGCAGCTTTGTAATAATCTGTCCGTGCTGGTTCACCAGATTGTAGATTATCTGATCATCTTCAGCATCAATAACGATAGTGTTGTTTGCAGGTACCGGAAATACTGAAATGTCCGGATTACCATCAAAATCCCCGACTTTTGTTTCTCCAAGATTTGCAGCCCAGGCTAGCATGGTGCTTACTGACATGCCTGCCACATCAGGCTTTCCGTCCAGGTTGAAATCTGCAGCACAGACATGCGTGGGTGATGACATGTATATGATTAGTTGCTGTTCAGCAAAAATTCCATTGGTTAGGTTCTTATGCCATCTGATGCTGTTGGAAAATGTGGAAATCAGTAAATCCGGAGTTCCGTCATTGTCAAAATCGCAAAATTCAAAATCCGTGATATTGTCTATCGCGGATATTGTTTCGGGATCGCTGTAATTGCCCGTGCTGTCCTCCTGGTAATATACTTTTATAGCATCATTGTAGTCTGCCAGTACAACGATTTCATTTGTTCCGTTTTGATTGATGTCAAAGATTTCTATGTGCTCGATGTGATCAACATCAGTGTCGATGATTTGGGGATTATGGTAATTGATCTCACCCTCAATCTTTTTAAACCATTGTAAAAAGCTGATTCCTCCGGAAACAATATCGGTTTCACCATCTCCGTCAATATCTTCAAAAGCAATGGTTCCAATATTACTTGCAGATGAGTTTACCGGTATGGATGAAGCAAAAGCTCCTTCCCCGGTGTTTTCAAAAAAACGAATTTTGTAATCATGGCCAGAGAGTGAGAATATGTCTGTATCTCCATCCTGATCCGGATCTTCTGCATAAATACTTTTCACTTGATTGTGCACTCCAATCAGAGTTTTCTCAGCAAAGCCGATTCCTGAAATATTTTTTAGCAGGAATATCTCACCCGTAATTCTGCAGGAAACGGCAATATCATCCCAGCCATCCTGGTTAAAATCAGCCGCAACTATGTCCCGGGCGGGTGAGGGTAGTTTTTCGAGAATAATTTTTTCTTTAAAATACCCCAATCCCTTGTTTTCAAAAAGCAGAAGCAGGGAATCTGATTCTGATAAGACAAAGATATCCGGAAAGTTGTCCCGGTTATAATCCATTACAAGCATGTTTCGCCCGTCTTGAATTTCATTGCTGATGATTTGTCTGTCTCCAAAATCTGTTTGCCCATAGGACAGGTGCCGGGTCAGCAACAGAAGGAAAACCATTGGTAGAACCGATTTTTTCATGAGGAAATATTTAAGTTAGCAATAATGTCTTGATTATTCTGAATCACAACACCTGCCCGGGAAGGCTATCGTTTGGCCTTGACGTCAATGCTGTAGGATGTAACAATGCCGCCTGTCAGAGCGCTAACCAGAAAGTCGGTAAAGCGGTACCTGGTAACTACCTGGCAATCTCCGTTTGACGGTGTGTTGACATCGGTACGACCCAGAGGTACAAGCCCCCAGAAAAGCCAGAACTGTTTGCCGTCGGCATAGGTGTATTCCTCACCCTCCTTTTCAGTGTATTCTCCTACGCTGGTTTTGGTTGTCATGCACGAGTTCAATGTCCCCAGCATTAGCAGGCTGGCAAACAAAAGAATAATAAATGATTTGTGCTTGTCCATATTGTATCTCTTTTTTTGATGACATCTATAAACAAATATAATAATTTGTTCCAAAATTACAAAATATATCTTTGTTGATGTTGATAATTTACCAGGTATACCATCATTTCTGTGTGCGGATTGTAATATAAATTGGGTTAAAGCAAGTTTGTTTTCACGTGCTTTTTAATTGAAATAATTTCATTAATCCTCAAGATTTTGTTATAATTATGATTTGGAATGGTATCTTTGGATATTGAAAATATTATATCAAAAATATATGAGCATTGATGTAGAACGACTGCCGAACAAATTTTATCCTGACTTCAAACGGGTAATCATTCGCTTTTTTGAGAATGGCCGGGAACGATCGGAAGATCTGGTGGAAAAAGTGCTAAGCATGGATGAGGATGCGGTTGAGTTGACACTTACCCAGACTTTGCGTGAATTCTCAAAACGGCACCGCAATATATCCCAGAAATTCCTCGATCATTTTGAAAAAGCAAAAAAACTGATCAACAATCCGTCACTGAAATTGGAGAAGATAAAAGAGGCCCGAAAAATGCTTATCGGATCTTATTTCTCCATGGAGTATTCCATCACGGCTGCTGCATTTTTTAACCCGTCGGTTGTGGAGTCGCCTGACCAGTCCGGTTTGTCGGAGGGGGCAAAGCGCATCATTGTAAGTTTCCGGGCCACAGGTGAAGGCCATGTTTCCAGCATTGTCTTTCATACAGGCACCATCAGCAGGGAGGGAGAGCTTGAATTTGAAGCCTCTGGTTCATACGTTGATGAAGCTGAAATGGTGAAACGGACAAAATACAAAAAGACCACGTTTATCAGGAAACTCCGGGAAATGCATGTGGATGAAAGTATTTTTACTGAGGTAATGGATGAGCTGGGAGATGTCTTTATTTACGGAGAGCTGCTTAAAGCCGTGAAAGATACCATAGCCAGAAATAGTTCCAGTGAAGCAAAGAAACGCGTTATATGCCAGATCATGTGGCTTGCTGATTCGCATTATGAGATTGAGTTTTCACGCGATACCCATATTTCGGAACGTGTGATTTTCCCGGTATCATTTTCTGAACGAAAAGGTATCGAAGATGCCCGGTTTGTGCGCTTTACAGATGATGATGGTGAAGTGTCGTATTACGCGACATACACAGCTTATGATGGCAGTGCAATACTCCCCAAACTGATTGTTACAAGGGATTTTTACAAATTTGAAGTCAAGCCGCTGCATGGTGAAGGTGCGCAGAATAAAAACCTTGCCTTGTTTCCCAGAAAAATCAAGGGCCAGTATGTGATGCTGTCCAGGGTAGACGGGATCAACAGCTTTATAGGCTTTTCCGAAAAGCTGAACGTATGGGAAAAGCCCATAAAAATCCAGGAACCCAAGTTTCATTGGGAGTATGTGCAGGTTGGTAACGCCGGCGCACCCATAGAAACACCGGAAGGCTGGTTGCTGATTACACACGGTGTGGGTCCCATGCGCCGGTATTGCCTGGGAGCCAGCCTGCTCGATCTTGATGATCCTACCAAAGAAATCGGACGGCTGCAGGAACCCCTGCTGGTACCAAACGAAGAAGAAAGGGAAGGCTATGTTCCCAATACCGTGTATTCCTGTGGTTCGGTTGAGCACAATGGCAAGCTGTATATACCTTACGGGTTGTCAGATACAAGCTCCGGTTTTGTCAGCGTGGAAATCAGGAAATTGCTGGATGAATTGTTGGCTTAAAAGGAAATATATCA
>JBNJGS010000074.1:0-14430 GCA_051747965.1 Bacteroidota bacterium
TTACATCCCGGAAAATAACACAAAGTACAGAAAGCTGGTTCAGAGGTTTTCCGCATCAAACAAATCATCCGGGAAACCTTTGTTAATTTCAACTTTTTCAATGCGTGTTTCAGTTTGCATTCCATCATCATCCATCATACCTGAGGCATCACCCATACGTTCTTCCATCATTTCACGCTCCTCGGGTGACATATTATTCATGGCTTTTTTCATTTCTTCGGATTTCTTTTTTCCTTCTGGCGTCTTTTTAAATGATGTGGTATTCACTGTTTTATAGGCGATAAACATTCCACTGACTTTCCGAAAATCCGTATTTTTCACCTCAATTCTTGCCTTGCTGAACATGCCGTCTGCATCACCTTTTCCCATATCTTCTGTTTCAAAGACCATTTTGGGAATGACCCAGCGCTTACCGTCAACATATAAGTAAACATCTACTTCAGCATCCTGCATATCCATTTTCTTTTTTTCCATATCAGAGCCGGATGCTTTTGTGATACCAAAGACATCCTCCATCGGGACATCTTCAGCTACCAGTGCATGACATTTCACACCGTCAACATCTACTTCACCCTGATATTCACAATCCAGGCTCTGCAGGCTTTGATAGAAGTGCAGAGGATTGATGTTTTTATCCTCTGTTTCCTCAACACGTCCGGTCATGGGATCTTTGGTGTAATATGTTTCTCCGTCAAAAACCGAAATCTGTTTCTGACCATTGACATTTCTTTCTTCCCGCCATTTGTAAATTGTTTCTCCGCTTTTTTCTTCCCATTTCTGATAAGAGACCACATCATCTTTAATGATTTTCATTTCTGTGATGCCTTCACGCTGCTTTTTGTGATTTTCAATCAGTTTTTCAAGAATATCATCAGCTTTGTCATTGCTCCCTGACAGCACCAAAGGCGCAGCAATCAGCAAAACAATCATCAAATACAAATTGCACATTTTCATAATATATCCCTCCTGTTTGTTTGGTTTACAAAATGATTCAGTGTGAACAAGATACAAAAAACAATGCATCTTGACAAATAAAATTTCATCTGTTCACAAGCATCAGAAAACTCATGCGCAATTTCAAAGCAGTGCTTACATTGCATCAAGGCATTCCCTTAGGCCGGTCTGCCAGTGTGGTATGATAAAATAAAAATCTTTTTCAAAAGCTGTTTTGTCCAAAACAGAGTAATGTGGTCTTTTTGCAGGTGCTGGAAAGGATTCACTGCCCACAGGATGAACATGACAATCCAGACTGTTTTCATACATGATCTGCCAGGCAAAATCGTACCAGGAGCAGACCCCCTGATTGGAAAAATGGTAAATTCCGCCCGACCACTCATTGTCATTGTCCCAGCGTGTAATGACATGCATGATACCCAGAGCCAGATCACCTGCCCAGGTTGGAGAACCAAGCTGATCCTGCACCACATCCAACTGTTCCTTTTCACTGCCCAGCCGGAGCATAGTTTTCAGGAAATTTTTCCCGTAGGGGGAATACAACCATGAAGTACGCAGGATGAGTGCATCATTAAGGGCAGCCAGCAGCCGCTGCTCACCTTCACGCTTGCTGCGACCATAAACAGTCACAGGTGCTGTGCTATGGGTTTCGGTATAGGGTGTATTTGCTTTCCCGTCAAAAACATAATCTGTGCTGATATGCACAAGACGAATGCCGTTTTCTGCTGCCAGTCTGCCAAGCATTTCAGGCACATCAGCATTCAGTCGCATGGCATTTTGTTCATCGCTTTCAGCCTGATCAACGGCGGTATAGGCTGCACAATTGATGATGACATCAGCTTGATACTCTCTGAGATATTGCTCAACTGCTTCGGTATCCAGCAGATCCAGGTCTTCCACATCTGTAAAAGAAACATCAAAATCAGGATAATCACTGATGATATCCTGCAGGCTTTGTCCCAACTGGCCTTCGGCTCCGGTAACGAGAATTTTTTTCATTGCATATGAATTTATTAACAAATGTAATAAAAAGGATGCTCGTATTAAAGACAAAGCGGGGCTTTTTCAGAAAAGCTGCTCAAAGCATTTCTTTCCTGCTACAGAAAAAAGTGCAGGAGTAAGGAGTTGATCTGTGTGGAAGGCTATAACAAAGAAAGCGGTCACTTGTCCTGTTCTGCATCGGCCTCCAGAATCAGTCTGACTTCAGTTCTTCGCTCCCCTTCAACAGGTGTCTCGGAGGCGAGGGTATCAGAAAAATTCTGCCTAAAAATATACCTTGACGAAATGTATTTCCCGATCTTCTCTTCCAGGTAAGTCAGCCTCTTTCCGGCAAGAATACGATTGTACTCTGTACTTCCTGACTGATCTGTATAACCGGAAAGCAGAACCGATTCTATATCCTTCTCAGATAAGTGACGCTTCAGTCCAACGAGCAAACTGTCCTCATCTTTTGGACTGACAGTGCCCCTTGGATAATAGAATACAATCAGTATCGTATCTGGAGTACGTACCGTTTCTTCTTTTACAGTGATGGTATCATGCACAGTTTGGTGCTTCACCAGTGTATCCGGTGTTGTCCTCAACTGCTTCTGCAAACTGTCAACGCGGGTGTCCAGTTTTTTCAGGCTGTCTTCACTGATTTTTACAAGCTCCCGTTTCACATCATCACCGGGGATGGTATCAGAAATACTGTCAGCAGCCAGGATATTTTTGGAAGTGGCTGAATCCTCTTTTGCCGGCAAGTTTTCCAGACTGTCAGATTTTGCAGACAACAAACGCGGGGCATCACTATCTTCCCGGATAAAAACTGTGTCCTTTTCTGATTTCACTTTGATCAGCATGGACCTCAGGCTTTGGATTTGTTTATCCTTTTCTTCCAGGACAGCTGTTACCTCAGCCATACTATCACTTTCCATCTGTTTTTCCCTTGCAATATAAACAGTATCTGCAGGCGCATCCTCCGGCCTTTCCAGATTTTTCAGTCCTCCTACAGCCTGAAGGGTTTCCTGTAAATCGTCATTTTCATTTTGCAGATTTGCAATCATATCATTCTTTTCCCGAATGACCTCATCCTTTTCACGGATAAGCTCATCCTTTTCACGGATAATATCTTCTTTTTCCCTTACCAGCCCGTCTCTCTTATCGTCAATCGGTTCAGATTTATCAGCCGGCTCCTCTCCTCCTGATTCTCCGGCACTATCCGGTGTTGATTTTTCAACGGGCCTGTCGATATAGAGGGTATCAGTTTCTCCGGCTTCCTGAACTGATGTATTTTCAATATGCTCTTTCAGGGCCCGGATAAACTCATTTTGTGTTTTGACCAAATCACGAATAAGCTGCCGGTCTGAAATTTCCGAAGTATCCTGTGACTTTTCGGTTTTTCCTTTTGTAGCAACATCAGCATCAGCTATCGTATCAGCCTCTATTTCAATCGTTTCTGCCGACACACTCACCAGAGAATCCGTCTCAGTCTCAGCAATTCTCTTGTCTGCCGGCATACTGTCCTGCTCCTGTGTCATATCATGCCTGACAAACAACGGGACATGAGACACAGGCATTTTACATGCAGACACCGCTGCAACAAAAAACACGATGATCACAATCCGTTTAATTACTTGACTCCCATCCATAGATTTAGTTCTAAAGCCAGTCCGGCTGTTGGAATTACAGAAACATTGCTAAAACCAGTCTGATTATATTCCCCGAGGATAATAACTCCGGCATTCACACGCACGACCTTAAGCATGCGAAAGCCAAGTCCGGTGTAAACGGGCAACTTGATACCGGGTGTAACAAATTCATTGCCAGAAGCATCTTTCACGGGTTGCACCAGAACACCAATGGAGTAACCGAAAGAATCAAAAAACTTCATTTTTGATGCAAAATAACTTTTGTTTTTAAAGGGTATTGTCAGTCCGGCTCCAAGCGTCAGGTTTGTGTTGTTGATGGTCACATCATTGAGGCTTGCGCTTTTATTCCAGGCGTACATACCCACATTCACAGGTAGGGTAAAAGGTTCCTTATCAGTAGAAACGGATCTGACGAATGCCATTCTGTACTGCTGTACAAGATTGTTATTCAGGTAAGGTCTGAGTTCCGACATGCACAAACCAACAAGATGATCCACTTTATCATCAATCAGTTTCCTGACTGCTTCATTATTCTTTTCTTTATCACTGCGTCTGAAAAATGCTTTAAAGCGAAAATCACTTTGTTTTTTCAGCTCATCCAAAACAAGGCGTGAAGGTGCTTCCGGTTCCTGACCGTTTTTTGATTCATGATATCTCAATGCTTCCTCCATCAGGGTTTTCAGCTCTTTGAAAACGTTTTTTGGCCCGTTCACGGTGACACGCTTCCCGTCATAATAAATGTTGTTTTGCAGATAATAGCGAATCCGTTTTTCCAGATCATCACTCAACTGCTGGCGCTGTTCCTTTGTCATCTTTTTGTATGTCAGTATCCGAAAATCATAGTCAGTATTGGATTTCAGCACAGCAGGTACAACCACGGAAAAAGATTCTGAGGGATTTCTATCGGATCTGTTCCATGTATAAGTATGGATCGGATGAGATTTTCCGGCATAATAAATTTCTACTTTGACAAATTCGATATCTGAACCTGCTTCACCCTGAATGGCAAAAGGCTCAGAGAAGGGAATCTGTGGATTGTTCAAAAACGTTCCTGACTCAAAATCCACGCGGACAATACGTTCCTGCGCCCGGACGCTGAGCATCACCAGGGAAAGGAGTAAAACAATAATTGCAGATTTTTTCATTTGTATCATAGAATTTTGGATATCAGTTACCCCCATAAAAAGGCAACATCATCAATGTTCTATTAAAAAACAATCACCTGATGATATTGTTTTACAAAATCTGATAAATGTACCGGAACAGCACACATCTCCGCATATGATACGGAAAATATCAGATCTAAAGCCCCATTGTGTTTTTTTCTCCTAAAATCCCCGACATAAATGCCGGGCTTATTGGTTTTTATTGGTTTTGATGAATATACATCAGAGTAATAGTCTCTATTCCTGTTATAAGGATATGAGAGATAAAATGGGCTTTAGCCCTGAGAGTATTTTAATTGATGAGCGTATCTTTTTTCAATTTCTGATTTTCAATCATTCCCACTAAATCTACAGTAGAACCATATTCTCAGGATCAGCCGGAAACTTCGGCATCGCCTTTTATCAGCTTAAGCTGCAGGCGTTCTCTTTCCACATCCACACTAAGCACTTCAACGATCACGTGCTGGTGAAGGCTGACAATATCAGCCGGGTTCGACACAAAGCGATCGGCCAGATTGGAAATATGAATCAGTCCGTTTTGTTTTATTCCCACATCCACGAATGCACCAAAGCGGGTTACATTGGTAACGATACCGGGCAGTTTCATGCCGGTTTCAATATCTTCAATTTTGCGTATGGCCTCTGAGAAGGTAAATACTTTGATGGGAGGCCTGGGGTCCAGTCCCGGTTTTGCCAGTTCGCCGGCTATATCCCGTAGGCTGGGTAATCCGGTTTCTCCCTGCACATACTTCTGCAGGGGGATGCTGTTGATCAGTGTTTTGTTGCCGATCAGCTCATCCACGGAGACATTCAGGTCTCTGGCCATGCGCTGTACCACAGGATATGATTCCGGATGTACAGCAGAATCATCCAGGGGCTGGACGGAATCTTTCACACGCAAAAAACCGGCTGCCTGCTGATAAGCTTTATCGCCCATCAGTTTGACTTTTTTCAATTCTTTTCGTTCGGTAAAACGGCCGTTTTCACTGCGGTAATCCACTATGTTTTGTGCCAGTTTGGGTCCGAGACCTGAAACGTGGGTCAACAGGTGCCGACTGGCCGTATTCAGATCCACCCCAACAGCATTCACACAGGATTCAACCACCCTGTCAAGACTTTCCTGCAGCTTTTTCTGATCCACATCATGCTGATACTGTCCCACACCGATGGATTTGGGATCAATTTTCACAAGTTCTGCCAGCGGATCGATCAAACGACGGCCAATGCTGACGGCGCCTCTGACGGTGACATCATACTGCGGAAATTCTTCGCGTGCCGTGGCTGATGCGGAATACACCGAAGCACCATTTTCACTTACCATGAATACAGACACATCACGCTTGTACTGTATGCTTTTCACAAAAGCTTCGGTTTCACGACTGGCTGTACCGTTTCCCACGGCGATGGCATCAATTTTGAAAGTTTCCACCAAACTGGAAACTTTCTTTTTGGCTTGCTTACGCTCATTTCGTGGCGGATGGGGATAAATGGTTTCATTGTGCAATAAATCGCCCTGTTCATTGAGGCAAACAAGTTTGCAACCGGTGCGGTACCCCGGGTCAAGTGCCAGGACGGCCTGCTTCCCCAGTGGTGGCGCCATCAGCAACTGTCGGAGATTTTCTGCAAATACACGTATGGATTCCTGGTCTGCCTTTTCCTTAAACAGATTTTTCATTTCTGTTTCCATCGCAGGCTGAAGCAGACGTTTATAACTGTCTTCGAGGGCAATTTCAACCTGTTCTGCCGAAGCATTTCTGCTGTTCAGGTATTGCCGCTGTAGTATACTGAGGGCATCTTCATCTGTCTCTGGCCTGACATGCAGCTTCAGGAACCCCTCGGTTTCTCCCCGGCGCATGGCCAGCAAACGGTGAGCCGGACAACGCTTTATGGGCTCGGAAAAATCATAATAATCCCGGTATTTGCCGGCCTCTTCGGGGTTTTCTTCTGCTTTCTTCCTGACTTTCTTTGATATAAGCAAGGCATCCTGCACAAATTTACGACGCAGGCTGTTGCGTGCACGTTGATTTTCACCAACCCATTCCGCGATAATATCTCTGGCACCCTGCAAAGCATCTTCGGGGGAGGCCACTCCTTCTTTTACAAAACCCATTGCCTTAATTTCAGGTTCTGCCTCTCTCTGCGCCATCAATATTTTGGCCAAAGGCTCCAGTCCTTTTTCACGGGCCATTGTGGCACGTGTACGTTTTTTTGGTTTATATGGCAGATAAATATCCTCCAGATCAGTCATGCTGTCAGAGGCAAGCAATTGAACTCTCAGCTCATCTGTGAGCAAATCCCGCTCTACCAGAGATTTTATTATGCTCTGCCGGCGCTTTTCCAGTTCTTTGAAATAATCCAGTTTACTTTTTACATCAGCAACCTGCACTTCATCCAGACTGCCGGTGCGCTCTTTGCGGTAGCGACTGATGAAAGGGATGGTTGCGCCTTCATCCAGCAAGCTGACACAAGCCTGAACCTGACTGGCTTTCAGGCCTAAGGCAAGTGCAATTTTTCCTGTTATTGTATTGTTCATTGTTCAATCATTTTGTACAAACCGAAAAAACTGTTTCAATGTCCGGTTTTATGAAGGCTAAAAATACGTTTTTACCGGAGATCTGACAAATTGATGAAAAGGATAAAGACAAGGCTGGTGCAAAATGAAAACAGGCGGGAAAAAATTACATTTTTCTGCAATGATACCAGACATTTTTTCAAGGAAAACAAACAGTTTTGTCAATTAATTGTTAAGCTTTGCATTCCGATTCAGGATTTTTATTAAATAGATATTACTTTAGCAAAAAAGAAGAAGCCTATGTTTGGATTTTGGTTTATGGTATTTGCGGCATTGTTTTCTGTAGTGAATCCCTTTGGGACACTGCCTGTTTTCATCAGCATTACACAATACGATACAAAAAGGGACCGCAACAGGACAGCTTTGCGTGCCAGTATATTTATGATCATCATTTTGCTGATTTTTTTCCTGGTAGGCACATATATTATGAACTTTTTTGGCATCAGTATCAGCTCCCTGCGGATTACCGGCGGTATCATCATCGGGAGCTCCGGATTTGCATTGCTTACCGGCAATTTTTCAAAACATAAAGGGATGAATAAGAAAGTGGAGGCCGATGCCATTGCCAAGGATGACTCTTCCATATCACCACTGGCCATACCAATGCTGGCAGGTCCGGGAGCTATTTCTCTTTTGATTTCCTATAGCAATCAGTATCCAGCCTGGGATTACTATCTTATCATTATCAGCGCCATACTATTTACCGGTTTTCTGACCTATATTATATTGCGTTCGGCCCAAATCATAAATAAGCGCCTGGGTGCTACCGGTCTCAGTTCTCTCAGTCGTCTGATTGGTTTCATTGTTATTGCCATCGGGGTGGAATACATCATATCCGCAGTTTACGAGATTGCTGACAAATTTTAATTTCATTTTTCAGTTTTTATACCGATCTTATCCAATTGGCAAGTATTTGTACGCCATGGCTGCTCATGTAGGATTCAGGATGAAACTGCAGTCCTGTCCAGGGATATGTTTCATGTCTGATTGCCATAACAATGTTCTCATCAGAAGATGCAAGGAGGGAGAATTGCTGCGGCAGCCTGCTGATATGCCATGAATGGTATAATCCGATGGTAGTTCCGGCAGGAAGATCAGCAAAAAGCACATCATCCACCGGAAAAGTAATCCGGCGTTTCTGTCCGTGCACCACATCAGGCAGATGAGCCAGACTGCCACCACAATACAGTGCCATGAGCTGATGACCCATACAGACACCAAGCACCGGCTTTTCCCGCAACACCGACATCAGGACAAAGATTCCGGGATACTCATGCGGGAGGCCTGGCCCCGGAGAGAGTACAAAACAATCATACAGAGCCATATCCGCCGTGCTGATTTTGTCATGAGGAAGGACTGTGACCCGGCATAGTCCGGTTTGTTCAAGACTTTGTGCAAGCTTGTGGGTAAATGAATCGTAACAATCTATGAGTAAACAATTTTTCATCCTATATTTGAGGCTGACAATACGGACACAAAAGTACAGATTTTCATGGAAGTGCTAAGCAAAGATACTGCACAAAAAACAATGAATAAACTGGGAGCTGCCGGGGAAGCTTTCCTGTCCGTCATTTCCTACAGACAGGAGCAAAATTATGTCATTCCCTTGTCAGCGCTTAATCCGGATTTATGCAAAATGCACTTTCCCGGGATGCCTGAAAATATTTCAAGCAAGGAAAACAGCGGCTTTCAGTTTGATTTCACTGCACCCGGATTTGAAACGTATCAAAAAGTTTTCAATCAGGTAATGAAACATATCAGGCGGGGAGATACTTATCTATGCAATCTGACTTTTGAGACACCTGTGCGGACAAACATGTCAGGCGAAAGTATTTTCCACGCAGCAATATCGCCCTATAAGTTGTGGCTGAAGGACCGGCTGGTTTGTTTTTCTCCCGAGTGTTTTGTCAGAATTTCCGGAAATCGCATCACAACCTATCCTATGAAGGGCACCATAGATGCAGATATTCCAGGTGCAGCAGACCTTCTTTTATCAGACACCAAAGAACAAGCGGAACATTATACCATCACAGATTTGTTGCGAAACGATTTAAGTATGATATCATCGGATGTTGAGGTGAGCCGCTACCGTTACGTTGAAAGCATACAAACCAGTCGCAACAGGCTTTTGCAAACCAGCACAGAAATTACAGGTTACTTGTCTGATGGCTGGCAGCATGGCTGTGGGGACATCCTGTTTACTTTGCTGCCGGCCGGCAGTGTCACCGGTGCTCCCAAGAAAAAGACAAGAGAAATTACGGATAAACTGGAATCTCACGACCGCGGATTTTATACCGGTGTATGTGTTTATTTTGATGGCAGGAACCTGGACAGTTTTGTAATGATCCGGATGATTACTGAGCGTGGCGGCAAGATGTTTTATAAAAGCGGTGGCGGCATCACAAGTTTCAGTGAAGCAAGAAAGGAATACGAAGAAATGATACAGAAGATATATGTACCGGTTCATTGAGAGCATACGAATTGAAAATGGAGAGGCCCCGCTCCTGTTCTGGCATCAAAAGCGTCTGACAGCCTGTATGCGACAGTTTTTTCCGGGAATCGGTCCGCATTCACTTGAATCGCTGGTTTCCCGCTATCGTGATATCAAACAGCCCCACAAGTTGCGCATAGTTTATGACAGGAGTATCCGGGAAATAAGTTGCACACCCTATTATCCGGGACGGATCGAGAAATTTCATCTGGCGGATGCCGGTGCTGTATCTTATGACTGGAAATATGCCGACAGAAGTATTTTTCAGGAGATAAAAAAAGGATTCCCTGAGTCGGATGAGCTTATACTTGTAAAGGACGGGCTGGTGACAGACACAAGTTACGCAAATCTGGCATTTCACCGTGGAGGTTATTGGTACACTCCAGCCCTTCCCTTGCTCAGGGGAGTAAGAATGACATATCTGATCAAAAAAGGCATGCTTCATCCACGCTCAATTCCTGTTGATACACTGAGGCATTACGACAAATTTTGTCAGATAAATGCTATGTTGCCAATTGATGAGACAATTCGCTATGAAGTTTCTTGCATAGAAAAGTAAAACATGCTGGACAACATTGTCTTTCTACAGGCCTGATAAACTGGCACCTTTGCCGGAACCTTCATGCTTATTTTAAATTAATCTGCATTCAGATATCTAAATCCTGACAAATGTCATGTTTAGGATTATGGGTAAAAAATAAATTTAGATTGACTATCAAGAGGTTAAGGTAGTGCTGATATGTGAAACTAATAACAATGTTAATTACATAACAACTAAACAAAATAATACCATGACTGATGTAAAGGAATTAATTCAGGGAAAGATTGAGACTATCGGTAACAAGCGTGAAGCATTGATGCCGATCCTGCAGGCCATTGTTGAGGAGAAGAATCACCTTGACGAGGACGATATGGTTTATGTTGCAGAGGCGCTTGATATTTCCACTGCCGATGTGTACGGCACAGCAACATTTTACACATTCCTGGATACTGTACCCAGGGGAAAGTTTGTCATCCGGGTTTGCAAAACCATTTCGTGCCATATGGCAGGCAAGGATGAAATTATTGATACCTTGAAAGACCAATTGAAGGTAGATGTTGGTGAGACGACTTCAGACAAGCAGTTCACTTTAATGACTGCGAACTGTATGGGTTGGTGTCATAAAGGACCGGTGATGCTGGTAAATGATGACATTTACACTGAGTTGAATAAAGAGAAGGTCATCAAGATCATCGAAGAATACATGGCAAAATAAAGTTTAATCAAAATCTCAAAACAAACAGGTATGGATTTTAAGAAATTAAATAAAGTTGACCTTATTTTTGACAAAGAAGGCTGCGATGCATTGGCGGTACTTGATAAAGTACTAAAACGCTCACCGGATGAAATCATTCTTGATATGATAGATTCAGGTTTACGGGGTCGTGGTGGTGCCGGATTCCCGACCGGGTTAAAATGGAAATTTACGCGCAGTGAAGATGCGTTTGAAAAGTATGTGATCTGTAATGCAGATGAAGGAGAGCCGGGCACCTTTAAAGACCGTGAAATTCTGGATCAGGTTCCCGGAAAAGTATTCACCGGTATTGCCATTTCCGGATATGCCATTGGTGCAAAAAAAGGTTTCATTTATGTCAGGGCTGAGTACCGTTTTATGCGCAGCACCCTGCAAAAGCAGCTTGATGAGTTCAATCAGGCAATGAAAGACAAGGGTTTCGATTTTGACATTGAATTGCGCTGGGGAAGCGGTGCATACATTTGCGGAGAAGAATCTGCATTGTTTGAATCTATGGAAGGCAAACGCGGAGAGCCAAGAAACAAGCCTCCCTATCCTACCAAGGCCGGTTATCTGAACAAGCCCACGGTAATCAACAATGTTGAGACCCTGGTATATGCTACCATGATCAACAAATACGGACCGGAAGGTTTTAAAGAGCTGGGTACCAATGACTCCAGAGGCTCCAAGGTATTTTCTGTTTCAGGTGACACCCCGAATGCCGGCATATATGAGCTGGAAATGGGTTTGCATGTCAGTGAATTTGTCAAAGAATTCGGTGACGGAGACACCAAGGCAGTACAGATTGGTGGTGCGGCAGGACTGTGTGTTCCCCGCAAACGATTCGAAGACCAGATCATTGGATACGAAGGTGTACCTACCGGAGGCTCAATGATGTTGTTCAATTCAAGCCGTTCCATGTACAATGTATTGCATGATTATCTGGAATTCTTTGCAGAAGAATCCTGCGGTCAGTGTACACCATGCCGTGTTGGTTGTCAGCAACTGCTCAAAGGTATAGAAGCAGTAAAAAGCGGAGAAAAGAGTCCGTCTTTCCTGGATGATTTGAAATCCCTTGCTGATACCATGAAAACATCATCAAAATGCGGTCTGGGACAATCTGTGGCCAATCCTTTCAGCTCAATTGTTGAAAATTTCAGAGAAGAAATCATTTATTAATCATTTGTGACATTATAAAACTCATTATACCATGGGAAAATTTGAAGTTAATCTTAAGATAAATAATATCCCGGTAACTGTTGAAGAAGGAACAACGATTCTTGACGCTGCTGAAAAACTCAGTTTCAGAATTCCAACCCTTTGTCATCACCCCGATTTATGTATTGCCGGCAACTGCCGTGTATGTGTAGTTGAACAAAAAGGAGCAAGAACACTTCCTGCAGCTTGTGCTACACCCGTAGCTGAAGGCATGGAGTTGTTCACCAATTCAGCCAAAGTACGCATGGCCAGAAAGCATGTTATTGAACTGCTGCTGTCTGAACACCGGTCAGAATGTACGAGCTGTTACAAAAACGGCAAATGTGAACTGCAGGAACTTGCCATAGAGTATCGCATCAATGAAGATACTTTCCTGAAACTTGTTGAAGAAAAAGGCTACACCATTGATGATTATTCACCTGCCATCATCAAGGACGACTCAAAATGTATCCGTTGCCAGCGTTGTGTTCGCACCTGTACAGAAATGCAGTCAGTATCAGCCCTTGCTGTTATCAACAAAGGAGAAGATCAGAAGATCGCTACCTTCATGGATAAACCCATGCATTCTGTGGTTTGTACCAACTGCGGCCAGTGTGTAACTCATTGTCCTACCGGTGCTCTTACTGAGAAAAACTATATTGATCAGGTGTGGGATGTCATCAATAATCCCAATATGCACGTGGTTGTTCAAACAGCACCTGCCGTACGTATCGGTCTGGGTGAAGAGCTGGAACTGGCACCGGGCAACCGTGTTACAGGAAAAATGGTATCTGCCCTGCGTCGCCTTGGTTTTGATTCTGTACTGGATACCGATTTCTCTGCCGACCTTACCATTATGGAAGAAGGCACAGAGCTACTGACCAGACTCAAAAGAGCCCTTGTTGACAAGGATGAATCCGCAGCCATACCAATGACCACAAGTTGTTCACCCGGCTGGATAAAATTCATTGAACACAAGTATCCTGAGTATCTTGACAATTTGTCTACATGCAAGTCACCACAGCAAATGTTTGGTGCCCTGGCAAAAACCTATTACGCACAGAAAAAAGGATTAAAAGCCGAGCAGGTTGTTTCTGTTTCCATCATGCCGTGTACGGCCAAGAAATATGAAGCAAATCGTCCGGAAATGCGTGACAGCGGATATCAGGATGTTGATTATGTACTTACCACCAGGGAGCTGGGTGCCATGGTTCGACAGGCGGGCATAGACTTTTCCGCTCTTGAAGATGAAAAATACGACAGCATCATGGGAGAATCCTCAGGTGCAGCCGTTATTTTCGGTGCCACAGGTGGTGTAATGGAAGCTGCCCTGCGTACAGCATATGAGATTGTTACCGGCCGTGAAGTTCCGTTTGACAACCTCAACATCAAACCTGTACGTGGACTTGGAGGTGTTAAAGAAGCCAAAGTAAAGATAGAAAACGTAAAACCGGAATGGGGATTCCTGGAGGGTGCTGAGCTCAGCTGTGCCATTGCGCATGGACTCTCAAACGCCAAAAAACTGATGGATAAGGTGAAAGCCGGAGAAGCAGATTATCATTTCATTGAAGTGATGGCATGTCCCGGTGGTTGTCTCGGTGGTGGCGGTCAGCCAATACCGGTCAGCGATGTTATCCGTCAGGCGCGAATGGATGCAATTTATGATGAAGACAGCAGTCTTCCGATTCGTAAATCACACGAAAATCCCGAAGTACAGGCATTGTATGAAGAGTTTTTGGGTGAACCACTCGGACACAAATCTCATGAATTGCTGCACACACATTACACAGGACGCAAGAAGTTCTAAACCAAATCAACTATTGTGTGTATTTTTGGGGATGCTTTATCTAAGCATCCCCGTTTTTTTTGCTTGATGTTGGAAGGTACTAAAGCTATCCGGGAAGAGCTATCGAATGGAGAATAAAAAAATTCAGAATGAGTTTTTTATCATATTTTGAAGCATAAACTATGTACCATTGTTGCCAAAAACTCTGTATTCTTATTTACGAAAAACTCTGCAGTTTTATTTACCAGTTAGATCCCTTTGCTTTAAAGTTTTAGTTTTTCGGGACTTTGTCTGGTGTCAAACAAAGTGACAATTCGTACTGAATTTTTCAAAATATCATAATAAATTGTAGTCTGACTG
>JBNJGS010000075.1:0-14321 GCA_051747965.1 Bacteroidota bacterium
TGTCCCGACGCTGACAAAAGCCGGCGTGCCACAGGCAAGATACAGGCCGCAGGCAGAGAGCATGCCTGATGGAGAGTAACATGCTCACGCTGCCCAAATACAAAATCATCATCATATGCAGAAAAAAAACGCCCTCATTTCTGAGAGCGTTTTCTGTATGACGGGTTTGATTAACCCAGGAAAGGATATTTGTAATCGGTTGGAGGTACGAGGCCTTCTTTTATTGACCGTGTGTTGATCCAGCGAACCAGGTTCAGGTAAGAACCGGCTTTGTCGTTGGTGCCGGATGCACGTGCGCCGCCAAATGGCTGTTGGCCTACCACTGAACCGGTTGGTTTGTCGTTCAGGTAGAAGTTTCCGGCAGCGTAAGTGAGTCTGTCTTTACCCAGCAGCAGTGCTTCGCGGTCGCGGGCAAAAATGGCACCTGTCAGAGCGTATTCTGATGTGTTGTCACAAAGCTCAAGGGTTTCCTCGTATTTGTCATCTTCGTAAATATAAACCGTCAGTACGGGAGCAAAAATTTCTTCTTCCATGCTCACGTAATGTGGGTCTTTAGCTTCAATGACGGTGGGCTCAATGAAATAACCTTTGGATTTGTCTCCGTTGCCGCCAAAAATGATTTCTGCATCTTTGCTTTCTTTGGCGTCATTGATATATTTCATGGTATTATCAAACGATGCTTCATCAATCACTGCATTGACAAAGTTTGAGAAATCGGTTACATCACCCATTTTAATTTCTGCCAGCATTTCACCGACATGCTTTTTGATAGCGGGCCAGAGAGATTTGGGCAGATAAGCGCGGGATGCAGCTGAGCATTTCTGTCCCTGGTATTCGTAAGCAGCACGAACAAGGGCAACAGCCACTTCTTTGGCATCAGCGGTGTGGTGAGCAAATACGAAGTCTTTACCGCCGGTTTCACCGACAATTCTGGGATAAGATTTGTAATTGCTGATGTTCTGACCAATGATATTCCAGAAATTCTGGAATACAGGGGTTGAACCTGTGAAATGAATTCCTGCAAGGTCGGGGCTGGCGAAGGCTTCTTTGCCAATTACGCTGCCGGATCCCGGAAGGAAGTTAATAACGCCGTCTGGCATACCGGCTTCCTTATAAATTTTCATCAGGAACCAGTTGCTGAACAGGGCTGTGCGTGAAGGCTTCCACAAGGCTACGTTACCCATCAATACCGGGCTCATGGGCAGGTTTGAAGCGATGGCTGTAAAGTTGAAAGGTGTGATGGCAAAAACAAAACCTTCCAGTGGACGATACTCCAGGCGATTGAGAACTCCTTTGACAGACATTGGCTGTTCAGAGTAAATTTCTGTCATATACGATGCATTGAAGCGCAGGAAATCTATTGTTTCACATGCCGCATCAATTTCAGCCTGATTAACATTTTTACCTTGCCCCAGCATGGTGGAAGCATTGATTAAATTCCGGTATTTTGTGGACAAAAGCTCGGCCACCTTCAAAATGATAGAGCCGCGCTCTTCAAAAGGCATGTTTTCCCATGTCTTTTTTGCTTCCAGAGCAGCCTCAATGGCCATTTTTACTTCTTTTTCACCCACTTTATGGTAGCGTGCCAGTACATGCTGGTGGTTTGTCGGCATGGTTACTGTATCCATATTGCCGGTTTTGATTTCCTTGCCACCGATGATGGGGAAAATCTCCTGCTCTTCATTCATCAGGCGTTCCAGCTCTTTTTGCAGTGATTCGCGTTCTTCACTGCCGGGAGCATAATCTTTTACCGGTTCGTTTTCGGGATACTCAAAATGATAAATCGAGTTGTTCATAGGACTGCATTTTTTAATTCAACGTTTATTTGTACAAATTTAAAATTGTTTTGAAAATTTCAAAATGACGAATGTTATATTTTTAATTAAATTATCCTCTTATTTTTGAAGAAATACTTTTAGTTTTGTTTTTATTAAAATAATGAAGGGTTAAACTATGGAAAAAATATTGGTTACCGGTGCACTGGGACAGATTGGTTCTGAATTAACAGACAGTCTCAGAGAGAAATACGGAAAAGACAATGTGGTGGCAAGTGACATTCAGGAGCCTTGCGAAGAAATGAAACAGGCAGGTCCGTGTGAAATTCTTGATGTGCTTGACAGAGAAGCTCTGGAAAACATGCTTGATAAATACAATATTGACAGCATTTACCATCTGGGAGCCATATTGTCTGCTGTGGGTGAGAAAAAACCGCAACTGGCATATAATGTAAACATGAACGGATTGTTCAATATCCTGGAAGCGGGTCGTGTGAAAAAGCTGGAACGCATCATGGTTCCAAGCTCAATAGCAGCTTTTGGACCTGATTCTCCAAAAAATGATACCCCAAATGATACCATCATGCGTCCCAATACCATGTATGGTGTTACCAAGGTAGCCGGAGAATTGCTGTGCAACTACTATGTGAAACGTTATGGCCTTGATGTCAGAGGCGTTCGCTATCCTGGGATTATTTCATACAAAACCCTGCCTGGTGGCGGTACCACCGATTATGCTGTGGAAATCTTTTACGAAGCGGTGAAAAACAAAAAATATACATCCTTTTTGAAGGAAGATGCGCGTTTGCCCATGATGTTCATGCCCGATGCCATCAAATCAATCATGGATCTGGCAGAAGCTCCCTTTGACAGTCTGAAACATCATGCTGACTACAACGTGGCAGCGGTTAGTTTCACACCCGCAGAACTGGCTGATGCCATCAAAAAGCACATCCCTGAATTTGAAATCACTTACGAACCGGATTACCGCCAGGAAATTGCCGATTCATGGCCTGCAAGCCTGGATGATTCCTGTGCCCGCCAAGAGTGGGGGTGGAGTCACGAATACGATCTTGACAAAATGACGGCTGTCATGCTTGAGAAAATTGCTGAAAAACTATCCTAAAAATACACCACTATGAGTCTTGATAAATTAAATAAAGTGCTTGATAAAGAAGTGAAAGCACTGGAAGATAAAGGAACAGCCAAAGGTGCCGAAATGGTCATTGAAAAGATCATACCGGCAGAAGGCAAGAAAGGACCCCGCTACCTGATCCGCGGATATGGTGACAAGGAATTCATCAAAATGAACTCCAATTCATACCTGGGGCTTAGCATGAATGAAGATGTCATCAAAGCGGAAGAAGAAGCCGCCCTTAAATACGGTGTTGGTCCGGGTGCCGTGCGTTTTATCAGCGGTACTTACGATTTGCACGTGGAGCTGGAAGACCGTCTTGCCAAATTGCACAAGCGTGAGGCCGGTATGATTTTCTCCAGTGCGTATGTCACCTCCATGGGTGTCATTGTACCTCTGGCTACCAAAGAAACCGTGTTTGTCAGTGATGAGCTGAATCACAACTGCATTATTCAGGCCATGCGCCTGAGCCGGCCGGCCGGTAAATTTATATACAAACACAACGACATGGCTGATATGGAAGCAAAGCTGAAGGAGGCTGTGGGCGCTGGAAAGCGTGTGCTTCTGGTTACTGATGGCGTGTTTTCCATGCGTGGCGATTATGCGCCCCTGGATGAGATTCAGCGTATTGCCGAAAAATACGAAGACAAGTTTGAAGAAGGCATCATTACCATTGCCGATGATTCACATGGTGTTGGTGCTTTTGGCGAAAACGGCCGTGGTACCGAAGAAATTACCGGAGGGAAAATGGATATCCTCATTGGCACACTTGGAAAAGCCTTTGGTGTGAACGGCGGTTATGTGGTAAGCTCAGAAAAAGTAGTACGCTACCTGAGGGAAACCGCTCCCATGTACATTTATTCAAATCCCATCACCAATTCCGAATGCGCGGCCGTACTCAAAGTGCTGGATATACTGGAGTCAGATGAAGGCAAAAATCGCCTGAAACATCTCAGCCGGATGACCGACCGCTTTGAAAAAGGACTTGTGGACAATGGAATGGAAACCATTCCGGGACCGCATCCGGTAACACCACTGATGGTGCGTGATACTGATAAAACAGCCGGAATTGTGAATCACCTCAGGCAAAATGGCGTACTGGCAACGGGTCTGAACTTTCCTGTTGTGCCAAAAGGCGATGAGGAAATCCGCTTTCAAATCAACGGAGACCACACTGAAGCTGATGTCGATTATGTGATTGACCTGCTTAAAAACTTCAAATCATAGATTGTAACAACATGCAGATTAAGAAAGTCACCTCAGAACAGGGGTGGCTTTTTTGTTGTGGTACTTTGTAAAAAGCAGCCGGAAAGTATAAACAGCCTGTAGCTCCTTTGTCAAAACATATCTGCCTTATGCAGCATAGAATGATTTTGATGCTTTTTACCAAAAAATCCTTTGGATTTACTATACATAAGAATTTAATAGTGGCTTTAGTCGAAAAATATGATAATGTATATCAAAGAGGTTACACAAGTTTCGGACTTGTATTTCAAATATATTGCTATTGATTTTTCACGGATTTTTTCTTTATGAAATATTTCAGACGTATAATAAAGATGAAATAAGAATTTTCCCGTGTTAATATTTTGTTAATTTCGTTCGTGAAAATGATTGATGAAGGAATGATGAAAAGGGGGATATTGATTCTGTTTACCCTGTTATGCGGAGTGGGTGTGACAATTGCTCAGATTGACAGGCATCTTGTATCAATAGAACAGGATAGCATGCATCTTGACTATGTTTTTCAGGACACTAGTTTATCTGCACAGATAGCCGGTAAAGCTACTGAATTGCAAAAAAGTATTGTTACGAATGTTATGACAGGGAAATATGAGGCCCTTTACACCAATTTGCAGCAACTGGCCTTTATACATCTGCGCATGGCAGATTATGAACAGGCACTGGAATACCTTAGTATGGCCGGTGATTATTGCGCGCTGTATGGAAACAAACCCGATCAGGCTGTGATTATCCGACGGCTTGGTACTGTCTATACGGAGATGGGAATGCTGGAGAAAGGATTGGAGTATCTGAAAGAAGCCCACAGGATGTTTATTGATACCGGAGATACGGTAAATTATGAATATGCCAAATCACTGAAAAATGTCGGGCTGAATTATTCCAGACAGGATGAGTACCGTCAGGGACTACAGTATTTTGAAAGGGCACTGGTACTCGGTGAAAAACTTGATATGCCGCTTGAAGTAGCATCCAGCTATGCCAATATGGCCGGTGCGTATCTGTACCTGGACAGTCCGGATTCAGTTCTTCTTCTTCTGGACAAAGCCGAGGAAATATTTACAGAGCATGAGGATCTGCTGGGGCTGGGCACAGTTTTTAACAATCGTGGTGAATATTATCTGCAAAGGGATGATTACAGGAATGCGCTCAACATGTTTATAAAAGCCAATTATTCCTATGGTGAAGTGCAGGAAAACCGTTTCAGAATCAATGCCCTTAAAAATATTGCTCTGATGCATTACAAACTGGGCAATAAGGATGAGGCAGTAAGGATGTATCAGGAATACATCAGTGCCAACGCAAAAATGATGCGTGCCAAGCTGGATAAAACCATACAGAATATGGATGCCAGATATCGCTTTGTGGAGCAGCGCAGACGTGCTGAAAACCAGTTGGCACTTTCCAAAAAACAAGCCAAACTAAAATCCTATCAGGTGTTGTTGCTCGCCGGCTTGCTGATTATTCTGGTTGCCGGAACTTCTGTTTATATTTATCAAAGGAAGCTGGAATCAAAATTGGTGAAAGTGCAGCTTGAAAAGGAAAAAAGCGAGAAAACTGATCTGCGCAATGAAATTGGCTTCAAGGATAGGGAGCTGGAAGGCTTTGCCCTGAACATCACCCATAAGAACAAAATGCTTGAGGATATCAAGGAAAAACTCAATGCCCTGAAAGAAAAAAGGGATGGAGTGGACAGCAAAAAACTCAGGGACCTCAAGTACATGATTGATCAATTCCTGCAGAACGACAAAGAGCTGGAAGATTTTCACAAGCAAGTGGAAATTTTGCAGCAAAATTTTCTTTATGTACTCAAAGAGGAGTATCCATACCTCAATGAAAATGAGACCCGTTTGTGTGTTTTGCTGCGTTTGGGAATCAGCTCGAAAGACATTGCCCTGATGAGAAATGTCTCTGAAAAATCAGTTCATATGGCCAGGTACAGGCTGCGGAAAAAAATGGGACTTGATTCCAACACCAACCTGGTGGAGTACCTGAAAAATATCTGATAAGCGTTTCCCGACAGATTTTTGCTTTTTTTTCATGAAATTGACTTTTAAAACCGCCTTTTTTATCCGGAATAAGCCTTGCTTTGTCCTTATTTGTGGAAATATTTTGTAAAAATTCTATCCCTGAACATGAAGATGACTGAATTTTATTGCATTTGTGTATTTTATAATGTTGTGTAATACGCACAAAATGAGACTGATGGGATCCTCTGTAGTGGCATTGTAGATAAATGGGAAAAATTATTTGGTTTATGTAGATGTGTTGTTGCTGTACTTTTTGCTTCACTTGCTTTTTTATCCGATACATTTGCTCCTGCAAGATTGTTCTCATGAAGCACCAATTAATATATCAGGTATTGCGGCCGGCAAATAAAAAGCAAAATTTTTATTTGTCCGGCTCAATATTTTGCAGCCCGGTCAATCACGTCTGTTCCACAATCTCAAACTTGTTTGGCGGGCTGCTAAATTTTGATTCACCAGTGTCACACCATAATAATAAACTATCTCAAAATCTACGGATGTTACTTCAATCCCAACATCTACTCAAGGTAACAAAGCAAACAAAGGTTTTTGGAAATTTTATGTTTGCAACCTTCATTCTGAACAACACGTTACCTTATCTATTCCCAATACCTCAGATTGACTTCTGACTATAACTTATTGTGGTTCTTTCCCAAAGTAACGCACTGGTGAAAGAGAGGAGGTTTACGGCTTGGCCTCCTCTCGTTTTTTTTCATACTTGACTACCCATTACTTTTATCCTCTCTAAATAAGCAATTCATGTTGTACGAATTGTTGAAGGCTGTATTTTTTTTCTAATTTAGCCGGCAAATCAAAAAACGATGAGTTATGAATAAGGTTAAACAGAAAACCCTGAAAGATTCTGCCGCAATGCGTTGGCTGGCTTTGCTCCTTGTTAGTGGACTGATGCTCGCAACTTATTGGTTCCAGGATTTCTTCTCAGGCTTAAAAGGTATGATGGAAACCCAGATGGGTTTTTCAAGTGAAGAGTTTGGACGTTTGATTGGTCTGACCACCATCGCCAATATGTTTGGTATGATTATCGTGGGTGGGATGATTCTCGACAAGTGGGGTGTCCGTATTGCCGGACTTGTTTTTGGCTCCCTTGCCGTACTTGGTGGTGCCATTACTGCTATGGCGGCTGCCGGCGTGTTTGGTGAAGAGCACAGTACCCAGCTTACTTTTATGATCATTGGACGTATTCTATTTGGTTCTGGTCTCGAAGTTGTATGTGTGGTTGCTACAACAACCATGGTGAAATGGTTTAAAGGCTACGAGCTTGCTCTGGCCATGGCCATCAATATGGGCTTCGGGCGACTGGGTTCGGCCATGGGTATTGCCATTTCTCCGGATATATCAGGTACAGTTTCACCGGCTGTTACATTTGCTGCTGCACTGCTTGGTGTTGCACTTATCATGTTTGTCATTTATGTATTTTTTGACATTAAACTCGACCGCCAGCTCAAAGCCAAAAAAGCTGCCGAAGCTGCCGAAAGTGGAGAAGCTGCTGAAGAGGAAGAATTTAAATTTTCTGACCTCTTTAAACTCATCAAAAACCCTTCCTTTATTTATATCGCATTGCTTTGTGTGTCATTCTATGCTGCTGTTTTTCCGTTTATTCAGTATGCACCTGACCTCCTGATAAATAAATTTAACTTTACCGCCGTTCTGCCTGAAGGTGGATTCCAGATCAATGAAAGTACATCCCTGGGAACTGCTGTAATTTATGTTGGCCTCTTTATATATGCCCTCCTGTTTTCCATCGTGCCCTCACGCATGAAAACCATGAGTAAAAAGGTTGGTTCTCTTATTCTCATTGTGGGTACATTTGCTCTTTTTGCCTATCTGCTCCGTGACACTTTTGCCATCTGGTTCAGAAACGGATCAAAAACGGCCAGTCTCATTCCATTGGGAACCATAATTTTCACCCCGATTTTTGGAAATTATGTTGATCGCAAAGGCAAAGCTGCTTCCCTCATGATTCTGGGATCACTGCTGCTGATATTTGCTCACATTTCTCTCTCATTGTTTAATAATGTGATGCTGGCCTACCTGGGATTGCTTTCGCTTGGTATTGCCTTTTCTCTTGTGCCGGCTGCCATGTGGCCATCCGTTGCCAAAATTGTACCGCAGCGACGCCTGGGAACAGCATATTCCACCATGTTTACCATTCAGAACTGGGGCCTGGGTGCTTTCTTCTGGGGTATTGGTGCATTATTGCAGAAAGTAAATCCTACTGTTGTTGCCAACAGGGCAGCCCTGAATGAAAAACTATCAGATCTGGGAATGACAGAGTCAGAAATATCAAAAGAAATTATTAAAATGAAAGATCCTCTGATTGATTCCGGTTTTGGCGAGTATACCCAGAAATATATATATGATTACACCATACCAATTTTCATCCTGGTAATCTGTGGTGTGATTTCCATCTTCCTTGCGTACAAACTCAAACAGGCAGACAAGCGTCAGGGTTATGGCCTTGAATTGCCTTCAGGAGAAGCAGGCGAAGGTGGTGTAGAAGAATAAAAGAAGAAAATTTTCTAAATTGATACATGATTAACAGGCTGCATCTGATTGATGTGGTCTGTTTTTTTTATTTTTGTGGCATAACCAAAACAAATCCGGAGATGATGAGAAAAATTTTACTTCTTATATTGGCAGCCTGTGGCATAGTGTTCAGCGTGGCGGCACAGGAAAACTCCCTGCTGTGGAAAGTCAGTGGAAAGAAAACCGACAGTCCCTCTTACCTTTACGGTACCATTCACATACAGGCTAAGGAAGTTTTTGCTTTTGATGAGCTTGTGTATGATAAACTATCATCATGTGAAAGCCTGGCAGTTGAATTGCTGATTGATGAACTGGATAAAGATGAGCTTCGTGAGCTGATGCTTATGGAGGAAGGAAAACTGAGCGATTACCTGACAGATGAGGAATATGCAGTTCTTGATTCTGTAATGAAAAAACAGACAGGACAATCGCTGAGCTTGTTTGGAAAAATGAAACCTTTCTTTCTGTCCTCACAGATTATGCAGACAATCATGCCTGTGGAAATGCCAATGGCACTTGATATGCATTTTATAGATACAGCAAGAAAAATGAATATGGAATTGATTGCTCTGGAGGAAGTTTCAGATCAAATTGGCGCCATAGACAAAATGAGTATAGAGGAACAATGTGATATGCTTATGGATCAGGTGAGCGATATAGATAATTCAATGGAAAAGGAATTTGCAAGGCTTGTCAGGGCTTATGTTGATCAAAACCTGGATAGTCTTGCTGTACTTACGCAGGATACTGCCCTGCCTGAAGCTTTTGGAGAAGAGCTGATCATCAAAAGAAATAAGGGAATGGCCCGGAAAATCCATAAACTGATGAAGAAGCAGACTGTTTTTGCCGCCTTCGGAGCTGCTCATCTGGTAGGAGAGGAGGGCGTTATTGCATTGCTGCGAAAACGCGGATATACGGTTGAGCCTGTTTATTACCAGTTCCGCACGGAAGCTAACTAAGCTTCGGAATGCATATTTCTCACAATCTGAAGCAGTACTTTGCGCGGAACTAGACCTTTCAGGAGATTCATCCACCTGTATTTTCTTCCGTGCACAGCCACAAGTTTACCCCGCATCATGGCTTTGTAGCCAAAATTCGCTACTTCCATGCCGGTGGGTAACTTTTGTTTGCTGAATACTTTTGTTTCTGCTGCTTCGGATGCTTTCCCAAAGCCCGTATTTGTCGGCCCGGGACAGAGAGCTGTTACACTGATATTCTTGTCCCTGTTTTCTTCATATAAGGCCTGACTCAAGGCCAGAACATAATGTTTGGTGGCATAATACACAGCCATAAACGGTCCGGGGATAAAAGCCGCCACGGAGGCTACATTCATTATCCTGCCTTCTCCGGCTTCACGCATGGCCGGCAATAGGGCATAGGCCAGATAAGTAAGGCTTGTCATGTTCAGTTGCATCATGTGCTCATACTTGTCCCATGGCCTATCTGTAAATAAACCGTAATCGCCCACACCGGCATTGTTGACAAGATATTTGACAAACAAGCCTTTGTCTTCAATCTCCCTGATAAGTTGCCTGCTGTCACCCAATTTGCTCAGATCCACGGATTTGTAATAAGCCGTGATGCCATACTGGTTCTGAAGTTGCTCGGAAAGACGCTTGAGCTTTTCGTGACTGCGGGCTGCCAGGAATACATTTGTGTTGTGCTGGGCAAACTGATGGGCCAGATACATGCCGATTCCGCCGGATGCACCGGTAATTAGGGCTATTTTGTTCATTTGTTTTTCTTTTCTTTAGTAACAAGTACCGGATAAAACTGTTTAAAATTTTTATCACCGGACAAATACCATGTGATGCTCGTCTGAAAGTTTGTCATCATAAGCATAGCCGTTGATGTCAAAAAGTTTCAGTTTTTCCGGCTCAGTGATTTGATTTTTGATGATGTAGCGTACCATCTGACCCCTGGCATTTTTGGCATAAACCGTTACAACCTTCAGTTCTCCTTTGTTGAAGTCTTTAAACACTGGTGTGATTATCTTTGCTTTGAGTTGGGATGGTTTTACTGATTTCATATACTCTTTGGATGCCAGGTTGATGATATAATCACCGGCTGCGGGAATTTTACCGGTTTCTTTGGTGATGCTGTCTCCCCAAAAGCGGTAGAGATTTTTGTGCTCGGCAATGCTCAGTTTTGTACCCATCTCCAGGCGGTAGGGCTGAATTCTGTCCAGCGGACGCAGAATGCCGTACAATCCGGATAATATGCGTAAGTGATCCTGTGCCCATGCAATATCTTTCTCTGATAAAGTGGCAGCATCTATGCCGCGAAATACTTCCCCTGTGAAAGCCGGCAATGCCTGTTTGGTGGCCGGTGCTTCCGGATTTTCCTGCCAAAGGCGAAATCTGTCATAATTCAGTTGTGCCAAATCATAACTGAGGTCCATGAGATCCTGCAGTTCTTCCACAGAATATTTTTTCAGCTTTTTGATTAGCTGATTGGCTTTGTTCTGAAATACCGGTTTTGTGCTCTCTTTGATTTTGAATGTACTTTCAAAATCAAGGGATTTGGCCGGAGATATGAGCATTAACATAATGGTATTATTTTATTGCTTATCCTGTATAACCGCTAAAATCCAAAACTGTTTACAGGCCTTTATTAATCTTTCCCAAAGCGGTATTTCAATCCCGCACTCAGTGACAGACCGGTACCTTTATAATAGGTTGAGCCGCTGCTGCTTTCATTATCGCTTACATAGAGTACATCAAGCCGGTACAAATCCTGTAATCCGTAAGAAAAACGGCAGGCAGCCTGCAAGGCAATGCGGGGTGAAAGAGCGTATTCAATGTTCAGGCCGGCAAGGACCTGTACACCCAGCGGCTGTTCTATTGATTCGGTAATATGGGTGCGACTGGTGGTATCGTTATAATATATATTTCCCTGTTCAAGATCAATGATTAAACTGTCGCCCTGATAATAAGCCTGTGTATCTACATGGCCTTTCGACTTGTTGGGGAATAGCATACCCAGTCCGGCATAGGGTTTGATCTCCAATCTGTCATTGAACAGCAACTGCCGGTAATACAGGCGCACCGGAACCTGCATGAAATTCACGGCAGAATTACGGCCAATGCCAAATGAATTATCCGTATCATTGTGTATGGTAAAGTTGCTTTTGTAAAACTGATGGTAGAATCCTGTTTCAACACCAAACAAATCAGATACATTGTACCCGAAATAGATGCCCGCTTTGAAATCTGTTCCCGCCATATAAACCGGAAGATACATTGTTGAACCGCTGACATCGGCTTTGCTGTGGGATGCATTTGATGTGCTTGCCACTTCCACACCGGCGTAAAGGGGATATTCTGTTGCTTTGCCAAGTTTTTCAAGGCGTTCGGGACGCTTTTTTCGTCGCTGTTCTGCGTTTTGCCAGAGGTTGCTCATCTTCCAGCCCACACCCAGTCCGATAAGCAGGTATTCTCCCTTGCTGGTCTGCGTGGCATGGAATTCCTCCCCATCCTTGTAAGTGTACCATGTATGGTGTTCTATGATTTTGTTGAAACCGCCGGTATAGCGTGCGATAAGAGAAAACTTCACATCGTAATCGGTTTTGTAATCCAGTGCAAGGGACATCTCGGGCATGTGAAAAAAGCGACGGTAGTTGGTGAAGGTTTCTGAAGAATATTCATACCTGACTTCATCATTCATACCGATCATTCCTCCTGAGTATGTACCATCCGGTTTGTTATAATCCTCCTGGTAGGAATAATAGTCAAGATTGATGCCTGTTTTGTAGCCCAGTGATGGTGTGAGCATCAGTTTTTTATTTACCAGGTTTATCTCATATTTCAGCCGTATTGGTATCTGCAGTGACATCAGTGAATTGCTGGTACTACCACCAATGGAATTTGTAAAAAATTCCCCGCTGTAATATTCATGCACCATCAACCCGGTTTCAAGATGAAGATCAGGCAATATCCCCTGGGATACACTGAATTCATATGCCGCAGTTGGGATGATGGTTTTCAGATGTCCGCCCGGATCCACAAGATGGTACTGGTCTACACCAATGCCTGCATTGGCTTGTATCCAGGTATTTTGTTGAGCCTGAATGTTTGCAGTGCTTATCAGAAAGCATATTATCAGAAAAGCAGTCTTTTTCATATGATGAAATTTAAGTATGTCAGTTTAATCCGGATTTGTTAATAAAAGTAACTTAATTATTCATAGATTTATTGTTATAATTATGTATGATTCATCAGGAATCATTCCACAAAGAGTAAATCTGTATGCGTTTCGTTTGTATTGCGATGGTGGAATTCCAGTATGTATGTGCCCGTTTGCAGGCAGGTGATGGAATATGTTGATTTGCTGCGGCTTATCCTGCTTTTTAGCCGTTCTCTGCCCATGATATCATAGATGATGAAGTGTGAAAAGGATTGACAATTCAGCAATTGCAGGGAATTTTTTACAGGATTGGGATAAAAGCAGGGGTTACCGCTAAAATTGCCATCAATGCCGGCATTGACGTCAAACTCAGCACGAAACAAGGCGGCTTCATTGTTTTGAAAACTTTCGCTGGACATTAGTAAAGTATTGTTTTCAAGGGCAATGCCTTCCAGTTGATGAAAAAATCTGTTCAGATTGTATTTTTGCCTGTCTCCGGTGAAAAATGCGGCATCGAAAAAATGATAGAGGTGGTAAACAAAAGCCGAGGTCAGATAGCGGCTGTAGCCCAGCAGCAAAAGGTTGTTGGATGCGGTATCCACTGTGGCACCGGTCACCAGTCCGTCCACATCCAGGCTGTCCAGAAGTTGTGCGGCATAATTTCCGGGTGTTTTGGGCAGGGAATAGAGCCAGGTTTTCTGGTTGCCCCAGTTTTTGCTGAAGAGGTAGAGGGAATCACCAAAAGCAATCATTGCTTCACAGTCAAAATTGGTGCTGTAATTGTCCCATTCAAACTGGCTTTGGTTTGGATAATGAAACTGTATGCTGTCTGCTGTAATTGAATCTGATTCATTGATAAGACCGGATTTATCGATGCGGTAGATACAAAGATCTGTTCGGTTGCCGTTGTTGTTGCCAAAATCTCCGATGTATACATATTGCTGGTCGGCGCAAATGTCTTCCCAGTCTGTATTTTGGACCTGCTTGATGTGCAAGCGGTGACTGACGGAGCCTGAGCTTGTATCAATTTTATAAAGAACGGCCGGATTGCCGGAGTCGTTGTGGGTCCACAGGTCGCCATCAAGCCAAAGCAGGCCTGATGTTTCCTCCATTTCAGGAGATAAACCGGTGATTTTTGCAAAATCCATGTTCTGGGCATTGCCGGTGAGAGCAAAGCAGCATGTAAGTATGAAAAATAGCAGTGTGTTTTTCATTCTGTGATTTTTCCAAAGCACAAAATACAAAATTTTCTGCAGATTGTTTGTTTGATGAGATTTAATTTCCCGATATAAAATATGATTTAATCATCACAAAATTCTGGCGGCAACTTCCATGAATCACAGGTAAAAAAATCCTTGCCGGGGGATTATCCGGATTCGATGTTCCGTGCTTCCGCCGCGTTGCGCCTTAAAACAGGGCACCACCTCCCCACATGGCTTGCCTGCCGGACAAGTAAGGTTCACCTGTCTG
>JBNJGS010000076.1:0-14137 GCA_051747965.1 Bacteroidota bacterium
CGCATAAGTCCCTTTCCCGCCTTCATCGTCGGGGATATCGCTGAAAAAGGTCTGAATGTTCAAATCAACCGCAAAATTGTCATCCAGGGAAAATGTGGCTGACGGCCCCAGATACGTAAAATTGTCCTGCGGGCTGTACATGGCAGAAAATCCCAGGTTAATCAATGGCGTCACCGGATACCTGAGCGATGCAAACCCTGTCCAGCGGGTGAGCGAAAGGTTTTTGGCATTGATGTTTTGGTTATAATACTGCGCCAGATTGAAGTCGTAATCCTTGCTGGCAGATGAATTAAACAGTACTTCTGCCTGAACAAACAAAGAGTTTGGAAAACTGTAATCTGCGCCCACACTTGCGGCCAGAACGCCGCTGCTGTCAGAAAAATGCTCCGTTGGCCGGAAGTACGACACTTCACCACGGAAACCGGCATTCCACAGGTTTCCCGACCAGCCGAGTCCGGCCACTACGTCCTCACTGTTATACACCCCTGCCAGGACCTGAATGTCGTATTGGAATTTGTTGAACTGGTACAGGGCTGCGGCCGTGTAATTGGTATCCCGGTTAACGGCTGCAGCCACTTCAATGCGGGAGGCGTAATCAATGTAATATTGTGCCCGGATGGCATCGCTGCCGGGTTTTTCTTCGTAATCAAAATCAAAATATGAATAGGCATTGAACAAATCGTTGGGATTCCATACCATGGTCTGGCCCCAGTTGATGCGATGCCGGCCGGCAGTGATGTCCCAGTTTCCCTGCTGAATGTTGATATATGCACGGTCAATATTGGTGTTGAAAAAATAGGAATCGCTTTCAAGGTAATTCCATGACATGTCTGCAAATCCACGGTCTTTGCCGGTTTCTCCCATGTAATCCCAGGCAGCATCGCCCAACAGCGTATTGAATGGCGGCTGACTGAAAGTCACCATCTCACCGTAAAACATGCGGTTACGAACAGAAACATGAGCGTTCAGCCAGTCCGTAGGATACCAGGCAAGGTCAAAACGGTTGTGAATCAGGTTGTCAGTAAACCACAGGCTGTCAATATCCTGAAAGGTGACTGTTTGCATAAATTTCACATAGCCGTCAATGCTGAATTTTTTCTGAGCAAAACCGCTGCTGCTCAGGAGTAAAAACAAAATGCCGATGATGCTTATTCGTTTCATAATTCCAATTTTATTTCGATTACAGTCGAATCCTTTTGATTATTATTGAATTCTTTCGATTACGGTCGAATGTTTTTATTTGGGCAGCATTTCCGTCTGCGGCTTTTAGTTGCCATCCCGAGCGGCTGTATTTGCTATCCCCGTCAGGAGCTTACTCCGCTCGCTCTGCCAGGTGATGCAAAATACAAAGCCGCCCGGGATGGCAAGCTATCAGCCTTCCTGCCCGCCCGTGTTAATTTTCATTGGCAGGCAGGCGGGCGCCGGGCTGCAACATCCTGCCTTCATTCAATCATTGCTCTTTATCTTCTTTAATCTTTCCATCTTCAATGGTAATAACACGCCGTGCCTGATTGACAACCCGCTGATCGTGGGTGGAGAAGATAAAGGTGATGTTTTCTTTCTTGTTTAGCTCGTGCATAATGTTTAGCAGATTTTCCGTGGATTTGGAATCCAGGTTGGCTGTTGGTTCATCCGCCAGAATAAATTTTGGTTTGGATGCCAGCGCTCTGGCCACTGCTACCCGCTGCTGCTGCCCGCCTGAAAGCTTTGCCGGACGGCTGTTTACCCGGTCGCCAAGTCCTACCGATTCCAGCATTTCAATGGCTCTGGCTTCACGCTCTTTCTTGTTCCGTTTTTGCATCTGCATGATGAATTCCACATTTTCGCGGGCTGTCAGCACCGGAATCAGATTGTACGCCTGGAAAACAAAGCCGATGTTTTTCAGCCGGAAATCGATTACCTCCTTGTTGGAGAGGTTGCCGATATTAACATCGTTGACAAATACTTCCCCTTCAGTAGGGTCGTCAAGTCCACCAATGAGGTTTAGCAAGGTTGTTTTTCCTGAACCTGACGGGCCAACAATGGCGGTAAATTCGCCTTGTTCAATACTCAGATCAATACCGTTAACAGCATGTACCGGTACCTGGGTGCTGTTGTATGTTTTATGCAGATTTTTGGTTTCAATGATTTTCATGATATATGGATTTTACACAGTTAATATTAATTGCTGCTGAGGATTTCAGCGGGTTTCATTTTACTTGCTCGTATGATTGGGAAAATGGATGCTACAAGGGCTGTGATAATTACCAAAGCCACAATCTGAAAATAGAACATTCCATTGATGGATGGGTATATTACAGAACCAAAGCCATATGCTTCCATTCCCTCAGAAAAGGCAGCCAGATTGATGCCTGCTTTGCCAAGCCATGCTACCAGAACCTGATTGAGCAGCAGTCCGGCAATCGAGCCAATTGCTGTCAAAAACAAGGTTTCCCAGACAATCATGATTCGGATTTTACCTTCGTTCATCCCAATTGCCTTGAGCATGGCCAGTTCTTTTTTACGCTCCAGAATCGCCATGAGCATGGTGTTGATGATGCCAAATGCCAGGGCAAACAATATGATGGCCACCAGGTAGGACAGGTATTTTTCCGTCATCATGCTCATCATGCCAAGTTCAGGATTGAGCTCTTTCCAGTTTCTGGCATCAAGTCTCTGTGGTGTGATTTCCTTCAGTTCTGCGCTGCGTTCTTTCAGATCATCGTTGTCCTCAAACAAGACGGCAAGTTCGTGGGATTCGGCTTCTGAAAAACCGGTAAGGGCTTCCAGGTCTTTGCGCAGCACAAATACATTCGTTTCGTCAAAACCCGGGTTGCTGGTCTTGAAAATACCGGCTATGCGAAATGCGCCCCCGGTGAGGTTGCCATCCTTGTCCTGAAAGGTGAGCACCATTTTGGAGCGCACATTCAACCTGAGCTTTTCGGCAGTTGGTTTACTGATGACGATCTGATTTTTTTTATCAGCATTAAAATATGTGCCTTCCACAAGGCATTCATGCAGACTGCTTACCTGTTTTTCCTGTGCTGGATTGATCCCATTTACAGTGGCACCGCTTGTATTGTGAGGGCTCTGCATCATGGCGTTGACAAGCAGCCTGTTGCTCACGCCGGAAACATATTCTTTTTGTTTTATTTTCCTGATCAGAGGTTGTATATCGCTCATGAAGATGCCCGGCTCGGGGTTTTCCAGATAGCCGTCCTGATGCACCTGGAAATGTGCAGATTCATTGTTGATGGCTTTATCCACCCGGCTGTCAATGGCCCCCAGCATTACTGCGGTTGAAAACCCGCCTCCCAGCATACCAAAGGTAACCGCAAGGATGACTACCATGCTTCTGGTTTTGCTCCGCCAGATGTTTCTCCATGCTATTTTTATCAATTCCATAGTTGTATTTTTTTTCGTTATCGAATGGATTTGGTGACATCAAGTTTAAAAATTGACAGCAATGGCCATGCAACGGCAATCAGCGTCAGAATAAGAACCACTCCGGTTTGTCCCAGGAAGTAAGCTGGCTCAAACGCCACCGGCATAATGGGTTCCATACCGTATTCGGCAAACATGTGGGCTATCTCACCACTGAAAGTCAGTGGATTGAGGTGTAGATACCAAATAAACGGAATGCTGACAATTACTGCACTTACAATGCCCAGAGCCACAATCATCAGCGTCTCTGTGGTAACCAGCTTTGCCAGCCTGGTTTTTTGCATGCCAACCGCCACCATAATCGAAAATTCCTTGCGGCGTTCTGCTATCATCATCAGCACCGTACCAAAAATGCCAAAGGCAATGACAATGTACAGTATCATCAGAATAATCAAACCGCTTTTGTTATCGGCCTCAATGCCCTGCTTAACACCCGGCTGCATGGTTTCCCAGTGCATCACTTCATAATCAGCCGGAATGATGTTTCTGAGTTCTTTGGTTGTTTCCTTATATTTATCCTGATCCTCCAGCATGACAATCCAGGCTGTAAGTCCGTTTCCTATACTCAGGTATTGCTGGGCTGTTTTTATATCCATGTATGCCAGCCTGTTGTTTAACTGTGGCACAGGGTAGGAGATGATGCCCACTACCGGGTACAGGCCTGCAGCACTTATGCCGTGATACCCCTGTCCTATGAAGACAGCCGTATCGCCTATGCCAAGCTTCAGGTAATTTGCCAGCTCTTCGGCCAACACAACACTTTTTTCCCCTGATTCCGGCATGCGACCTTTTACCAGCTTCTCCTTAACCTTTGTCAGCTTGTTATCTTTCTCAGCATCCACGCCGATAATGAGAGCACCCTTTGTTTGTTTTTCAGCAGATGCCAGTGAGTACGTACGTAGCCGGGGCAGCAGGTCTTTGACGTTTTCATGTGCAAGTACAGCTTCTTTCAGGCTGTCATTGGGCATAAATGCATTGTTCAGTATCTGTTCATCCTGATAACCGTCCTGGTGAATCTGTACATATCCACTGTATTGTTCAACTGAGTTTTTAATCATCTGATCGTAGGTGCCCAGTTGCAGGCCACGCATAAGAATCGCCAAAAGCAAGGCAAAGAAAACCGATGAAATGGTAATCAGTGTCCTGCGGCGGTTCCGCCAGATATTCCTCCATGCTAGTTTTGTGTAGTTCATAATATAAGGTTTTAGGATATAGGAGTTAGGAGTTAGATGTTAGGGATTAGGAAAAGTTTCTCTCCTAACCCCTAACACCTAACCCCTAACACCTTCACCTGATTCGCTTCATATTCATCTGGCTGAAAAAGCCGTCCTCAATCTCATGGTCAAAATCCACTTCTTCCATGATCATGATCGTCTTGTGCCCTTCCTTATCGGCCGGAATCGTGGTGAATTTTGTGGTAATTTCTTCTCCGTCCATCATTTTAACTTCGGAGGCCAGTTCGGTTTTTACCAGGTAATCGTCTTCATCATAAAATTCAGTGCGGAACATATGATAACCATCTTTGGAAATCCAGGATATGAGCTTTCCCCAAACTACCGGCGCATTCGGCTCGGGTGTGAACTGGATTTTGTAGCAGTTCTGTCCGTTCATTTCTTCAGTTCCCAGTATTTTATGCTCGTAATCATTTACAATCGATGCCTGATTGATCAGGTCATCATTGGTGAAATCCGAACCCATCCAGGATTGCATCATCATTGATGGCGGAAGCTTTACCATGCGGTTGATTTTGGGCTGCCAGTTCCACATTTCATTCCCGCGCTTCATGAATACCTGACCTTTTTCCTGGGCAGGTGCGGTGATGTACACCATGGAATATTTCAGGCCTTTGCTCCATGACTTCATGGAAATGCTTCTGTCCCAGTCCGGACGAACAATTTTCATCGTCATCTCTGCATAGCTGGATGTGCCGTTAACTTTCTCGTAGGCATTGCGAACGATTTCGGTTGCATCCTGAGCACCCGCGAAAAGGCTCAGCAATAACAATGCAAATGGAATGATAATGTGTTTCATGATAATAAGGTTTTAAATTAGTGATTGCATTCGTTTTTATAATAGCTTATAATCTTGTTTTTCAGCTTGTCGATATCTATGCTCTCCGGACTGTAAACATATTGCATGATGGCACCTTTCGTCAGTGATGAAAAAAACAGCAGGTCAGTATAAGGGTCTTCGCTGCCATTATTGACAAAAAAGGAACTCAGAATGCCAACACTACGCTCCCCGATTGGCTCCAGATCGTTTTCCAGCAATTCAAGGATATGCGGCTGCAGCAGAAGGGAAAACATCAGCTTCCAGAATGGTTGCCTTGCCTTGATGTTATCAAACAACTTCTCAATGAAATGGTAAAACTCTTCCTCGGTAAGTACCCCGTCATGGTTGGGGTCAAATTCCTGAAAAAGCTCATCCAACCCTTCCATTACCAATTGAACCAGCAGGTCCTGTTTGCTTTTGAAATAATTGTATGTGTTGCCTTTGGACATTCCGGCCTGCTTTGCAATGCGGCTGATACTCACGGAATGATAGCCTTCTTCGCTAAACAATTCCAGGGCCACATCCATGATGCGCTGCCGTTTTTCTTCCATTTGGGTGTTCATTGTACTCATAAATTATCAGGCTAAAAAAATGACTGAACGGTCAGTCAAATATAGGGTATGAATGGTGTACTTTCCAAATATTTTTTTGAAAAAAAATGTTAAAAACCAAAAACCATCAGAAATACAGAAGGTTAGGAGTGTTAAAAATTTATGATTTGTCAGCTTGGGATGCCATTGAATCCATGAAATTCAGAAAATCCTGCTGCCATGCATGCCGGGAATAGTGTTTTTTGACAGTTTCGCGTCCGGCCTTGCCAAGTTTTGTTCTCAGTTCTTCAGATTCAATAAGTTGCGATAGTTTGTTAAACCATTCCTCATCATTCCCTGCCAAAAATCCGTTTTCCCCATCCTGAATAATATCAGAATTGACGCCAACGGGCGACATAATGGTTGGAATTTCCAGCGCCATATACTGCAGGCCTTTAAAACCGCATTTTCCACGGGTCCATTCGTTGTCAGGCAATGGCATTATGCCGATATTGATGGCAGAAAGGTCCTGAATTTCCGTGGATTTATTCCAATGTATCACCTCAATCGGCAGTTCAGAACATTCATATGAAAAGTTTACAATAAGCCGGAAACTGATTTTATCTCCGTACTTTTTATAAAGCCGTTTTAAAGCCGGAAGGGCCGTGTTAAAGTGTTTCAGTGTGGGCTCTGTGCCTGTCCAGCCGATGCAGATTTTTTCATTGCTGCTTTTGTTGGAGGCCTGGTGATAATCCGGATTTATCACGGTAGGGAACACCTTCACATTCTTGTTAAACTGACGGGCATACCTGGCCAGATAGTCGTTTCCTGTAGTTACCACACTGGCGTAGCGGCAAATTTTTGCTGTTTTTTGCGGCTTTTTAATCCAGCTCAGGTTTTGATTGCCAATGGACGTATCGTTGAGCCATATGCTGTCATCAAAATCATAAATTACTGGTATGTTTTTTTTTGCCAGGCGTTTTTCAAAAAAGGTACTGCCCAGCATAAAGGCTTCGCGGTAGATGAATATGGCGTCGTAATTTTTTGCACGGCGCAAATCACGCAGCCGGTGAAACCATGATTTCATCATTATGCGGAATTTTCCAAGGTATCGACCCGAAGCATAAAACACGGTATCATCCTTTACGGAAATGATATTGCTGTAGGTGACATCCCAGCCATTGTCCTTCAAATGGGGAAGAAACTGCTCAATGCGAAATCGCTGGCCGGGGCTGCGGTCATAACGATGCTGAACGATGCAAAGCATTTTTTTTCTTTTCATTTTATCATCCCCTTATAAACACTCATATAGGTTTGGCAAGCCATCTCCAAAGAAAACAAATTCGTGGCAAGTAGCCTTAGTTTTTTGGGACTGGTTTGCATCAGATTATCCAGTTGTTCAATGGTTTTTTGATATGACCCGGGGTGCATGTCCTGAACAAGTAGTCCGGCATCATGTCTGCCAACTATTTTATCCACATCACCAACGCCTGCATTGCTGATTACCGGGATACCCATGCCCAATACCTCAGCCAGTTTGGTAGGAGAGGAGGCTTTTTTGGAGAATACAGGCTTGATGAAAAATATTGTCACGCTACTGAGGCTTATCATTGCGGGAACCTCCTGCCTGCTTGCCGGCCGGATGATGATTTTGTCTGTCGGAATGCCTTTGGCACGTGCGGGTTGCAGAATGATTTCGGGATCATCGCGGGAAATGATGAGGAATTTGGCACCTGGTTTTTTCTTTATCAGTTCTGCGTAAAAATCCAGCATTTCTCCGGTCATGTACCATGTTCCCAGCGAACCAAGATAGGACAAAACAAAATCATTCTTTTTTATGCCGGTTTCTTTGCGTAGTGCTTCTACCGATTCAGGCGTAAGATTATCCGGTGAAAAATGTCCGAGGTCTGCACTGCACGGGATTACGCTGATATCATTTTCAGAAACATTCCAGGTATCCCGGTTCACCATTATTTCTTTTCCGGCTTCGGTCAGGCTGATGACATGATCGGCATGCGCCAGAAAAGCTCTTTCCTTTTGCTTGAAATAGCGGTACACCAATCTGAAAACAGGATTGCTGAGTTTCCACAATCCGCCGTCAACCCGTTCATCGGGATAAAACCCACGCATATCAAATAGGAAAGGGACAGCAAATTTTTTCTTCAGGGACAAACCGGCAAAAGCTGAGATGTACGACCGGCAGTGACAAATATCAAAGGAATGTTTTTCCTGCAGTCGGGCAGCAGTTTTGCGAATTCTGCTGATGTCTTTTAACGTGCTGAGTACGGGGGGATTCTTTGTGTAGCTTAGCGGATGCCAGTGGATATCGTGTTTGCCCAGCAGTTCTGAGGTGCCTGCCTTATTTTGTTGATAGTTGTTGGATTTTTCTGCGCTTATTACATGATATTCCACGCCGGATTTACTCAGTTCAATCAGGTACGGAATTACCTGGGACTGTCCGAGCGGATCGGTCATGCCGTCGTAGGAGATATAGAGTACACGCATTGCTTGTGGCAATGAAAGGCCGGCTCTGAAATAATGCAGAACCGGCCAGTATGCTTATACTGAGACGACTTCTTTCACCTCAGGTACATCCTGTTTGAGTTTTTCTTCCACTCCCAGTTTTAGTGTTTGCACGCTAAAAGGGCAGGATCCGCAGGCACCCAGCAGTTTTACTTGCACTACGTAATCATCGGTGATATTAACCAGGGAAATATCGCCGCCATCGGCCTGGAGGTATGGTCTGACCTCTTCAATAGATTTTTTAATTTTTTCTTTAATTTCTTCCATGGGATTATTTTTTTGTTATTTCAACCCGCTTTGTTGCAGGTTTTTCTTTATTTCTTATCTCGATTTGTTTCATCATTTCAACGGCTGCCTCTTCGAAAGCTTTTCCGGTGATGGAATTGAGGTCGGTGGCAGCGGGCTTGCCTTCATCGCCACCTTCGCGTATGCTTTGTACCAGGGGTATCTGACCCAGCAGCGGGATGTTGGTTTCCTGTGAGAGTTTTTTGCCGCCTTCTTTACCAAAAAGGTAGTACTTGTTGTCGGGAAGTTCCTCGGGGGTAAACCATGACATGTTTTCCACAATGCCGACAACGGGAACTTCTATACCTTTTGTGTTGAACATCCCAATGCCTTTGCGTGCATCAGCGAGGGCCACTTCCTGTGGCGTCGTGACAATGATTGCACCTGTAACGGCTACGCTTTGTACCAGTGTCAGATGAATGTCGCTGGTTCCCGGAGGCAAATCGAAAAGCAGATAATCCAGTTCACCCCATTCGGTATCGTTGATGAGCTGTTTGAGTGCATTTGTAGCCATGGCACCACGCCAGACTAAGGCAGAATCCTTATCAACAAAGAAACCAACAGACAGCATTTTAACGCCGTATTTTTCAAAAGGCAGAATCCAGTCTTTACCATCCACTTTTTTGCCGCTTGGCTTTTCATCTTCAACACCAAACATTTTAGGTATGCTTGGGCCAAAGATATCGGCATCCAGAAGGCCTACTTTATAACCGTGCATAGCCAGAGAAATGGCCAGATTTACCGCTACAGTTGATTTTCCAACGCCACCTTTCCCGGAGGCTACGGCAATCATGTTTTTTACTTTATCGACACCTGTTTTGGCTTTGTCTGTATTGATTTCTGCTTCTTTGGTAATTGCTTTGCTCCTGGCTGTAATGTTGCCACGGATATCAATATTGTCCTGCCCAAATGCATCTTCCAGGATTTTCACACACGCCTGTTTCATTGAAGCAATGAACGGGTCATTGTCTTTTTCAAATACAAGATCGAATGAAACAGATTTTCCATTGATTGTGATGTTTTCTACCATGCCGAGTTCGATAGCATTTTTACCGTTCCCGGGATAAAGGACATCCTGAAGTACTTTGGTTACATTATCTTTATTAAGTTGCATATGTTATGACATTTAAAAACGTAAAAAATCAGTAAACTGTGACAAAGTTAAACAAAGATTCGGTGAATTGTTCATTCGTTTGGGTGAGATTCGTCAGGAGCTGATGTTTTTCAGGTGTTTGGCAGGGTCCCAAACAATGTTTTCAAAATTTACGATCTGATCATTTTTTACTTCAATGCCTTCGCTCCTGAGCAAATCTTCCATAACATGTGCACCGCTGAAGTGATGTTTTCCGGTAAGCATGCCGTTGCGGTTGACAACCCTGTGGGCAGGTACAGGTGGCTGGCTGCCATGGGAATTATTCATTGCCCATCCAACCATGCGTGCAGCCTGTGGCGATCCGATAAATTTTGCAATATGGCCGTAACTTGATACCCGGCCTTCCGGAATCTGCCTGACAACATCATAAATCCGGAGAAAAAAATCATTATTGGATGAATCCTTCGCGTTTTTCATTGATTTTAGGATTTTGCAAATCACTCTGTTTTGGGAGCCTGAAGCTTATGTATCTTATGGTGCGGCCTTTTTCCAGCCAAATGCTTTCGTAGTGTGTTTTGATGGGAGGCACAACATCTGAGTGGTCACCGTCATAGATGTCAGGTATGTTGTGTATTACAGGCAGTTTGTTTTTGTTAATGACATCAATGGTGTAAGCATACAGCACCGGATCGTCGGTTTTAAGGTGGACGATGCCCTGATCCCTGAGTATTTTCTGATAGCGGGTGAGGAATTTGGGAGATGTCAGTCGTTTGTTGATGCCTTTGCGTTTTTCGCGATGGGGGTCTGAGAAGGTGCACCATATCTCATCCACTTCATTCAGGCTAAAGCAGTGGTGAATAAAATCAATGCGGATTCTCAGGAATGCAACGTTTTTCATTCCTTTTTCAAAGGATGTTTTTGCTCCCCGCCAGATCCGGGCTCCTTTGATGTCTATGCCAATGTAGTTGTTTTGCGGATTTCTTTCTGCCAGCCCGATTGTGTATTCGCCTTTTCCGCAGCCAAGTTCAAGAATAATGGGATTGTTGTTGCCAAAAAAATGTTTCCATTTCCCTTTCATATCCACCTGGTCGTTTTCGAGCGCCAGGTAATTGGGTTGTATTAGATGCGGGAATGTTTTGTTTTCCCGAAATCTCTTCAATTTGTTCTTGGCCACTATGTGCTATTCTTGTTCAGGTTTTTCTACTGCTATTCCTACATCCATGATGCCCGGAAGCTTTTCCATGCGCATGGCCTGTTCAAGTTTGATGGTGTACGTGCCGGTATGTTCGAATTTGTAATTTACCAGCCAGGGAATTTCATTGTCCCAGATGTCTCCCATGCCGTCACCCAGCCATTTGCCTGATGGATCTGCAAGCACACATTCCAGGGTATCGATATCGGTTTTACCCGTTGGCGAAGTAGTGTGAATAAAAATCCAGACATTGGAATATGGATACATGCTAGCGTTGCGCACCAGTACATCTACCTTGTATGCCTGTTCGCTGTCTTCAATATCAAATTCAAATTCCGGTTGAAAGGATCTGTCCCAGATTTTGTCGGGAATATCAATATATTCCTTGTACACGGTGTTTTTGTCACATGCCTGCAAGAGCAGGACAGACAGAAGAAAAGTAAGAAAAACTGCTTTATTTCCTGACATTTTTTTTCTGATTTTTATTGGGTTTATTTCCTTTGTTTTTGTTCGGATTCGGACCCTTCTTTACACGACGTTTCTTGTTGGAATTGGGTCGTTTTCCTTTTGGTTTTTTTGATTTTTCGAATCGGTTTATGCTATCCTGATTGAGATTGCTTGCATAATCAATATTCTGTTCTGATTTTACTCTAACTTCAATCTTATCAGTGAGCTCCTCCACTTCGATCCCCTGCTTGTTAAGCTCAATGATTTCTTTGACACGCTTGATAGGTACTGCAGTTAACACAGGAGAGTTATCAACAAACATTTCATAGTACATCAGATGCTTATGGATATCATTTTTGACATGCCGTGCTGTGCCAAGTTTGGTTTTAAGTTCCAGATGCCCATTTGGGAATTTTCTTCTTTCATACTGATAGACGGGCAATTCGTAATTAATGCAGCATTTCAGTTTACCACACTGTCCGGCAAGTTTCTGGGGGTTGGGTGATAGCTCCTGAGCCCGTGCAGCATGTGTGGTGGCAGATTTAAAATTGGATAACCAGGTTGTGCAGCACAATTCCCTGCCGCATGGACCAATTCCTCCAAGTCTCCCGGCTTCCTGTCTGGCACCGATTTGTTTCATTTCTACACGGATACGGAACTCATCAGCCATAATTTTAATCAGCTCTCTGAAATCAACGCGCTCATCAGCAATGTAATAAAAAATGGCCTTGGTTTTATCTCCCTGAAACTCAACGTCACCGAGTTTCATATCCAGCCCCAGGTTTTTTATCATTTCCCGGGTACGCAGCATGGTGGGTAATTCAAGCTCAACAGCTTGCTTCCATTTGGTAATGTCTGCCGGCTTGGCTTTTCTGTACACCTTTTTGAATTCGGTATTCAGGCTGATGTTGTTTTTATGTAGCTGATTTTTTACCAGTTCACCGGTTAGGGAGACTATCCCGATATCGTGACCCGGAGAGCCTTCTACTGCAACAACATCGCCGATACGCAAGGGCAACTCATTGATGTTTTCAAAATATGATTTTCTTGTATTTTTAAATCTTATTTCTACTATCTTAAATGGATGTGGTGTCTGCGGAGTATCTTTTAACCAATCATATACATCAAGCTTATAACATCCGTGAGATATATTAAATTCATTGGCACTTTCATCAATCTCGCAAACCCTGCATCCGTGTTCTAATTCTCTGCTTTTCGTCATCTTACTATCACTTTCGGGTTGCAAATTAAGGTCAAAGTTAATACTTATTTTTGGATCAGACGAATTAGATTAAAACTTAAATCGAGCAGGACAATTTTTGGTGTGCCGTTTCTTTCGATATGATGGTAGGCCTGTTCAATTTCTTCCTGTACTGAAAATATTTTTTTCAGATTGATATGTGGGCTTATTCTTGAGGCCAGTTCCTTTTCCTGGGTGAGCAGAAAACTCAGACTTTTGTTTTTGGTGCGCAACATCAGCATTTCCCGGAAAAACCGCAATGCATACTGCAAAAAACCTTTTTGTTTTTCTCTTCCCTGAACAGCCATGTTTTCGGACCATTCTATACAACCGGTGATGTCTTTTTTTACCATAACACTCAGCCATTGCTTTATGCCATCGAGATGTTCCAGTCTTGCCTGACTGGCCTCCAGATGATTTCTTGCTTCGGCCAGATTTCCCCTGCTCATGCGGCTTATGTTGGCTGCTTCTGTGGCTTCTGTCTGATATGTTTCGCTTATCCACCGGGCAAGTTCCTCTGAATGAATGGCGGGAATCTTTACCGGAGTAGTACGCGAGAATATGGTTGGCAGTACATTGTTTCTGTCCTCCGATATCAACAAAAATACCGTCTTTGGCGGAGGCTCTTCAATCATTTTAAGCAATTTGTTGGCTGCCGTTACATTCATTTTTTCAGGCAACCATATAATCATGAACTTAAATTCAGATTCATATGTCTTTAAATTCAGTTTTCTGATGATTTCTGTGGCTTCGTCGCGATAAATACTGGCCTGCTTGTTTTCGCTTTCCAGCTTTTCCAGCCATTGCTGATACGAAAAATAGGGTGTGTTTATGAGTGTTTCCCGCCATATATCAATGTAGGTATCGCTGATGGGCTTTCGGGAACCGGATTTCACAACTGGAAAAACAAAATGCAAATCCGGATGAATGAGCTTGTTGAATTTTTTGCATGATGGACATTCACCACAGCTATCGTTTTCTGACGGATTCTGACATGAAATGTACTGGGCAAAAGCAATGGCCAAAGGTAGTTTCCCGGAACCCGGAGGGCCAAAAAACAATTGGGCATGACTGATCCTGTTGTCTTTAATTGTTTGAACCAGATTGGTCTTAATTTCTTGTTGTCCTATGATATCACGGAATTGCATCCTTTTTTTGTGTTTGGATTTTCAGCTACGAAGGTAGGAAAAATGCTGCAATTTTATCTTTGGTGCCTGATTTTTGTTTGGCCATCTTTGGCAATGTCCGGCACAGGGATTCTCACAGTACATACTGCAAAATATGATAATCTGTATGGGTAATCCATCTTAGTGTGCTTGCTGAGGCAATAAAAAAGGCTGTTCGTTTTAAGA
>JBNJGS010000077.1:0-12712 GCA_051747965.1 Bacteroidota bacterium
AACTGTTACCGAATGGCCCACAGCATCGGATATTACATACGGAGATGCTCTTTCAGCCTCTGACCTTAGCGGTGGTACGACTTCGGTAAGTGGCACATTTAGCTTTGATTCTCCTGCTACAACACCCGATGCAGGTGTTTACACGGCAGGCGTCACTTTCACTCCGGATGACATGCTGAATTACAACACTGTCAGTGGTACTGTGGAGGTCAATGTGGAGAAAGACTCACAAAGCATCGAATGGACACAGGATCTCACTGGTCTGGCTGAGAATGACATCATTACCTTAACGGCAAGTGCCACATCAGGTCTTACGGTTACCTACAGCACTACGGATACAGACATCATCAGCATCACAGGCGATCAGTTGGAAATTCTCTCAACAGGTACTGCTACAATTACAGCATCCCAGACCGGCAATGAAAATTATTATCCTGCTGATGATGTGAATAAGACCATCGATATACTCGTGAGCATTGGTAATCAGAAAACATCACTGGAAATCAGCGTATACCCCGTACCGGCACATAACCGTCTGAACATATCCGCAGACAGAAACATACAAAGTCTGTGTATCACAGATATGACCGGAAAAATTGTGACAAAGGAAACTGCAGTAAATGCAAAATCTGCCATTATCCAAATTGAACAGCTAAAACCCGGACAATACCAGATTGTTGTAGAAACCTCAGACGGGCAATTTGCAACATCATTTATCAAGCAATAAAGAATCAGATTCAATACACAAAGCGGAGTTCAACACAGAGCTCCGCTTTTTTTTGATGCTCATGCAAGCCTCACAATTACACCAAAGACCTACAAAACTATTAATCAACACGCAGAATCCCTATTTTTAGGGATGAGATCATATGGAAAGAAGGAATATATTTGTCCCGATATTATTTTTATTTATTCTAAATTCAATTAATATGATCAAACGAGTATTCATAACAGCAGTAATGATGGCAGCAGGATTAAGCCTGATTGCCCAGGAGAACACGAATCAGTTTCAAAACAGTGCAGAAAAGTTGCTGTCAACCAATGGCAATCTGCTTATTGGCGGGTATGGTGAAGTTCACTACAACCAGCCCTTAAACAGCGAAATTAGTCAAAACGCCAGACTTGATGTACACAGGCTTGTCATGCTATTCGGTTATCAGTTTAATGATCGTACACAGTTTGTTTCAGAACTGGAATTTGAGCATGTAAAAGAGGTATATGTAGAGCAGGCTTTTCTTCAACACACAATCAGCCCCGCTGTCAATTTCAGGGCGGGTTTGATGCTGATACCAATGGGCATTATCAATGAGTACCATGAACCCACGACATTTTTCAGTGTGGAACGGCCCTTGACGGATAAATACATTGTGCCCGGCACCTGGCGGGAAATTGGATTAGGATTCAGCGGAACGTATTTACCTGCAAGCTTAAAATACCAGTTGTACCTGGTAAACGGGTTCAACGGTTATGATGGAGAGGCGCAATTCAGTGGAAGCAGTGGATTACGTGGAGGCAGACAAAAAGGAGCTGAATCATTTATGACCTCACCAGCACTTGCTGCACGGGTTGAATATTTCGGACTGCGGGGAATAAATCTTGGTCTTTCAGCTTATTCAGGCAAAAGCCAGACAAGCCTTTACGACGGACTTGAAAAATCCGATGAAGCAGCGCTTCAACAGGCAGACTCAAGCCGCATACACACCAACATGCTTGGACTTGATATCCGCTATACCATAAAAGCATTACAATTCAAATCCCAGTTTTACTACAGCATGCTTGACAATACGAAGCAATACAATGAATTTACAGGAAGCAAACTTGGTGAAACCATGACAGGCATGTATGCCGAGGCAGGTTATAATGTACTACATCATGTCAATTCCACAGAAAGCGAGCTCATCCCGTTTTTCAGATTTCAGTATCTGAATACGCACAACAGCACATCAGGCGATTTAGCTGCAAACCCGGATTTTGAGCGCAGGATACTCACAGCCGGGATCAATTACAAACCGGTTTCAGGTGCCGTTTTCAAACTTGATGCTGACTTTATCAAAGAAAGCGGATCAGCAAGTTACTCCACTGTTCTTAATGCCGGAATAGGCGTCATGTTTTAAAACCACGAGTTATGCTTAGAGCACTTCTCATCTCCATAAGTCTGCTGATCGGATTGCAGGCAATGCCGCAGAAGCCGGAATCTTTGCCCAGGCAGGTAATTAAATATCTGAAAAAGCATACAAAAAGTGATGAGCTTTTGTGGGAAAAAGCCCGGATAGATTCTGCCTCAAATGTGAGTGGTGCATATTACAGCATTACATCGCCGGAAAAGAATACCCTTCCTTTATTTCTTTACACAGGCAAGGTAAACAGCTGTCGATCTGGCGGCTGTTCACCTTCCGTCAACAAAAGTGATGAAAATGCGATATATGAACATTTTACTTATCTCATTGTTTTTGATCATACAGCAAGCATCCGGCTCGTGAAAGTCACTGAGTACAATGCAAGCCATGGTGCGGCGATCACAGCTGGCTGGTGGTTAAAACAGTTCAAAGGATACAAAGCCCAGGACAGTTTGCGACTGGGAAAAGAAATTGATGCTGTATCGGGTGCAAGTATTTCTGCGGATGCCATTTTGAAGGATATACAAAAGCGAACAAAAAATTTGCATCATTTTCTCAAAAAATATCCCTCAATAAAGCCTGATTCAGCAGGATAATGATACATTTGATTAAAAAAACATCTATGCAAAACATTCTGATTATCATCAACGATGCGCCCTACGGCACTGAGAAAGCATACAATGCTTTGAGAATGGCCATCACCTTGCTCAGGGAGCATGAAAATGAAGTAAATGTGAACATTTTCCTCCTGGCGGATGCTGTATTTTGCGGCCTTCCGAACCAAAAAACCCCAAACGGTTATTACAATATAGAGAGAATGCTCAAATCGCTAATCAATAAAGGAGTAAAGGTTAAAAGCTGCGGTGGCTGTTCGGAAGCCCGCGGCATAGATAAACTCGATTTTGTCAGAGGTGTTGAGTTGAGCAATATGAAAGAATTTGCTCAATGGACAATGGACAGTGATAAGGTGTTGACCTTTTAGCAAAAGACATATACATGGTGGTTAAGAATCAAAAACCGGAAAAGCCCGGCAGAAGAGTGCTTCTGTTTTTGGGGCAAGGATTTGAGGCTTTTGAAGCAGGTGCTTTCACGGATGTTTTCGGCTGGAGTCGCGAAGTTGGTAAAGAACCGGTCGATATGATCACCACTGCCCTGCATCCGGAGATTCGCTGCACCTGGAACCTGATAGTCAGGCCGGAGTTATCTTTTGAACAGGTCTGTGTTGATGATTTTGATGCTCTGGCGATTCCCGGCGGGTTTGAAAGTGCAGGGTTTCAACAGGACACTGCAGACGAACGTGTTCAGCAGCTCATCAAGGACTTTCACAGGCAGAAAAAGCCCATAGCAGCAATCTGCGTGGCAGCCATTCCTCTGGCAAAATCCGGGATACTCTATGGGCGGTCAGCCACTACTTACGACCTTGACGGCGGGAAATGGCGCAGGCAACTCGATCAGGCCGGTGCTATAGTACAGGATGAAATCATGGTACGTGACAAACACATCATTACATCTACCGGACCATCATCCTCTCTGCCTGTTGCTTTCACTTTGCTGACAATGCTTACTTCTCCGGAAAACACGGCAATGGTAAAAAGAATGATGCGGGAAGAACAATTATGATCTGTCATTTCACATTACTTGTACAGGCTTAAGCGGTCCGGCCTATTCCTCCTTCAGCTTTGCAAAATACCCTGACAAAGCGAACCGAAGCTGACTGTAGGAGTATTTCTGATCCAGGTTTTCCCGAATATCGCTGAGTTTAGGGCTTCCTGTTTCATGATAGGCTTTCACCACCGCATCCATACAATCCTGATCGACAAAATCCCCGGCGGGAATCAGGCCTTTGGAAACACACTGGCTAAGGTGTCCCTCGATGGTACTGATGGCCAGTCCACGCTCATCCGCGATTTGTTCCGCGGTTTTCCCTGCTTTATGCAATTCCAGGCTCACCTCCACGCTAGGAGATTTTCCTTTTTTCCCGTCTTTTGTTTTTTGTTCCTTTTTTGATGATTTACGCCCTTTCATTTGTTGCTCGGTGTACAGTTTGCTTTTTCCTGCATCCATGGCTGCTTTATCCGGTTCCTCATCTTCAATCAGCGATTTCATCAGTATTGTGCTTTTTAACAATTGCCGCAGCTTACTCATGAACCAGCCTTCCATATCTTCCAGTTCACCGCGGTATTGCTTGGCTCCTTTGATACCCCCGAGTTCACTGCGTTTTTCGGCGATACTTCCGGCAATTTTCTTCAACACTGGCTCAAAATAATCACAGGCGGCCCCTACCCGCTTATTCAGATATACCAGATCCTCAGTGCTACTACTGTCATCATCTTTCATCAGACGGGCTATTTGTTTCTGAAATTTCTTTCCTGTTGTCTGAATATTCAGCAAATCAGGCAAGATTTTTTCTGCCCAGCCTTTATGTTTCTGCTTTTCCGATCGATTCTCTGTTTTGTCATAAGTCTTCAGATGGTTTCTCATTTGAAAGATCAATTCATCAAAATCGAAAGCAGAAAAAAGATATGACCGGGTATAGTAAAATGCCTCAGTTTTGAGTCGTTCCTTCAGGGAGCCGGCATCGCTTTTGGCACGGGCAAATTCAGAAAGAGCCTCATCAGGTTTCAGGCTGTATTCAGGCATGGGACGTGACAACATGAGACCATCCAGGCTACGCAGCCGGGAAAGAGCAACATATGCCTGACCCGGAGCAAAGGCACGTGATACATCAATAATGGCTTTATCAAATGTCAGACCCTGACTTTTGTGTACTGTAATCGCCCAGGCAAGCTTTACAGGGTACTGTTCAAAGCTTCCTATGATTTTCTCCTCAATCTCACCAGCCTTTTTATTGAGTTTATACCTTTTATTTTCCCATTTGTAGGTTTCCAGAATGACCGGCTCACTGCCGTCAAGAAATTCCACCACGATTTCATCGGCCGCCATTCCGGCCACTTTTCCTATTTTGCCGTTAAAGTAACGCTGATTGCCCGAATAATCATTCTTCACAAACATAATCTGGGCACCGGTTTTGAGCTCCAGTTTTTCTTCCACCGGATAGTTTCTTTCAGGAAAATCGCCCTCCACATCTGCCGTAAATATTTTGCTTTTTCCGGGCAGCTCTTTCAATTTTCGCACGTTCAGTTCATCAGCCTGCCTGTTATGTGTGGTAAGTGAAACAGCACCTTCTTTTTCTTCTGCACTGAGATCCTTTTTGTAATGCCTGTTCAGCAATTTTATATCCTCAGGTGTCAGGCTATCATCCCGCAAGTGGTTAAGCAGACGGATAAATTCCGGGTCATGTTGCCGGTAAATTTTCTCCAGTTCGATATAGACCGGTTTATTATTTTCAAAGACCCTGGCATCAAAAAAATACATGCTTTTGTAATACGGGCTCAGGTATCCCCATTCCCGGTTTCTCACCACAGGCGGCAATTGCTGCATGTCTCCTATAAGCAAAAGCTGTACTCCTCCGAAGGGGAGATTTCTTTTGCGCCGGACCACCCTAAGGACTGTATCAATGGCATCGCACATATCAGCACGCAGCATACTCACCTCATCAATGATAAGCAGTTCCATTTCCTGCAACATGCGACGCTTCACTTTTCCGAGTTTCAGATGTTTCATGATACTTGCGGGAGTAGCGATTTCGGTGTCCAGTTCCCCTGCATTAAGATTGCGGTTAGAAGGCAAAAAAATACCCAGTGGCAATTGAAACAGGCTGTGCAGTGTCACGCCTCCTGCATTTATGGCTGCTATACCGGTAGGTGCTGCGACGATTGCAGTTTTGTGGGTATCCTGTTGTATCCGTTTAAGAAAGGTGGTTTTGCCCGTTCCTGCTTTCCCGGTAAGGAAAACATGACGATGTGTGCTGTTAACATACCTGGCAGCTATCCGGGCTGCATTGAGTTCTTCATAATCTTGTGTCATACAAGTACAAATGTAAAATATTATCTCGATTTCAATCGTGCAATTTGTTTCCCGGCTCTTGTTTGCTGAAGGATTACATCCGGATCATTTTCCAGCAGTTTTATTACTTCAGGGGCAGTTGCACCACTCAGCATCATCAGTTTGTTAACAGTCCGCCAGCGATACGGGCCTTCTCCAAGAACAGATTTGAGCGTTTCTCTGAGTTCACTCTCTGACTGTTCTTCCCCTGGCTTCTGTGTCAATCCTTCATGATGATCTATCTTGTTTTCCATCGCCTCAATCCGGTTTTCCAGACTTGTGATTTCATCCTGCAATGGCATGATTTCCGTTTCAGTCAGCTCTTTTTCCCTTTCATAAAACTCCGCTTCAATGTCTCTGACACGAAAAGATTTCACTTTGCTGAAGCCGGCAATAATAAATTTGCGAAACATGAGAAGTATCGCGATCACAACCAGGGGCCACATAATAACCGACAACAGCTCCGTCCATTCCTGTAAATTAAGAGCAACCAACATATTACAAGGCTTTCAATGCTTTATCAATGCCATCATTAAAAACATCCAGAGCGGCATTTACAGCACGCTGGGCTGAGGCTTTTCCAATCACATGAAGTGTATTGAGTTCCATTGTGAGCATATCCTTTTCATCTTCAAGATAAGAATGTAGCTCCTGTTCGCTGATACTCCCGTTAAGCCGTTTTTCACTGAGATTTTTAAGCCTCGCTTCCTTGGTTTTCAAAATATTATTCACATCATGTTCTGCACGTTCGTATTCTTCACCCAGACTATCTATCAAGGCGTCAAACATTTTTTTTACAATTGTTTCAGGTTGCATAGGTGTTATTTTTAATCGGTTTTATCTTTTGACTTGTCTTTTTTTGCTTCTTCAGCCACCAGGATATAATAAAGCATATCCTGCATGTACTGGTTCTGCAGTTCAATATTGGCATTGCTGAGGGTATTGTCATTTTTGTGGCGATTTTTGTACTTTTTCCATTTTTCAAGAGCAATCAAACAGTTTTCTGTGCTCTCCTCATTGAGCGGTCTTACTTTATTTTTGTAATAAAGGGAATGCAAATCGGCCTGAATATCAATATAATATTCAACGCAAGGATCATAGTCTCTTTCCTTTTCCGGTGTTTCCATCAGCCTTAGGTAAAAAAGATTGATATCTTTCATCAGGCTTGTAACTTCGTCAGATATTTCTTTCTCATAATCCGGCACAAACTGCACTGAGCAAGAAGTGGAAATACCCAAAAACAATGCAAGTAAAATGATCTGCAATTTCGGGAAAGCATGGAATTTCACATAATTCACAAGAGTTTTCATAGGAACAATAATTGGTTTTCCCTGTAAAAATACGCAAATTTATCCGGAATGACAAAATCATTCTTTCCTTACTATGAAAAAATCATTCCAGACGACTGTGCGGCTGAAAGCTGAGGATGGAGCTATCCATAACAGGGATAAATTCTTTCTTTTTGGTTACAGGCGTAAAAAACATCAACTGATAAAAGTAATCAGCACTCTCTGTGATGCCCAGGTGATAGTAATAATCCTTACCGTCAACTCTGTCTGAAAATGCAGCAAATACAGTGCTCCAGTCGTTTTTTGTTTTTGTATCAAGCACGGAGAAATCAGAAATACCAGAATTTTCTTTCATCATTTCTGCGATTTTTCCGGTATAATCATGCACATCCGTTTGACTGATCAGGGAATCTTCAAGTGACAGTAAATCCAGAAAAACCTCCTTTTTATCTCTTAGAATGATCAAATACAGATTTTCATCACGATTCCCATATTCCATAACAGCATATTCATTAAGCCCCTGCATTTCATCCATAAATTCAGGCAAGCTGATTTTAAATTTATCATGATCAATGGATTTCCACTTAATTTCTTCTGGCTGATTATCGCCGCAAGCTGTAAACACAAGCAGTATTGCTAACAGATAAAAAATATTACGCATTTTCATATTATAAAATTTGCCGATAAAGTTAAGGAATTTTGCTTGAATTCAGCCATTGATGGTGATAAATACAGGATTTGCACTTATTCCGGTAATTATTCCTTCTTATATTTAATGTTTCAGGCCGGAAAGACAGTCTTTTTTTTTATTTTCGCATCTTAAACTTGAATATTAACAAGCATGAAGAAACTGAACATTCTTGTTTTAGCAAAGCAAGTACCTGACACCAGAAATGTAGGTCAGGATGCAATGAAAGCAGACGGCACGGTAAATCGTGGTGCCCTTCCGGCAATTTTCAATCCGGAAGACCTCAATGCCCTTGAACAGGCCTTGAGAATAAAAGATAATTATGATGCCAGCATAACGCTGCTTACCATGGGTCCACCCCGTGCAGCAGAAATTATCCGGGAGGCTATGTACCGGGGTGCGGATTGCGGTGTGCTACTAACAGACAGGTCATTTGCAGGTTCCGATACTCTGGCAACTTCCTATGCCATTGCCATGGCAGCCAGGAAACTCCAGCCTGACATTATCCTTGCAGGACGTCAGGCCATTGATGGAGACACAGCTCAGGTAGGTCCGCAGGTAGCTGAAAAGCTGGGATGGCCACAAGTCACCTATGCCGAGGAAATCACAAGTATCAGCAACAAAAGCATTGAAATCAAGCGACGTCTTGAAAATGGCATTGAGCTTGTAAAATCTTCTCTCCCGATGGTAGTAACAGTAACCGGTTCTGCTCCTGATTGCAGAACCCGTCATGCAAAACTCACCATGAAATACAAACATGCCCGTACCATCTCTGAACTTCAGAATGAAGTCAGAGATTACGAAAGCATGATTCAAAGAAAGCCTTACCTTGAGATAAAGGAATGGGATGTTAATGAAGTTAAGGCTGATACTGAAAAACTCGGTCTTTCAGGTAGTCCTACCAAGGTAAAGAAGATTGAAAATGTGGTATTTACTGCAAAGGAAACCAGGAGAATGGGCGACAGCTATGAAGAGATCAGTGAGTTAATGAAAGAAATGATTGAAAATCACACCATTGGTTAAAAACTGAAATGCTATGAACAATATATGTGTAATTATTGAACTTACCGAACAGGGCAAACCTGCCGATGTATCTCTGGAGCTGCTGACCAAAGGCAAACAGCTTGCTGAACAGCTCGGAGTAAAACTGGAAGCCCTGGTAATCGGAGATAAACTCAAGGACATTGAAAAGGAGCTTTACCCCTATGGTGTGGATAAAGTTCATATTGCAGAAGATAAACGACTAAAACATTATCTCACCCTGCCTTTTACCAAAATTGCTGTTGACGTATTCAAAAAAGAAAAGCCACAGATAGTTCTCCTGGGTGCAAGCAGCACTGGTCGTGATTTGGGTCCCCGGGTTTCAAGTGCTTTGGAATCCGGACTTACAGCCGACTGTACCGAGCTTATTATCGGTGACCATTATGTCAAGAAAACCGATACGGAATACAAAAACCTTCTGTATCAGATACGTCCTGCATTTGGCGGGAACATCATTGCTACCATCATCAATCCGGATCATCGTCCGCAAATGGCAACCGTACGTGAAGGTGTGATGAAAAAAGAAATTCTTGATCCGGCATACAAAGGCAGCAAAAATACAGTTGATGCTTCTGCCATCCTGAATGATGAGGACTTTGTGGTTGAGATCATTGAACGCCATATTGAAGAGAGCAAGATCAATATCAAAAATGCTCCAATCATTATTTCCGGTGGTTATGGCGTGGGATCAAAAGAAAACTTCGATCGTTTGTTTGAACTGGCAGATGTCCTTGGTGGTGAAGTTGCAGCATCCAGGGCAGCTGTTGATGCAGGATTTGCTCCACATGAGCGACAAGTCGGGCAAACCGGCGTTACCGTACGCCCCAAACTGTATATTGCCTGTGGCATTTCCGGTCAGATCCAGCACACCGCCGGCATGAAGGAATCTGCCATGATCATCGCCATCAACACGGATGCAGACGCTCCCATCAATGAGGTGGCTGATTATGTTATCCACGGCGATCTCAACGATATCATACCCAAAATGATAGAAGCATATCACAAAAACACCAAGTAAATTTAAAACTAAAAACAATGGCAAACTTTTATAATGACAATAAAGATCTGAAATTCCACTTCAAGCATCCGATGATGGAAAAGATCGTCAGGATCAAGGAAGACGGATATAAGGACGCAGACAAATACGACTACGCCCCTGCTGATTTTGAAGACGCCATGGACTCCTACGAGAAAGTACTGGAGATCGTTGGTGAGATCAGTGGTGATGTAATTGCAGAAAATGCAGAATCCGTGGACCAGGAAGGCGCTCAGCACAAAGGCGACCGCGTATTTTATGCCCGCGGCACGCAGGAAAACCACGACAAACTGGCACAGGCCGGTGTCATCGGTATGTCCCTGCCCCGCAAATACGATGGACTGAACTTTTCTATGGTTCCCTATGTGATGGCTGCAGAAATTGTTTCCAGAGCTGATGCCGGCTTTGCAAACATCTGGGGCCTGCAGGACTGCGCAGAAACAATCAATGAATTTGCTGACGAAGAAATCAAGCAGGAATTCCTGCCGCGTTTCAATAAAGGCGATACTGCCAGTATGGATCTGACAGAACCGGATGCCGGCTCTGACCTGCAGGCTGTAGCACTGAAAGCAACATACAACGAAAAAGATGACAAGTGGTACCTCAACGGGGTAAAACGTTTTATTACCAATGGTGATGCAGAAATAGCGCTGGTACTTGCCCGCTCAGAAGAAGGCACACATGATGGCCGGGGTCTTTCACTTTTTGTATATGATAAGAGCGATGGCGGTATGAAAGTGCGCCGAATTGAAAATAAACTGGGGATCAAAGGATCACCTACATGCGAGCTGGTATTTGACAATGCACCGGCCAAACTGGTTGGTAACCGCCGCCTGGGACTTATCAAATACGTGATGTCGCTGATGAACGGTGCCCGCCTGGGTGTTGCAGCTCAGTCTGTTGGCCTTGCAGAAGCAGCTTTGCGTGAAGCAGAAAAATACGCATCAGAGCGCATGCAGTTCGGTACCGTGATCAACGAATTCCCTCCCGTGTATGAAATGCTGGCTAACATGAAAGCCAAAACGCATGCCATACGCAGTTTGCTGTATGAAACAACCCGCTTTGTGGATGTGTATAAATCCTATACACACCTGAGTGGCGAACGTAAACTGGAACCGGAAGAGCGTAAGGAAATGAAAACCTACAACCGTCTGGCAGATGTTTACACCCCACTTGCCAAGATGTTTGGCAGTGAATATTGCAATGAAATCGCATACGATTCATTACAGATTCACGGCGGTGCAGGTTATATGAAAGATTTCCCCATCGAGCGCATCTATCGGGATGCCCGTATTACCAACATATACGAAGGAACCACTCAACTTCAGGTAGTAGCAGCCATCCGCGGTGTAAGTACCGGGGTATTTGTTAAGCAAATGGAAGCTTATGCCTCTGAGGAATACCCCGAGCAATTTAAAGCACAGATCGTACAACTGAAGACCCTTCAGAAAGATTACGAAAAAGCATGGGAATGGGTAAACAAGGAAAATGAAAAAGTGGAAGAAAACAGTGACCTGGTGGATTTCCATGCCCGCAGGCTGGTAGAAATGGCAGGAAACATCATCATGACCTATCTCCTGCTAAGGGATGCTGTTCGTGATGAATCGTATTATCACTCTGCACGCCTGTTTTTGACACACGCGATTGCTGAAAACGCAAAACATGCACAGCAGATTTATCTAATTGATTATGAAGAAATGCTGCAATACAAAGCATAAATACAATTGTTCCAGAAAAACCGCTGCAATCATGTAGCGGTTTTTTTTTACCTTTTCTCCCGATACGGTACCTTTGGTGTAAATGATGATTTTTTTGGATAAGCAGGCAACCCTTTGCCATGTAAAAACGTTATCCATGTAGAGCAATCACATTAAACAAAAAAAATCATATCATGAAAAAACCACTATTCTTTCTCATCGCGGCATTCTTTTGCCTGAATGCATTTTCTCAAGTCAAGGACTACCATACTTCACCTGATACCATTCCACTCCCGGATGGCGATGGTGTTTCATACACCAGCACCCTGTTTGTTACCGGTTATGCTGCCGGGGAAACCCTGAATGATGTAAGCGAACTGATCAGCATTTGCGTGAATATGGAGCATTCCTTTTTGGGTGATCTTGTTGTTACAATAACCGCCCCCGATGGAAATACCGTGACACTCCAGGAACAGGGAGGCGGTGGTACCCATTTGGGTGAACCAATTGATGCCAGCCCGGATAATTCTGTTCCCGGTGTGGGTTATGATTACTGCTGGACACCCTTCCCTGAATACGGCACCTGGACAGAAGAAGGTGATTCAGTAGCAACCCTTCCCCCAGGCAGCTACACTAGCTCAGAGCCACTGAGCAATCTGGTGGGAAGTCCGCTTAACGGTTTGTGGACACTGACAGTGTCAGATTACTGGATGTCCGATGATGGATATCTTTTTCACTGGGGCATCAACTTTTCTCACAATCAGGGCTGCCTCAATATGCTTACCGGCCATGTGTTTGCAGATACCAACGCTAACAACAGTTTTGATACAGGTGAACCAACCATGTCGGGAATGACCGTAAAAGCAGAACCGGGGCCATACTATGGCTATACGAATTCT
>JBNJGS010000078.1:0-12083 GCA_051747965.1 Bacteroidota bacterium
ATATTTTTCCGCAAAATCAAACAACTTGTTTGCGTTTGGCCTGCCTTTGCCAATATCAATTTCCGTGGATAACAGAATAGGTTCCGTGGCGGATTCAATGATCTGGTCATGCTTTTTAAAATCGTGCTTTTTTACGAAAACAATACCCTTGAATTGAGGAAACACTTTTCGCTGCAGAAAGGTAGAGGCTGTGCGGGGCAGGCCTGCATGAAAATAGATATCAGTCTTCTGAGACATGTTATATTGAATTATTCAGTAGCTCCAAAGGTACACTTGTTGAGAGGGAAATCAAAATCAGGAAACAAAAAAGGAGAGGCTTTCACCTCTCCCTGATTTTACCAAAACCAATCAAACTTCAACTTACTTGATAGAAACTTTCTTTTTGACATCTTCCCGGGGTGATGTTTTGGGGATGACAATGAGCAAAATTCCTTTGTCATATTTCGCCTGAATATCATCTTCCTTTGCATCTTCGGGCAGCTCAAAAGTACGTGTAAAGCTGCTCATACCAAATTCACGGCGATAATACTTTTCGTCATCAGATTTCTCCTCCTTTTCATCTTTGTGCTCATAGCTGATGATCAGGCGATGGTTGTCCACGTCGATGTCAAAATCTTTTTTCTCAAAACCAGGAGCTGAAACTTCTACCTGATAATCCTTGCCGGTTTCTTTCACATTGATGGCCGGCTGAAATGTTCTTTCTTCCATATTTTCAAAATCTTTCATGAACTGATCCCACATACTTGGGAGATAGTTGCTTGTGCTTTTAATCATTGGTATCATAGTTTTTCCTCCAATTTTTTTGTTAAACTTTCATTTTCATCCAAAATATATCAAAGCACGTACCAGCACTGATTTTCTGCCATTTTGTACTTACACATCGACCTTTAAGGCCATTTTGTCACCCGCGCCATAGCACTTTTTGCCATATTGTCATTGCCTTAATTTTGTTAAAATTTGCTTAATAAAAATTAATATGTACTTTAGTGATGTAATCAAAACAAATTTAACCTTAAAACTAAATCATTATGGGATTTTTAATTATTTTAATTGTAGCAATAATCGTAATAATGCTTGTTGCTTTTTGGAAGATGTTCACAAAAGCAGGCAAGCCGGGTTATGCCGCTCTTATTCCAAATCACAACGTTGTTGTACTTTTTCAAATTGGCGGAAAACCTGAATGGTGGTGGTTTTTGCTATTGATTCCGATCGTGAATTTTGTCATTATTATTTTAATGTGGCATGCGGTTTCTTTAAGCTTTGGCAAAAGTGCTGGCTTTACCGTTGGTTTAATTTTATTGCCAGTGATTTTTATTCCAATTTTAGGATTAGGAAATGCTGAATATAAAGGACCTCCTTCTAAAGAAGTTCAAACTCCACAGCAAAACCAGTAAGAAATTGATTTATTTTTACAAAAGCTGTCCATTCCGGGCAGCTTTTTTTTATTTCAACAAAAAGGATTCAATACGTTTGTACCTGGCGCCATCCGGTTTTAACTCAGACTGATAAAGGCTTATGCCAGATACGGCCATGCTGCCTGCCTCCACTTCAGGGAAGCTGATTTTCTGTGCTGGTGCACGTTTGAATCTGGCAAGGGTTACATGAGGCTTTGGCGGGTGATCGGGATCTTTGCCAAGAATTTCCTGAGCAAGCAGCAGGCTCAGTCGTGAAAATTCGGGATGTTTTTGATACCGCAACCAGATCATTTTTGGTTTTCGCGGAGGCATGAACACAAAGCGTTCGGCTGTGAGGGAAAATGGCTCAAAACCTTCCAGAATCAGGCTTATTTTACGGATCAGCTCAGGAATATGGGATTCCGGGGTATCGCCGATAAACAGACTGGTGATGTGGAGGTTGTTTTCCGGCGTCCAGCGGATATTTTTGACATGACTGTTCTTTTCTGAAACTTCCTGACAGTGGGATCGGTGATTTTCATCCAGGGGGATTCCCAGAAACAGGCGTTTTACTTTTTCTTCCATGTGTTCCAGTGAATTTTTTCAGGATTCCATTTATCTTTTGGCTTGTCACTGCCATCCGGCACCCCAATGGGGATGATATTGAGTGGTATCAGATGTTTTGGAATATTGCAGGCTTCAATCACAGGTTCCATACGCTCTTCATAGGGATATAAGGCTGTCCACACAGCACCAAAACCCAGTGCCTCTGCAGCAAGGAGAATATTTTCCGTAGCAGCACAGGTATCCTGCAACCAGTATGAGTGCCCTGAGGGGGATTCAATGGACGTATCGCCCAATACCACTATAGCAGCGGGGACATTCTTCAGCATTTTGGCATACGGTAGCTTTTCGCTCAGGTCCTCCAGGATATCCTTATCTTTAATCACAAGAAACTCCCAGGCCTGCATATTTCGTGCAGTAGGAGCTGCCATACCGGCCCTGACCATTTTTTCAAGGCTTTCATCATCTACATCACCAGTGGTAAAGTTTCGTACGGATTTTCTTTCGTGGATAAATTTCAGGTAGGTATTTTCAGCCATGTTTTATTTTCTTTTTTTGGTTTTAACAATGGGTTTTCTTAACAAATCGAGCATCATCCCGGTAGGACAAAAATACCGGCACCAGGGTTTGGTAATGAAAGCTGACAAAATCAGCATAATGGCAGCCAGGATGATTACGGCCAGTGATGCCGCCTGAATCCGGAACACCGAAAAGGGTTCGAGATCACTCAATGGCAGGCTTATTCCCGCAAGGGTAAGCAGGACAATTGCAAAAAACGCAATCGGCCTGAACCAGCGGAAAAAACGTTTTACAGAAGCAGGCAATTCCTTTTTTCTGCGTGGTATTTTTCCAATAAGTTCCTGAGCGGCACCAAAAGGGCATACATATGTACAATAAAATGACCGGCTGGTAAATAAAGGCAAACTCACGGAAATGACAAAAATGGTAAGCAATACAACCTGCATTTCCAGCACAAAGCCGTGCATCAGCCAGCCGTAAAGTAATGCAATGGAAAGGAAATATCCACACCAGACACCAAGCACTAGAACAGAGCTGAGCAGCAAAATCCAGCGCGTTTTCCGGAGTTTTTTTGGATAAAAGAAATGCAGCAGGGCAAAAACCAAAAACAAGAGTGCTGCAAGGTTTTTCAATACCCAGCTGGTTCGTGATTTGCGATGCACCTCCTCAAAATCCGATAGGCCGGCCAGGAGCTGATTCAGGTCTTTACTTACTGCAACGCAACTCAGGGTTGCGCCGGAGATTACATCGGGTTCTTCTTCCAGGACTTCGGCGGGTTTCATTCCGTTCCATTGCTCAAAGAAATCCTCCCGCTCCAACCATGCAATATAGGAAGGAGTTTCATCACCATATGACAATAGCTCAACCTGCATAATTTCCATGTCTTCGTTCAGCACAACTGCAAAATTCAGCGGACTGGCAAATCCGGTGGTTTGTTCCTCCAGATCAGAACTGTACAAAACATAGCCAACCGGCCCTTCACCGGTAAGAATGGTACAGATTTGCTGACTGCTGTCCTGAGAGATACGGATTCTTCCATCAAACTGCTCTTCAAGAAAGCTGACATCATGCCCGGCAGGTGTAGTCAGAGTTTTGTTCTGTCGTGCAGGTGTAAACAAAAACAATAAGGCGCTGAGGGTAATCAGCAAAACAACTTGTATGATTCGTACTGCCTTGGTATTCATCAATTTCCTGTTAATTTTCGTCAAATGCCTGCACAATAAAAACGGCAGGACGTTTATGTAATACTGGATTGGGTGCAGCCCGCCAGGTTTTCACCCGCAGGGTACGCAAAAATGCATCACCGGCATCAATATCACAGGCCACACAGAGCCAGGTATTGCCGGAAAGTGACTCCATCATCGTTGCAAACACGGCATCATTGCGATAGGGGGTTTCCATAAAAATCTGCGATGCCTTTTGCCGGCTGCTTTGCTTTTCTATTTCCTGCAATGCACGTTTGCGTTCATGGGCTTTCACAGGCAAATAGCCGTGAAACATGAAACGCTGTCCATTCAGGCCGGAAGCAATCAAACCAAGCAAGATGGATGAAGAACCGGCATGTGGTACAACAGCGATATTTTCCTGATGCGCTTTCAGAATCAGCTCATTGCCCGGATCAGCTATACCGGGCAGGCCTGCATCCGACATGATGCCAACATCATGCCCCGCCCTGAGCCAGCTTAATGCCTCCAGACTTTCGGATGAATCAACCCGTTTATTCATCTCAAGGAAATGCATGGCATCAATATCAATGCGCTTATCCAGACTTTTCAAATACCGGCGTGTTGCCTTAAGATTCTCAACCACCCAGTATTTTAATTCATGTATCTTTCTGTATAAAGATAAAGGAATATCATCTTCATTGCTGTCATCACTGATACGGTTGGGTATCAAATGTAATTCTCCGTTTCCCATAGGCAACAAAATTAATAATTTATTTTCAACTATCTGCCTGAATGAAGAAAGGCCTGCTTATTATGAACATATGTTACATAATATTTTTATTTTCATCAGGAATGCAGTACATTTGCTTGTATGCTTTCTGAAATAAAAGCGGTATTGACAGGTATGCTTCTGATTGCTGTTTCCTGCGGTTATGTCAGCAGCCAGACTGACTATCCACACGGAAATGCTGCCTATATCTCAGAAAGCGAAACCCATGGAGAAGTGACCATCAATGGCGGCAATCATGTTTATACTTACGATCATTCCACGGAGCAATATGGTTTCCAGCAATACATTCTTATTCCCGACCTGACAGACACGCCCAACGGAAACTACAGGGACAGCCTTTTTCTTTACGGATATGGCAGCCATGGAACAGCTTCTGACACTGCATTTCAGTGGGATGCGCAAACATTTACCGGAAGCAGTTTTGACCGGGTGAACATGTTTGTCAGCCCCCTGTCGGAAAACTCGATGAATTATGCTACAGCCTTATCATTAAACGCTGGCTGGTGCTACTCTGACACTTGTCCGGCAACAATATCCGCACCGGATTCCACCCTTGCGTGGCCGGAAGATCCACCGTTTTCGGGGATATATGAATTATGGGAAGGTGAAGAACTGGTCAATGCCGGCGATATCAAAGGCACGGGAACGGACTCGAAACACTCTCAGCAACAGCTTGACACCGGCAGCAATCAGTCATACTGTGTAAGCCATTACGGCAGGGGCTGGCGATTGCCCACAGATGCAGAAGTCGGACATTTTAATGATGAAGAAGGATTAAACAATGGATTTGATGAAGCCTATCGCGGCACATCCGAAGACAAATATCTGTGGACATGTTCCCTTTTTAAGGTATATGAAGTTAAACGCTGGCCGGCCAGGGTATCTGACGGTTACTGGGAGAACTGCTCGGGTTTTCTGTATACGCCCAATTATGTGCGTTGCGTATTTTGTGGCCCCGGAGACAGCAGCAGCAAAAAACCTACCCCAACATCCGGTCTGCAGGAGCTCCGCCTTTATCCCAATCCTGCCCGTGAAAATGTACGAATAAACACGTCAGAATCAGGCATCCAAAGCATCAGCATAATCAGCAGCAGCACCGGACAAATCATAAAACAAGCGGCAGTACCGGATAAAGGAGAAATTGTTATTTCTGTGGAAGATATCAGCTCCGGCAGTTATATTGTGAAAATTATATGTAAAGATGACAAGATCATAAATAAAAAACTCATCATAAGGCCATGAAAAAGTTCTATCCACACATAATTCTCCTGATACTTTTGTTCCCGCTGCCGGGTTTATCTCAGGTACCTGAGGCCATCAAATATCAGGCAGTCATACGCGATTCAGAGGGACATCCAATCAGCAGCCAGGATATCAGGATACGGCTTTCCATTCTTGAAAATTCTGAGAACGGCGATTATATTTATCAGGAGAATCATATGACGGAAACCAATTCTTTTGGCCTGGTTAACCTGAATCTGGGTGAAGGCAGCAGCACCTGGGATTTTTCCGATATTTCCTGGGACAATGGGATTCCCAAGTGGTTAAAAGTGGAGATTGACAGCACAGGAGGCACAGATTACACTGAAATGGGCAGCAGCCGGCTTTTGAGCGTACCATACGCCATGCATGCAGGCAGCAGCGGAAACGGGTCCGGATTCTGGACAGCCGGGGCCAACGGAATTTTTTACGACTCCGGCAACGTGGGAATAGGCACAAGTCAGCCTGATGGCAGTGCTGCTCTTGACATATCATCCACAAGCAAAGGTTTTTTGCCACCACGGATGACAGAAGCACAGCGGGATGCCATAAACAATCCCGCCACCGGTTTGATGATTTTCAACACCACGAGTGAATGCATCAATGTTTTTAAAGCCGGAGCCTGGTATGAGATATGTGGCACCTGCATGCCTCCTCCCCAACCCGACCCCGGTTCAAATTCCCCGGCATGTGAAGGCGGGGAAATAGAGCTGTATGCCAGCAATACGGGAGGTGCTCAGCCACACTGGAGTGGTCCGGACAATTTTGTAAGTGAGGAACAAAATCCGGTCATCAGTCCGGCTCAGTTAAGTGATAGCGGCTATTACACATTGTACACCAGCAATGCCTGTGGCAATTCGGAACCTGACAGCATTTTTGTGGATGTGATATCCCTTCCGGGTGATGCGGGGCCCATTACCGGACCTGCCACAGTTTGCGAGGGAGATGCAGAGGTAGCATACAGCCTGGAGCCGGTAACAAATGCAGACACATACAACTGGAACATACCGCCAGGTACTGTTATCAGCAATGGAGCGGGCAACACCAGCATATTACTTGACTTTCAGGAAGGCTCTGAATCCGGAAGCATTTCGGTAACGCCGCAAAATGCTTGCGGCAGCGGCGGAACCAACATTCCACTGTCTGTTACTGTAAACCCTCTCCCGACAGAAGCCAACGCAGGCTCTGACCAAACGAATCTTGCAGGTACAAGCACTACCCTGGAAGGCAATACCCCGGCTGAGGGCAACGGCTCATGGAGCGTTGTCTCCGGTGCCGGAGGGAATATTGCAGAACCAACAAATCCGGCAAGCAGCTTTTCAGGAACAGCCGGCACTGCATACCAGCTTGAATGGACAATCACCACATCATGCGGAAGCAGCAGTGACAGTGTAGAAATCAGTTTTCAGGCACCATTTGTCTGTGGTAATGATTTGATTGACCCCCGCGACGGACAAAGCTATGCCACAGTAAGTATCGGGGGAGAATGCTGGATGGCAGAAAACATCAACATCGGCACACAGGTAAACGGCAGTGACGGGCAATCGGACAACGGGAGCATAGAAAAGTTTTGCTACAACGACAACAGTGACAATTGCGACACTTATGGCGGGCTGTATCAGTGGACTGAGATGTTACAAATACCGGATTCATGTGAAACTTCTGAATGCGCCTCCATCATCGGCAACAACCATCAGGGCATTTGTCCACCCGGGTGGCATGTACCTACTGATGAAGAATACAAGGAACTGGAAATTGCACTGGGAATGACAGCCATGCAGGCAGATATGGCCAACACATGGCGTGGATCCCCTGTGGGAGAAATGATGAAACAAGGCGGCTCATCCGGATTTGAAGGTCTATTATCAGGCCGAAGCTCATCCACTGGAAGCTACTCACTTTTGGGCAGTTACGAATATCCCTACACCGCATCCGAATATGGAACCCACAATGCCTGGAGACGATGTCTGCGTTCCGGCGATGATAACGTGGGACGCTGGAATACATTTCCCAAAACCTACGGATTTTCAGTACGTTGTGTAAAAGATTAGAAGGAATTTGTAAGAAACGGAATGATAACAAAAAATTAAAATATTATGAAAAACACATGGCTTTTATGCTTTATAATGATGGGAATTTTCTTCAGTGCCTGTGAAAAAAACGATGGCGATGAGGATGACACTACAACAGATGCCTATCTGGAAAGTTTTGATGATTTGTATTCTGAAAAAGACACATTGAACTATATGGATACAACAAGGGTGATCGCGCTTGCATCAGGAAAAGGACTGAAATATACCTGGAAAACAAACAGCAATGCTCCCCTGCTGCCGGTTGATGGAAAGGATTCAGAAATTTATTTTTATGCTGATCCTTGCGTTAGTACAGGAATCAAACAGGTTATCTGTACCATAACAGCAGGTGAGGATGAAATCACAAAAACAGACACAATTGTAATTACTGAATAATTATGAAACACATCATTGCTGTAATATTTTGCATTTCTGTATTATCAAACGCAGCCCTGGCTCAGTGTTTCTCATCAACAGGAAATCCCATTGGCGGAAATGCCAATATGGGCGTTATGGAAAAAGGAATGTTTCGGCTGGGCTCTTTTTACAAACATGCATACTCCGGGAAGTATTTTAAGGGGAATGAATTGTCTGTTGATGACGGACATATCACTGCGGAATATGCTGTTTACAATTATATGTCCATGCTGCTTTCTTACGGAGTGACTGATAATCTGACCCTGGAAACGAGCACCGGTTATTTCCTCAACAAGACAAAAGCTTTTGCCACGCCGGTCACTGGTTACGGATTGACAAACACTGTAATTTCAGCCAAATATGCATTTTATCACAACCCGGCCAGTCGGGTGGAAATCACGGGAGGCCTTGGTGGGAAAATCCCAATGCGCGATGAAGAACAAAGACTGGAAACCTCCACAATCACCATAGCAAATCATCCTGATGTACAATCATGTCTGGGAAATTATGGTGCCATAGCGGAACTGTATATCATTAAAGAAAAGCCATTTTCCGGTTTGCGTTATTTTTTGACCACAAAATATGAGCACAATTTCAACACGATTGATGGTTATTTTGATCTCAGGCAATTCAACTTTGGCAACTCACTTAACACATCCGTATTTATCACAAAGCATATCCATATGCCTCCGGCCTTGTCCTGGCTGACAGAAAACTGGACAGCCATAGCTCAAATTCGTCATGAGCACAAATGGCAGAACCAAATCCGCACACAGGATTACCTGGGTCAGGGTCAACTGGAATACAATGACTGGCAAAAAGTAAAAAACTCGGGCAGCGATGTCATTTTCTTTTGCCCTCAGATCAATTACACATTTTTCCAAAAACTAAACATTTCTGTCCTTGCTGACATCCCCTTGTATCAGCATTATAAAGGCATACAACTTGCATCTGATTATGCATTTGCTGTCAATCTCACATGGGATTTTGACTTATCAGGCAGGGAGAAAGGAATTGATGAAGAGCAATGAAGCTTTGGCAGAATATTTGTATGATATTGACAATAAAAACACCAACAACATGACAATGAAAAAGATAATTATCATCCTTCTGACAGGATTGATTGCAATGACAGGCTTTACACAGACAAATGAAGAAAGCACGGAAAAATCCGGTCCACAGATAAGTTTTGACAAAAAGGTACATGATTATGGCAAGATAAAGAGAAAATCTAACGGCACCTGTACTTTCACACTGACCAACGAAGGCTCCGAAACCCTGATTCTGACGAATGTTCAGACATCCTGTGGCTGTGCTGCTGCCAAATGGCCCCGGAAGCCTATCCCGGCAGGAGAAAGCAGGGAAATTGAAATAAAATATGATACACGCAGAACCGGCAATTTTTCCAAAACAATCAAAGTATATAACAACGTCACGGAAAAGCCTGTCATACTGAGCATCAAAGGTCAGGTCACCAAATAACAGAAAACTGTATCATCACCATCCGTTGAAACTGTCAGATTTTTGACGGTCGTCAACTATTTTTCCTTAATTTTGTTTCAGATAAAATAAGTTTTTATGAAGAACATACTTCTCGTTGCCTTGATTTTTCTGGGCATTTCAATACAATCACAGGCTCAGGAAGAATTCCGTTGTAACACTCCGGAAATGAACCGCAAGGCACTGGAAAACAATCCTGAAGCCAGGGCAAGACGTGCTGCACTGGCCAGGCATATAGAGCAATATACAGAAAGCAAATCCGACCGCGAACAGGTTTATGTCATTCCCGTTGTATTTCATGTTGTGCATGATTACGGTACGGAAAACATTTCCTATGAGCAGGTTGAAGATGTTGTCAGGATCATGAATGAAGATTACCGTAAGATGAATCCTGATACAAGCAATATTGTTGATGGATTCAAGAGCCTGGCTACCGATTCCGAAATAGAATTCAGGCTTGCCGGGAAAGATCCCTGGGGAAATTGCAGCAACGGGGTGACACGCACAGTATCCTATGCAACCAACAGTGCAGGTGAAAATGTCAAAGAAATAGCTCCCGGCTGGCCAATGGCAAGTTATCTGAATGTATGGGTAGTGCGCAACATTGACAGTGGTGCGGCAGGATATGCCTATTATCCGGGTTCTGTAGGAGATGGCAGGGACGGTATCGTGGTAAATCATTCCTATGTAGGTTCCATCGGTACAGGAAGTCAGGGCCGCAGCCGCACATTAACCCATGAAGTCGGGCACTGGCTCAATCTCCCACACCCCTGGGGAAGCACCAATGATCCCGGCCTGGCATCCAACTGTGATATTGACGACGGCATTGAAGACACACCCAATACCATAGGACATTCCACATGTGCGCTGAATGCAGCAACCTGTGGCAGTCCGGATAACGTACAAAACTATATGGATTATTCCTATTGCACGCATATGTTTACCCACGGACAGGGAGAAATGATGCGTTCAATTCTCAACAGTTCAATCAATGGACGGAACAACCTGTGGACAGAATCCAATCTGATTGCAACAGGCACACTGGATCCGGCATCTGCAGACATTTGTGAAGCGAGTGCCGATTTTTCCTACGACGTAACTCACGGATGTGAAGGGATTGCTGTACAGTTTACCGATCTCACCTACGGTACCGACAGCATCAGCTCACGTCAATGGACATTTCCCGGCGGCACACCGGAATTTTCCGATGAAAGAAATCCTTTGATTGTATATGAAACAGCCGGTGAATATCCTGTAGAGCTGGTTGTTACCAATCCGGCCGGCACAGACACAAAACAAACTGCCAATGCAATCAGCATTAACAATGCTGCCGATGGTTATGATCTCCCCTATTACGAACAGCTTGAATCCTCTGATTATCCCGGAGACAGTGATGTAGCAAAAAACTTTTACACCATAACCAATGGCGATACCGGCTGGGAAAGGCAGAATCAGGCAGCCTATTCCGGTGATTACGCCATGTTCACCTACCTGCAAGATGAAAGGCAGGGGGTAAGTAATGCATTTGTAACACCTGCAATCAAAGTGGATTCCCTGCAATTTCCACTTGAGGCTGCATTCAAAATTGCCTATTCTCAAAGTGACGAAAACGATACAGATGTTCTGAAAGTTTATGTATCAGAAAACTGCGGGGAAAACTGGATATTACAGTACTACAAAGGTGGCAAGCAACTGCACACAGCCTCATGGCAAAATCCCTGGGGAACCTGGCGTCCGGAAACAGATGAGTGGCGCAGCGAAAGTTTTATCCTCTCGGATGGTTTGTTTGATGAAGCAGAAAGTGTACGCCTGAAATTTGAAGCCCTGAACCGTGGCGGCAATGCCATGTATATCGATGATATTGAGTTAAGAACCCCCACTGCCATCTCAGAAGAAAATATTCAGAACGGGTTCAATCTTTATCCCACCAATGTTTCCAATGCACTGTATCTGGATACGGAATACCATGGGAAAGCAAGTGTAAGTCTGTATGATTTGTCGGGAAGAGTAATTATAAAGAAAAACCTGCAACTCTCATCGCATCAGGATATCTCCGGCATAATTCCGGCACATCTTTCCGGTCTGCATATTTTGAAACTGCAAACAAAAGACGGCACCGCTGTCTTCAGAATCAATATTGTGAAATAATCATCTCCTGACCGGCTGTTTTGCTATGGGTTGTGTTCTGACCAGACATTTGTTTTATCTCAGAAACAAATCATGGGAACATTTTGTATCCAAATCAATAATAATGGACAGATGAGCTTGCCCTATGCCCATAAAAAAACCTTACCTTTGTTTTGGTAAAGAGCAATTATGGAAAACAAACGCTATTGGATAAAGCTGGACAATGCGGCAAAGATATTTCCGGCAGTTTCGGACAGGGAGCTGACCTCGGTAT
>JBNJGS010000079.1:0-3765 GCA_051747965.1 Bacteroidota bacterium
CAATTTGAGCGATATTTATGCCATGAACGGGAAGCCTGAGCAGGTGATTGTTTCCATTGCCATTTCATCAAAATTTTCTCTGCAGGCCCTGGATGATTTGTATGCCGGAATGAAAGAAGCATGCAGAATACATCATGTGGATATTGTGGGTGGAGATACAACCAGTTCTCTCACCGGTGTAGCAATCAGCATCACAGCCATCGGATCGGTAGAAAAAGGAAAGGCTGTTAAACGCAGTACAGCAAAAAACAAGGAGCTGATATGTGTTTCCGGAGACCTGGGTGCTGCCTATCTGGGTTTGCAATTGCTGGAAAGGGAGAAGAAAATTTTTATGAAAGATCCCCGGATACAGCCAAAACTGAATCAGTATCCCTATGTACTGGAGCGGCAACTGAAACCAGAAGCCCGCAAAGATGTAACCGGCCTTCTTGCTGACAATGGCATTACACCTTCGGCCATGATTGATATATCCGATGGTTTATCTTCTGATATTTTACATATTGCCAAACAGTCCGGACTGGGATGCCGCCTGTATGAAGATAAAATTCCCATTGGCATTGAAACACGCAAAGTTGCCGAAGAGTTCAATATGGATCCCGGCATTGCTGCCCTGAATGGGGGAGAGGATTATGAGCTCTTGTTTACAGTGCCGCTGTCAGAGCATGAAAAGATTCCGTCAATCCCTGGAATTTCAATCATCGGGCACATGGTGCCGGAAAGCCAGGGATATATGCTGGTAGCACGCAACGGCAATGAAATACCATTACAGGCACAGGGATGGAATCCACTAAGCGGTGAAGAAAAAACAGAAAATTGACAACTACCCTGTTGTGGACATATTATTTTTCAAAATAACCTTTGATGATACCACGTTTTGAATTTCTGACGAAAAGGATGATTTCATCGCGTTCTTTTGTGGCATGCATTTCTGCCTCGATATAGTCAATGGCCTGACTTCTGTTCATGCCGTTGTTGAATAGCTTGCGGTATATTTCCTGAATTTCGTTGATTTTTTCATTGCTGAAATTGCGTCGTCTCAGGCCGATGGAGTTAACTCCGGTAAAGGTCAGGGGATATCGTCCGGCTTTGGTGTAGGGAGGAACATCTTTACCCACAAGTGAACCTCCGGCTATAATAGAGTGTGCGCCAATGTGTACAAACTGATGAACAGCAGCTGTACCTGAAATAATCGCCCAGTCGTCAACCTGAACTTCACCGGCCAGTTGTACGGCATTGGCCATGATGATTCTGCTGCCCAGCACACAGTCATGCGCAATATGAGAATAGGCCATGATCAGGTTGTCGTTGCCGATTTTTGTTACTTGTTTGGCGGCAGTACCCCTGTTTACGGTGACAAATTCCCGTATGGTATTGTTGTCTCCGATTTCAACATAAGTTTCTTCGCCCCGGTATTTCAGGTCCTGGGGTATGGCACCTATGACAGCACCCGGGAAAATCTTGCAGTTTTTGCCGATTTTTACATTTTCCATGATGGTGGCATTGGGGCCTATCCAGCAACCTTCGCCGATTTCAACATTTTTATTGATGTTGACAAAAGGTTCAATGACAACATTTGAAGCAATCTTTGCGTCCGGATGTACGTATGACAAGGGTTGATTCATCTTATTTGTTTTTTACAATTTGAGCAGTCAGTTCAGCTTCACAGACAAGTTTTTCTCCGACAAAAGCTTCTCCTTTCATATAAGCAATGCCGCGCCGGATCGGCTGAAGCAATACCATCTTCATAATCAGGGTATCACCGGGAATGACTTGTTTTCTGAATTTTACCTTATCAATTTTCATGAAAAATGTAAGATAATTTTCAGGATCGGGTACCGTATTCAGTACAAGAATGCCACCTACCTGTGCCATGGCTTCGATTTGTAAAACCCCGGGCATCACAGGTTCGGCAGGAAAGTGACCAACAAAAAACGGTTCGTCAAGTGTAACGTTTTTGATGCCGACAACTTCTTTTTCGGTTAAATTCAATACCTTGTCAACAAATAAAAACGGGGAGCGATGCGGCAATATATTTTTTATATCGTTGCTGTCGTACAGTGGTTTTTCATCCGGATTGTATGCGGGAATATTTGGCTTGCGCAATTCTTTGATGATATGCTTACGCAGGGTTTTGGCCATTTCTGTATTGGCATGATGGCCCGGCCGCTTGGCAATAACATTGCCTTTGATGCGGTAGCCTACAAGTGCCAGATCACCGACAATGTCGAGCATTTTGTGACGTGCCGGTTCATTGATAAAATGCAAATCCAGATTGTTGAGCACACCGTGGGTTTTCACCTTAATGTCCGGTTTGTTAAATAAATTGGCCAAACGCTGGAATTCTTCCTCTGAATATACTTTATCAACAAGCACAATGGCATTGTCAAGATCACCTCCTTTAATCAGGCCGGCTTTAAACAGAGGTTCCAGCTCACTCAAAAAAGCAAAAGTGCGGCTGGGTGCAACTTCTTTTGAAAAATCCTCCAGATCATCCATGCTGGCAAACTGGTTGACCAGCTCGGTTGATTCATAATCAACCAGAACATTCAGACGGAATTTGTTGTCAGGATATAAAGTAATTTCAATGTTTTTTTCCTCAAGTTTGAATTCCTGTTTTTCCCTGAATTCAAATACAAATCTGTCTTCTTCAAGATATTCAGTACCTGCTTCCTGTAAAGCCTCTACCCAATGCCTGGAACTGCCGTCAAGTATGGGTACCTCAGGGCCGTTAAGCTCGAAGAGAACATTGTCTATGCCCAGACCATAGGCTGCAGCCAGCAAATGTTCTATCGTGCTGATACGTATGTCGTTTTTGGTAATGCTTGTACCTCTGGAAGTATCTGTGACATTATCTGCGATTGCCTCAATAACAGGCCCTCCTTCAATGTCGGTGCGCTTGAATTTATACCAGTGATCTGCCGGAGCAGGTTTCATGGTGAGTTCAACTGCAGCCCCGGTGTGAAGGCCAATTCCCTGCATCGTCACAGATTTCTTTATTGTTGTTTGCTTTGATCTCATGTGCCAGTAATTGCAAAACGTATTATCGATTTGTTGGCAAAAATAACATTAAGAATCAATTAAAAAAAACCGAATAATTAAGCAGCAGATAATCAGATGATTAAATTTTGGAAATACGTACTAAAGCGAGTATGAATAAAATAACAAAAGCAAAAAACAAAGCAGTCTGACGGCACCTCCTCCTCCGGATAGAGCCCGGAGGATAAGTAAGGCCACTGCTGTCAGGCTTATCGAGAGCGGAAACCGCTCTGTCCCTACCGGGACAGGGGGCAGTTTGTTAATACTGTTTACATGTTGCGTGAAATTTGTGCAGCAGCGGTGGATACGACCCTGCAGGTCGCACCGCATAAGACATCTGTTCTAAAGGTAATATACCTGACCCGTCACTGACGGGTCAAATGTGAATAGCCCCGGGTTAGGATGTATCATCCGAAACCCGGGGTGTGATAGCATAAGGTGTTGTCCGTTTTTGGCATGATATTTTGCAGCGGAGCAATGCAAAAATACATGCCAAAAACCATATATTTCTGTTGCGGTACCCCCGGGTAGCCACCCGGGGCTATTCACATTTGACCCACTTTGTGGGTCATTCTGACGGCACCTCCTCCTCCGGATAGAGCCCGGAGGATAAGTAAGGCCACTGCTGTCAGGCTTATCGAGAGCGGAAACCGCTCTGTCCCTACCGGGACAAAATAATTTGCTATAGCTAAGCTATACCTTCGAATCATGTTGACCTGCCAGGTTGCG